>ONNY01000010.1 GCA_900319305.1 uncultured Prevotella sp.
AACAAAGTTGCAGGGCAAGCCCTGCAGGTCACAACCACCCAACCCTCCTTCTCCTAAGGAGGGCTTCAGACCACTCCCCAAACCCCTCGCCAATCTTTGGCAAGGGGCTTAGTTGATTCCGACGACTAGTCGTCTCCATCAAAGTTTTGGTATGGCTCGCAGAGCCTTTGCCCCTAAGGGGCGAGCCATGTTTTATTATGCCGACTACGCTAAACGCTTGTCGTCCGTAGGATCCTTCGAAAACATTCCGCACGAGGAGGTCTTTAAAGAATGTACTATTTTCGGAATCTTCTTCGATTCTTGTGTCGCGTAAGCGAGACAAGGAAATCGACATGAGAAGCTGTTTGAGCAAAGCGAGTTCTTCGAATGATTACGAAAATCGGACTTTCGGCCTCCGAGCCCAGGACGTTTTCGCACCTTTCTTTGTTTCGTTTCTTTCAGTGATGAAAGAAATGAAAGTATTTCTTGATTCTTCAAGGCAGAGCCTAAAAAAGAGGGCAAATCCTTTTAAAATAGCTTAAAAGGTTTGGCTCTTTATGAAAAAATGACTACCTTTGCACGGTTAAAAACGCGTCAGCGGGCTTAAAAAGTGCCTTAAACGCGATTTTTTGAAAAAGTAAAAAGGTAAAAAAGTAAAAAATAGAAAATGGATCAAACATTCGACAACGACAGAATTATCAAAATCAACATCGAGGAGGAAATGAAGTCCAGCTACATCGACTACTCCATGTCAGTCATTGTGGCGCGTGCCCTTCCCGATGTGCGCGACGGTTTCAAACCCGTACACCGTCGTATCCTCTATGGTATGATGGGTATCAACAACGTTTCAACCCAACCTTATAAGAAATGTGCGCGCGTAGTAGGTGAGGTGCTCGGTAAGTATCACCCCCACGGCGACAGCTCCGTCTATGGTGCCCTCGTTCGTATGGCCCAGGACTGGAACATGCGTTACACGCTGGTTGATGGTCAGGGTAACTATGGTTCTGTAGATGGTGACTCACCAGCAGCCATGCGTTACACCGAGTGCCGACTCTCGAAGATGGGTGAGCACATCATGGACGACCTCGAGAAGGACACCGTTGATATGATGAACAACTTCGACGACTCGCTCGAAGAGCCCACCGTCATGCCGACTAAGGTACCTAACCTCCTCGTGAATGGAGGTAACGGTATCGCCGTAGGTATGGCAACCAACATGCCGACCCACAACCTCTCTGAGGTCATCGACGGCTGCTGTGCCTATATCGACAACCCCGATATCGACACCGACGGTCTGATGCAGTATATCCCGGGTCCCGACTTCCCCACAGGCGCCTATATCTATGGTCTGCAGGGTGTGCGTGATGCCTACGAGACAGGTCGTGGCCGTATCGTGATGCGTGCCAAGGCAGAGATCGAGAGTGGAGAAACTCATGACAAAATTGTGGTCACGGAGATTCCTTACGGTGTGAATAAAGCCGACCTCGTGGCCTATATCGCCGACCTCGCCAACCAGCATAAGATCGAGGGCGTGGCCAACGTCAACGATGAGTCTGGTCGTCAGGGCATGCGTATCGTGGTTGACTGCAAGCGCGATGCCAACGCCAATGTGCTGCTCAACAAACTCTTTAAGATGACGGCTCTACAGAGCTCATTCTCAGTGAATAACATCGCCCTGGTAAAGGGGCGTCCCCGTCTGCTCTCCCTCAAAGAGTGCGTGAAGTACTTCGTAGAGCACCGTCATGATGTGACCATCCGTCGCACCAAGTACGATCTGAAGAAAGCACAGGAGCGTGCCCACATCCTCGAAGGCTTGATCATCGCCGTGAACAACATCGACGAGGTGGTACACATTATTAGAAATAGTAAGACACCGACCGACGCACAGCGTAACTTAGAGGCGCGCTTCGAACTCGACGAACTCCAGTCAAAGGCCATCGTCGATATGCGTCTGGCACAGCTCACAGGTCTGCGTGTCGATCAGCTCCATCAGGAGTATGATGATCTGATGAAACTCATCGCCGACCTGCAGGAGATTCTTGACAATCCCGAGCGTTGTAAGGAGGTGATGAAGCAGGATCTGCTTGAGGTGAAGGAGAAATACGGCGACGAGCGTCGTACGGAGATCATCCCCTTCGACCACGAGTTCAATGCCGAAGACTTCTATCCCGATGATCCAGTGGTGATCACCGTATCACACATGGGTTACATCAAGCGCACACCGCTGGCCGACTTCCACGAGCAGGGCAGGGGAGGTGTCGGCGCCAAGGCCGCCCGTCATCGCGACAACGACTTCACCGAATATATCTATCCCGCCACGATGCACAACACGCTGCTCTTCTTCACCCAGAAGGGACGCTGCTACTGGCAGAAGTGTTACGAGATCCCCGAGGGCGACAAGAACTCGAAGGGCCGTGCCATCCAGAATATGCTCAACATCGATCCCGACGATTCGATCAATGCCGTGCTGCGTATCAAGAACTTCAACGACGAGGAATTCCTCAACTCCCACTATGTGGTATTCGCCACGAAGCAGGGTATCATCAAGAAGACCTGTCTTGCAGCTTATAAGAATGTACGCGCTGCCGGTGTGATCGCCATCAACATCAACGAGGGCGACGAGGTGGTAGGCGTTCGTCTGACCAACGGCCACAACGAACTGCTGCTCGCCAACCGCAACGGACGTGCCGTACGCTTCGATGAGAACGATGTCCGCACGATGGGACGTGTCTCTACCGGTGTGATCGGTATGCGCCTCGATGGCGACGACGATGAGGTGGTAGGATTGGTTTGCGTCAACGATCCTCAGACCGAAACCATCATGGTGGTATCTGAGAACGGCTACGGCAAGCGCTCAGAGGTGGAAGACTATCGTAAGACCGCCCGTGGCGCCAAGGGTGTGAAGACTCTCGCCATCACCGAGAAGACGGGACGCCTGGTTGCTATCAAGGTGGTCACCGACGAAAACGACCTGATGATCATCAACAAGTCGGGTGTGCTCATCCGTCTGAAGGTTGCCGATGTGCGCGTCATGGGACGTGCCACACAGGGCGTCCGTCTCATCAACCTCGCTAAGAAGAATGATGTCATCGCCAGCGTCTGCAAGGTACAGCACTCTGAGGAGAACGACGACATTGAAGAGGCAGAGGTCGTGAACGATGCAGAAGCTCCTGAGACACAGGCTCCGGAGACTAACAACGAATAAATATTTTTATGTTCAACTAATAATTTTTACGTGTATGAAGAAATTAATGATGATGGCAGTGATGTTCGTAGCCAGTGCTACAGCATTTGCCGGTGACAGTGACGCAAGGCAAAGACCTATGCAGAAGCAGAGCAGCTCGTTAAGAGCACCCTCGATCAGCTGGCCTCTCCCGCAGAGAAGGCAAAGGCTTACAACAAGCTCGTTGACCTGGCTTTGGCAGACTTCGATGCCCAGAATGCCATTGTAACCGAGAATCAGGTGAACAAGACCATGGGTAAGGAAGAGAAGCCCGTTGACCAGAACCTCCTGGTGGAGTCAGCTTACAATGCCCTCCAGAATGGTATCGAGTGCGACAAGTACGACCAGCTGCCCAACGAGAAGGGAAAGGTAAAGCCCGCTTTCGCTGATAAGAACGCCCAGCGTCTGTTCACCCAGCCCCGTTTCACCCTCGTGAACGCCGGTCAGGATGCTGCCCAGAACCGTGATAACGCTAAGGCCCGTAAGTACTGGGAGATGTTCGTGGTCAGCGATGCAGCACCCCTCTTCGCTAACTGCGACCGCACCCAGCAGAAAGAATTCTTCGGCCAGGTAGCACGTTTCGCAGCTGTATATGCTTATCAGGACAAGGACATGGAAGCAGCCACCAAGCTGTGCGACATCGCCATGAAGGATCCTCAGGAATATGAGGGCTGTCTGAACCTGAAGCTCGAAATCCTCGGCGACGGTCTGAAGAGCCATGAGGACTCTGTTGCTTACTGCAACAAGCTGAAGGACCTCTATGCAGAGCACAAGACCGACGGTGTGATGGAGAAGCTCTACAACACCCTGCTCGGTATCGGTGAGAAGGACGCAGCCTTCAAGGTGCTCGACGATGCACTTGCTGAGAACCCCAACAACTTCGTAGCCCTCGCTGACAAGGGTCTCGGTCTGCTCAACGAGAAGCCCGCAGAGGCAGCCACCTATCTGAAGAAGGCTTGTGAGCTGAAGTCTGACAACGCCGCTCTCCAGACCTATGCAGGTACCGCGCTCTCAGTCTGTGCCCAGAACACAGAGGATCCCAACGCCAAGAAGGCCCTCTACAAAGAGGCTATTGGTTACTACGACAAGGCTAAGGAACTCGATCCCGACCGTCTGCAGAGCAACTGGGGTTACAACCGTTACAACGCCTACTACAACTACTACGGTGAGGATGCACCTGAGACCAAGCAGGCAGAGGCTGATAGCAAGTAAATCGCTATTCACGTTCTCAAGTATCGTAAGTATAGGGAAGATCTTCCTGCTGGCATCCCTGGTGGTGGTTATGTTAGTGCTCAACTTCATGATGACCTACCTTGTGATATGGCTGCTTAGGTTCGTGGGACGAATCCTGCTGGCACTATTGGCCATCATCAACGCCACCGCCCTCCATTTCATCCTCACCTACGGTGTGATCATCGATGCGACGACCATTGAGAACGTCTTTAACACCCGCTATTCCGAAGCCTCAGGCTTCTTCAGTTGGTCTCTGTGGCTGTGCATCCTGCTGCTCGGCTTACTCCCCGCCATCTACTGTCTGTGGCAGCCCGTGGTCTATGGCAAGGCCAAGCGGCTGGCGCTCTGCTGTGGCAGTTCATTGGCAATCATCCTCGTGGTCGCCCTGCTACATATCGGACAGATACTGTGGATCACGCAGTACGATACCGAACTGGGTGGACTCCTGCAGCCCTGGTCTTATCTGGTGAATACGGGGCGCGTCATCAGCAGCCAGCACGATGCTCAGACAGAAGAGATCAAACTGCCCGACGGCCATATCGCTGATCATGAAAAGGCAGTGGTGGTGCTCGTCATCGGCGAGTCGGCTCGAAAAGCCAACTTCCAACTCTACGGCTACCACCGCGACACGAATCCGCTGTTGTCCAGACAAGCAGGCCTGAAAGTCTATCAGGCCAATGCCTGCGCCACCTATACCACGGCAGGTACCAAGGCCATCCTTGAACCCATCGCCAGCTCCGATCTCAATGAACTCCTGCCCAACTATGCCTTCCGAACGGGCGTAGATGTGTCGTGGCGTACTTATAACTGGGGCGAGCCGCCCATCCATATCGACGAATACCTCACGGATGTCGATCTGGGCAAGATCTATCCTGACGTGGATAGAAATTACGATGCCATCCTCTTCGCAGGCTTGAAGGAGCGCATCCTCTCCAGCAAGAAGGATAAGGTGCTCATCATCCTGCACACCAGCACCAGTCACGGACCGAAATACACGGATAAATATCCCAAGGAATTCGAGGTTTATACGCCCGTGGATAACCTCGTGAATGCCTACGACAACACCATCCGCTATACCGACTACCTGCTCAATGGACTCATCAACACCCTGCGCGGACTGACAGACTGGCACACTGCCATGATCTTCATCTCCGACCACGGCGAGTCATTGGGTGAGAAAAACATGTTCATGCATGGCCTGCCGATGGAACTGGCACCCAAGGAGCAGTATGAGATCCCCCTCCTGGTGTGGACCTCCGACAACTTCCGACGCTATAAACCAACCTCTAAGTCGCAGGAAGCCCCTGCTGGATTCCGTCCTCAACCTGCTCTCCATCGAATCCCCCGCCTACAACAAAGATTTGGATATTTTTCAGAAAAACGAATAAAAATGGGCTCCGCTGAGCCCTCTACCATATAAATCTAATACTATGAAGATCATCCGTCATCACGACGGGTTAAATACCAAAATAAAATCTCAATAATAATCAGACCAATGTAATGGCAGAGAGTTTTTCCCCTATGTCATGAAGGGCGTCTTGGAGTTGTTTACGTTCTGAACGAGTGAAATAAGCGGGCTTACCATTCACATTATTTCCATTAATGCGCTGGTAGAGCCATGTGCGTGACTTGCCGAAATAGTTTTTGGCAATGTAACTCATGGACAGGATCTCAGGTATCTCGCCCAATTGCTGACGAATATGGTCAGTCTCTTCAGCAATCATCTTGTCGCCTTTCTCAATAAGTGCTCGTGCCTCGGCAATTAGTGCGTTGTTGAAGTCTTCGCGCTCATGGGGAGTCATTGATGCTCTCAACTCATCTAATTTTGCCATATGCTGATTGGTGGTCAATACATCTTGTTCCATAATATGCTTGTTTTATTCTAAGAAATACTTTTTTACGATGCTCATCTTATCGAGGTAGATGTCCGTGAGTTCTTGCTTTATTTCTTCTGGGAGGTCTGACTTCTGGATTTTCTCGAGTTTATCCTGGAGTTCATTGTAATACTCCCACCATTCTTCTTTTGTTGCCATTTTCTTATGATTTAGATGAAATGACGCTGCAAAGATAATAATACTTTGCGAATTATACAAATAATCAGATGATTATTATACGTTTTAACTAAAGATTTAACATTCCAGGTGGGAATGCATAACAGCGCCAATCGTTGTCTGCGAATGACATAGATGAGATTTTGGATGTTTTGTAATTCGTCCATAGTCTTATTTTTAAGTTCAACAATATATTTATTTTGCGATGCAAAGGTATATAATTTTACTGATATAACCAAATGTTTTGGGGGCTTTTTCTGGATTTTAGCGCTAGGGACAGTCCGGACAGTCCCTAATATTAACTTTGATAGTGTGTCGTTTCAGAAATAAAGAAATCCTCGACCTTAGCCGAGGATTCTTTGGTTAGTATCCCATACAGGACGTGGCGCCCAATGCAGTCAGGATCGCACTTGCGATGGATACAATAATCTGCGCAATAAACTTAGCTGTCTCTTTCTTACTCATAACTCTCTCAATTTTAATTCCTTATTCTCTCATTTTCTCAATCTCTCAATACTTGGGGGCAGCCCTTAGGCTGAACTGCCCCCAAGTTGAAGTTTAAGCGGGCTGATCGTCTTCAGGATCGGTTGGGGTAGGGATGATGCCGCTGCCACTGTGTACCTCGGTCCCTGAGCCTGTCGAAGAGCCTGAGCCGTTCTCACCACCGGTCTCTGAACCTGCCGAAGGATTCTCGTTATCCTCCACAGTACCCGGGTCGGTCGAGGTCACACGCTTCACCTCATCGCCGTTTCGGTCGAAACAGGTAATCTGGATGGCGGTGCCTGCCAGTTCATCCTTCAGGTCGCTGGCGGGAGTGAAGATGATGCGGCGACTTGAAATCAGACCAGCCTTCACGTCCTCAACCTTCTCCACACTCTTGGCTCGCAGACCGAAGCGCATGGAACCGAGTCCAGGCAGAGCCACCGAGTGACCTTCCGTCGCCCAAGCCTTGATCACTTCTCCTGCTGCATCCCAGCAGGCCTGCATCACACCGCGGCTCACGCCTGAGCGCAGGGCAGCCTCCTTGATCACCTTGTCTTGTGCGAGCGCCGTGTAGAGTTCGGGCTGCATCACATAGCGATACTGGCCGGGATCGTCCTTCTTAAACTTCACAAGTCTCTCTACTGCTTTTACTTTTAATGCCATAATGTTGATTGTTTAATGGTTAGTTGTTAATTAATTTACTTTTCTCGCGAAAGAGCCGTCATCTGCTGCTATACTGGAAAAAATATCCTCGTGCACTAGGAAAATTTTACGCCCCAGTTAGGCCGCAAACTTTTGTCTCATTTCGACGGTGCAAAGGTACAACATTCAGAATGCGGTTCACGAATAAAATCTAAAAAATTTTCAGTCTAATTGCATTTTTAACATTTTAGTCAAAATAGTCATTAGTCATTAGTCAAAATCAATTTTGGAAAATCGAAAAATGACACACTATAATAATATATATAAAATATATATTTTATAGTGAGCAAAATGACGGAGTTCAAAATCCATTTTGACTAAAATGACTTTGACTAAAATGACTGATTTTTACACGTATAATAGATGCTTTTTGAAACGACTAAATGCTTACCTTTGTTGCCATCAAACCAAAATTATATCGAAATGGATACAAAAAATATTGTTAGGTGATGATGAATAGTTATTTTGAACTGAATGTCGTTAGACTCTTGGAAGAAGACAAGGTCTATAACGACGAGCGCATCCGTTTCCATTCTCTGGTGGAGGCAGAGCACGAGATGCTGCGTATCTCAAAGAGTCCTTTTGAGTTTGAACAGGAGGCCATCTTCTGTTTTATCATCCGCGAGATCCCCTTTGGAGTGATGTGTGTGAACGGTGATGACGACTGCCTTTCCGAACGTGTCTATCTGCCCGATGGCTCGAAGATGGATGAACGGCTTTTCGCTTCTGGTTCCATCGTGGGCATCTTTTATGGTCGGCTGGAGCATCAGATACGGTTCAAGGTTGGTGATCCTGTAAAAGTACTCGATCTGGGGCAAAAGCGAATTTGGTCTGGTTTCGTCTATGCCACCCCTCGTTTGGTAGATGAGGTTACAAAACTCTATGAGAACGATCTGCCACCCTTGCGCCTCGATGCCTCGGATGATTGCTATGTCATTCTCGATCGTCCCCTTTCAGAGTGTAAGACTGATGATGACTACATGGACTCGCACTCTCATATATCTGCATTACGTGTATTCCCTAATTAAATGATAAAAATGAACAATCAAGAGAACAATGAACTCCAGCGACTTTATGAAACTGAGATGGCTGATCAATCGGCTTTTGCCAGAGGACGCAGAGCCCTTTTTGATGATGATTACGAGCAAGCCCAGCAATGTTTTCGTCAGGCCGTCAGTGAGGGGCATGCCGAAGCGATGACCTTTCTGGGCTATATGTATCGCAAGGGCTTGGGTGTACGTCGCGATGATGCCAAAGCCGCAGTACTCTATCGCCAGGCCATCAATACTGGAGGCGATACCCTCCTTACCTCAGTAGCTTACAATAATCTGGGCGTACTCTTTATGAAGGGTGAAGGTGTGGCTAAGAATCTCATAAAAGCCAAAGAATTATTCTTACAAGCCATCAACTTCGATGGCTCCAAAGATTCCAAACGACATTTAAAGGAATTAGGTTATGGATATAATTGATGAACATGGCGAACTCTGTGCATTTTGCTCAGACGATCCACAAGATTTTATTCACATCCCACCAGTAGAAGCCATACGATTGTTGACGCTGAAGTACATCGAGCAGTGTAGTGTCAGTCTTGGTATGCGAACCCTCTATTATAACGCAGCCGAGGCGTGGCAAGAGATATTGGCTAGTACACCTAACCATCCCTTGGCAAAACCTGCTGAGGAACTGATGCTATATGAACTCATGCCCCTGATTTGCAAAGCATACAAACCTGAACTCTACGACAAATACGACATCACCTATCTGGACGATGATAAACTTCTGGCTCTTTACGAAGAAGCCCAGAAAGACTGCGACGAACAGACAGCTGAAGCACTCGAATTGCTGGCTTTCAACATCAGGTTGTCAAAGTACTACAAACGGCAAAAAGCGGAGGACTCTAAGGAAAAGTGAGCTTTTTTCTTGGTAGATCAGAGAATTATTTTTATCTTTGCAAAAAACTAGGAACAATGAGTAATACTACCCCTAAAAAGCGTTCTGCTAATCTGTCGAAGTCACGCTATACATTGTCTTGTCAGTGTCTGAAGGCTCTGTGGCTGAGAGTCTATAAGCCAGAGGTGGCTGTGGTTGATCCAGCTACAGAGGCCCGTTTCGAGATGGGTAATGTTGTGGGCGATCTCGCTATGGGACTATTTGGCGACTTTGTTGAAGTAACCACCAAGCGCGAAGATGGCTCACTCGACATTGCAGCGATGATCGAGAAAACCAAAGATTGTCTGGCCAATGGCACTGAGAACATCTGCGAGGCATCCTTCGCCATCGAGGGCCATTATTGTGCAGTGGATATCCTTCGCAAAACATCAGGTGGCTATGCCATCTATGAGGTGAAGAGCAGCAGTTTCCCTGAGTTTAATGGCCAGGAGACCAAACTCGAGAAGTATGCTCCAGATATAGCCTATCAGAAATGGTTGCTGGAGCAGTGTGGTATCAACGTCACTGGTACGTATCTTGTCTGTCTGAATAGCGACTATGTTCGTCAGGGCGAACTCGATCTGGAGCATCTCTTTGTGACGATTGACATGAAGGAACTGGTAGCCAATGAGTATGTCAAGGTACCCAATCAAACTACAGCAGCCTTGAAGACGCTTCAGCAGGAGGAAGAACCTGTGCTCGATCTGTCTAAGGATTGCCACAAACCCTATCCCTGCGCATTCTGGCAGTATTGCACTCGCCATCTTGAATCGCCCTCAGTATTCGATCTGTATAGAATGAATTTCTCTGATAAGTTAAAACTATATCAGCAGGGTTATCGTAAGCTTGCCGATGTGGTGAATAATGTCTCGAAGCCCATCCATCTGCTGCAGGTTAATCAGCAGACCAATATCGATAAGCAGGGTATCAGTGAGTTTCTCGATCAATTGAGCTATCCACTTTATTTCCTCGACTTCGAGACCATGCAGCAGGCCATTCCTCAGTATGATGGTGCTCGCCCATATCAACAGATCACTTTCCAATACTCGCTGCATATCCTTCGTGAAAAGGGTGGGGCGTTAGAGCATCGTGAGTTCTTGGCACCCAGCGATGGTTCAGATCCTCGCAGGGCATTGGCAGAGCAACTCTGTAAGGATATTCCGATGGATGTCTGCACGCTGGCCTATAACAAGGCCTTTGAGTGTACACGTATCAAGGAGTTGGCAGTGCTCTATCCTGACTTGGCAGCGCATCTGCTGAACATTCGTGACCACATTGTTGATTTGCTCGATCCTTTCCAGGCAGGTTACTATTACTTGCCATCGATGGGCAATTCGTTCAGCATCAAGCGCGTGTTGCCATCCCTCTTTCCTGACGATCCTCAGCTCGACTACCACAACCTCGACACGCGTGTGCAGAATGGTGGCGATGCTATGACCGTCTTCCCTCGCATCCAGAACATGCCCCCTGAAGAAGCCGCAGCCACTCGCGAGGCCCTCCTCCGCTACTGCGAACTCGACACCCTCGCGATGGTCAAAGTCTGGGAGAAATTAATTGAAGTAACAAAAATAAGATAATAGTATGCCTGAAAATATAGCTAAAGTATGCCGTCCCTCGAATAGAAAGAATAATGAGGAGAGAAAAGGATCCGGTTCATGGTATTATGATACGGAAGAGGAACGTTTTAATCACATTAAAAGAGAATTGTCCAGATATTGTGATAATGAGAAGGATTATGATTTCCTTGATTTGCAATGGCATATTAAGAATGCAGTAATAGGAGATATTTTCTTTAGTGAAGAAGTATACAAAGGGATTAACAATGGAATATATTTAGACAAGTACTTTGGTAAAAATACAGATAGGGATTCTATTGTCCAAGGTATCATAAAAGGGAATACTCGTAAAAATGACGGTTGTTCTTTTGACGAGAAATATTTAGAAATATATAAATTTAAGGGAGGTAAATTGATATTTGAGCATATTGTTCCTACCAAATTGTATGTAGATGAGTTAATCCGGGCATATAAAAATAGAGAATTCAATATTGAATATTTTAGAAATTTCCGTAAGAATATATTTGTTTGTATCGTTACCAAGGAAGAAGATTGTCGTCTAGGGAATAAACTTAGAGAGAATATGCCTAATGGTATTATATGGGAACCTGGTAAAAATACATTTGCTCGATATGAAAAAGTAGGTATTAAGATTCATGGGCGAGATTGAATTAAGAACAGCTCCTTAGTTTTTATTCAATGCATTTGCAAGAACACACACTAAACTCAATTGCACGTGCGATAAACTCGTAAAAAATGCCAAGAAGTTCGTACCTTTCGCCCAGAAAACTTCTAAAAGGCATTTTTTTATGAGCAAGAGAACAAACAAAAAACTTAACGTTATTTACGAACTCGAGTATGAAACTATGGGTTCCATTGCCGATGGTACATCATTCTTTGACTTCTCAATGATCAATACATTCGATGATTTGAAAGAAACCATTATTAATCCTTTTCTTGATGAATGGAATCAAAATGTCAACTTCGACGAGATGGATTTTATGCGTTATTATTCATCTTACTTGGAATATATTCTCGTGAAGTTCCCAAAACCACAATCTGATATTGAGGCTTATTTTGGTATGATTGTCTCCCAATTTGATGAGCGCAGCTATTTCTTGTTAGCAAAGCATGGTAAAGGAGCGCAAATATTCCAAGTAACCTCAAATCATAAGGAATATCTTGAAGAATATCAAGGGGAGATTGATATCGATGCATTTCGCAAGTACATTCTGGACAACTATTATTCTCATCCGCCATTATCGGAAGCAGAGGTGGAGGCCGTTTTCCGAGAGGGCGAATCGTTCTATCTGGATGATCAATACGACAAAGCTGTTACTTGTTTTAAAAAAGCTACGTTATATGGTCATTTGGAGTCGTTGGTATTACTGGGCGAGTGTTATTTGGCAGGATGGGGTGTAGAGATAAACTCAAAACTTGGAACTGAGTTGCTTATGAAGGCAGGATTAAGAGGGAGTGCCGATGCCTATTATATTTTAGGTTATTACTCTATGCATGGTTTAGGAGATGTTGAACAGGACGAACGACGTGCAAAAAAGTTATTAAAAAAGTCTTCAGACTTAGGCAACAAGGATGCCTCTCTTTTATTAACCTGTTATTTTGGTTGGGACAATTGATCTTTTTACACGATGAATTAAAATACATCGTTGTAAGAATAACCTGCGAATACTACAAATCTGCTATCTTTGCATCGTGAAACTTAAAATATTATAAGGTATGAGTAAAAACAACAACATCAGAACACTGAACGAAGCGCTCCCCATGTTGAGGGAGTTGGAGAACGAATGTGGCGAGGACATGCCCATTTACAATGTCATAACAGAACTGCTGCCTTACCTCGACAAGGCAGATCTACAGTCAGTGATCGACGAGGCTAATATCCACCTAAAAACAAAATGACTATGGATCTGAGTATAATTCGCAGAGCTGTATCAGCCTTTGGAAGCAGGGCTATACAGGCTGGTTATCTGGCTAATCCTGAGATGCGTCGGAGTTCCCGTGGTAAGTCACGTGGAGACTTCCGTCGCAACAGGGAGGATTATAGCCAATACAAATGCACAATCGCCATTGTTTATGATCCGCAACTGTCATTTGCTGGGTCAGAGGAGTGGGGTGAGTTGATTACCGTCATCAAAAGGGCGCTACAAGAGCAGAGCTATTGGATCAGGGAGATTGTGACAATTACCACAGAAGAATTGTCAACCCTGAATGATAAACCATTGATGACGATTCAGGTAGAGGAACATCAGGTCGTTCTAAAGGACAAGGACAATACCAGAGTGGTTAAGTATTAATTATTTATAAATAAATAGACGATTAGCCTCAATATACAGGATTTTGCTTATATTTGCAGAAAAATGATAAAGAAATGAAAGAACATCCCTTTACATCACTTTGCGAGCTTTTAAGAAAGCAAGAACCTGACGTATTGAGCATCTTCAGCAGATATTCAGTAAAGTCTGCGCCTCAACAAAGGCCAGCTATGCCGCATCTGACGGAGATGATGCTCAAAACAGAACCAATAATGAACAAGGTCGACGCAAAACAAAGAATTGAAAACTTGCTTAAAAGTATATCGGATTGTGGAGAAAATTATTTCGCAGTTTTCCAGAAGATGAGCGAGGTTCTTACCACCGATGGCATTGGAAGGCTTTTGGTGCTGCTAAAAGACAATCTTCCAGACGAGTTTCTTAAGGACGATAATATCCAATATCTCTTTAAGGGCATGCCCATCTTCAAAATAGTAGTGAAAGAAGATGATTTCGTGCGAAGTAAGACTGATGGAATGTATGATATTATACTTCAACACACAGGTACAGGTGCTAGAGAATTAATTAAGTTTGAAACGCGTCCAGCGAAAGCACTTTATCTTTTGTTTATGTTGATGCCCAGAAAGGAAATCAAACAAATTAAACAATATAGGAAAAAACTTCAAGACCTTTTAAACATAGTTTTTGATATTGTTGAGAAAGAAGATAAAGCGCACAAACTTGACGATAAATTCGCTGATGATGAAACATTTGCAGAGTCTTTGAAGCAGATCATGTCTTCTGCTAGAAGAAGTATTGAAAAGGCAATTGTCGATCGCGATGACTTGGCGTGGTATACAATAGATTATGATCGTAGTAATTCTTACTATTCGCTCAGCCTGCCAGAGGAAATGATAGACTTGAGCAAAGCCCCCAGTTTGGTGGAATTTAAAAATAAGTATTTAATTAAGTAAAAAGGGAGGGAATATGTCTAACTTAGGAATGGCCAGCAAAGTTAAGAAGAAGTTCGAAGGAACAGATTCTATAGATAATATTAATGCTGCATACAATGAATTAAAAGATCAATTTTATAAAAATCTTCTTAATCTTTCAGATAATTTCTTCTATTATTGTTTTCTTAATGATATACCCCATGAAACTATTCGCGATAAAACACTTAGTGATAGAAGAAAGGTTATTATTAATAAGTTAGATGAAAATGCTGTTTTAAACGATGTTTTATATACTAAAAGGACTGAATTCTTTAACTATGAACGTTTGTGTGATGAAAGATACGATTTAACTTCTGAAGAGAATAATCTTTTATGGATAATCAATTGCTTGTCAAAGCAAATCGGCGAATTGTATAATACAACAAAAGTATTCCTTGATGTTCATGAAGGTATAAAAAATAAAGAAACAGGATGGAAAGAGGATGAAGATGATCGCTTGGGATTTTATACTATTCTATCCACTAAGCACTCTGGTCCCCAGGTTTGGCTTTTAATGGACAATATTACGGAAGAGGCAGAAAGATTGTGCTGCGATCGGAAGTATATCATCGCAAAGGTCTATATCCATGAGATGATGCACCGTTTCTTTGACTTGCGTCCTGATTTGGGTTGGAAACCCTATGTTAAGGAGATTGAGGAACCAATGGCAGAATTTGCGACATTGAAGTTCATAGAGGAGTTAAGCAAACAAAATTCTATTTTTGAAATACTTCTGCCAATTGCTATAGTCATGACAGAAGGACTTCGTAAAAGTGAGAAGCATTTCATCTATGCCTTAGGAGTTGATTTGTATTATAATGCTCCCACTAAACTGATATATGATTTTCGAAGGATATCAATGCTTCTACACAGATCGAGTGAGGATTGTAAACTTGATAATGGTGAACAGTTAGTTCCATCACCAATGAAATATGTGGAGGAGTATATTGCCCAATGCGAACAGGATAAAGACAGTTTGGCAAATCTGGTTGGACCTATCAGAAAATGCATTGAATCATACGCAGAATTCTTCCCACTTGATAAAGGCACTAAATAAAGTGCCTTTTTTCATCGTGTAAAAAATGCCTATATAAAGATAAACACTTCGTATATTTGCACCGAAAATAGAAATATAAGGTGTAAAGTATGAAGTTTAAGAAGTTATTCCAAAGCAAAAAGAGGCCTGTCATCACCAGAGAGCAGGCATTGAGAGATGGGGGCTATACTCGTGAGGATGGTTCCAATCTGAGTCCGGATGGTCGTATTCTGTTGAATGGTCCTGCTGTGCTTGATGAGGTTTATCAGGTGCCTGAGGGGGTACGCATCATCTTTGATCATTGTTTCAGTAAGTCTGTGGTCAAGGATGGCAAAACCTGCCGAGTAGTCATCCCTTCTTCTGTGGTGTATATTGGCGAACATGCCTTTGATGGCTGTGCAATAAACGTAGATTATTCAAATCATTCAAAAATATTATAATTATGGAGTATACAGAATCAATCCACGAGGCGCTATATACGTTGGAGTATCACTTGATTCCCTCTTATTTGAACGACGATTATTCCTACTATCTGGAGAGTGTTGAGTCAATACATGACGGAGCTTGTTGGAATGACTTGTTTGAGGATGAGTCGTGGAAGAACATCGACTTCCAGAAAATGCAGTTGTTGCATTTCTCATCTTATCCTCTGTCGTATGTCGTTATCAAGTTCCCAGATCCTATGGAAGAGCCCTTGGCATACTATGGTATGGTGGTGAAGTGGATGGGAGAGTATCGCTATTTTACACTCGAGAAGGGGCATGGCGCGAACTTCCTTTGTGAGGTGGCAGCCAAGATGTGTAATGGCTTAGGTCAAATGCACAAGAACTTCGGTGCTTACGATGGTGATACAGATATGTTTGGTTTCAGCAAGTATATACTCGAACGATTCTACCCCAAACCTACCACTTGTTCCGAAGAGGTGGAAGCCATCTACCAAAAGGGGTGGGAGGCTCATCAGAATGAAGACTGGGCCGAGGCTGCCAAGTATTACAAAGAGGCCGCTGAGTGTGGACATACAGAAGCCATGGAGGCTCTTGGCGAGTTTTATATCTCTGGTTGGATAGGGGAGAACCACGAGAAGGGCCTGATGTGGCTTGAACGAGCAGCAGAACAGGGGAGTGCTGATGCCTGCTGTGCTCTTGGCCACTACTATTTCGACGGCTATGGTGACGAGCCAAACCATCTTTTGGCCAAAGAGTGGTGGGAGAAGGCTATTGATCTAGGCTCTGATGCAGCTGAGATGTTTTACGAAAAGTATTTTGGCAATAAATAAAATATATTATTATGGCAAACTATTGTGATACAAGCTATGTGGTTGAGGGCAACAAAGAAGAACTTGATAACCTTTATAATACAATGTATAAACTCCAGAACATGGAGAAACCTTTAGTTGAGAATGGTTTTGGCACGACTTGGCTGGGATGCTTGATTGCTGAGTTGGGAGGGCGCTTCGAGGATTATTATTGCAAAGGTGAATGGGCTTGTTTGGAACGTCTGGAAGATACAATTAGATTCTCAACTGAGTCTGCTTGGCAACCTCCCTTCGACACCATAGGCTTATTACAGGAGAAGTTCCCTTCCTTATCTTTTTATTTCATAGCTGAAGAACCAGGTTGCGAGGTTTTCCTGAAGAATGATAAAGAGGGCAAATACTTTCCAGAAAACTATCTGTTATTTCTTGTTCTTCCGGATAATAGAGAAGGGGATGGTGTGAGGTTTCAAAGCAAAGCTGATGCCTATCGATATATTTCAGAGAAGACAGGTCAATGCATATCTTCTGATGAGGAATTGAATATCTATCAAAAGGATTTAAGAGTAAAGGGTGGAATATGCTATCTATATCAATACGAATGCATATAGTCCATTGATTGTTTAACTTAAATAATAAGGCGTATGTTTACATTATGTTGTGTATTGATTGTGTTAGGTGCTTACGTAGTATGATAATTGTCGAAGAATTATTGTTTCTTAACCGTTTTAAGAGCCCTTGCTTAGTGCAGGGGCTCTTGTTTTAGGTTGTTAGAAGATGTCGTAGTGTTCAACGATATCTCGTTTTCTGAGGAGGAAGTTCATGCTGGATTCCATGAGGTTAGTACGTTTAATATCCTGAGGAGACCATACTTTATTGTGTGTGGCAAAGTACGTCAGCATGTTATACAGTTCCCATACCGTTTTATTACTCTTTGCCAGAGCCATATGCTCTGTGTCCACTTCATATCCTGCATCCTTATATAGATTCTTTGTCTCAAGATATGGGATGATCTGGTTGGCATCTTCATCATTTACATGCTGTTGTTTCAATATGTTGACTGCGGCCCCCAGTTCGCGTACAGAAGCCTTTGTATTCATAGATTGTTTTGCACTTTCTAACATTTTTTCCACATTCCTTTTTATGGGGTCTGAATCGGCATTTAATTCAAGCAACTTGTGAAAGTTCTCAATAGTTGGAGCTGCAATTTTAGAAATTGCATTCTGTGAAGTCTGCGTTTGTCCGTTTGAACAAACAAGACGTATGTAATAGTTGCCTAGTGCAATTTCTCCTGGTGTCCAGCGGAAGTATAATCCGTTAAATAAGAATTCGTCTCCTTTTGCAAACTCCATGAACTTCTCTTTAACAGGTCTCATGATGAGTGAGATACTATCTACTGGCCCCATGTTATATTCCATCTTCTCTGGGATATATTGGTTTTTATCCATAAACATCTCTGCAAAGTCGAAAAATGCATGTGGTAAGATCACGCTTTGCTTTATAGGAACTGCGCTCACTATTTGCTTGGAATGCGTGTTTGCAACTAAGACAAGTTTGCTGTCATTCTCGTTCTTTGCCTGTCCAAAGAAGTTGCGTAGATTGGTAAGGCCTTTTTCACCATAACTATCGTACGCCATACGAGTCTGATTATTTTTTATGCCCAAATAACTGTCAATTCTACCAGCTACTCCAGGATCAACATATACTTCTGTATTCACAATATTATAGAAGTTGTCTCCTAAAGCAACAATCTCTTTGGGCTCTACCTCTCGATAGATAACAGGTAGATTCAATATCTCTTGTTTGATTTTGTTGTATTCACTTGTATCCATAATGCTACTTCATTTCTTTGTTAAACAAATTGTCGAACTGATTGGCGAAGTCTCGAATCTGAGTCGATACATCCTTCTGTAAGTTGCGTAGTTGTAACTCTTGCTGGTAACGCTCTTCATCGAAAAAGACATCGCCTTTACTACTGAGGTTATAGTACAGCTTCACACCCACATCGCCTCGGCGATGCTTGGAGAACACCACAAAACGGTCGCTATACACGTTCTTGGGGTTGTCCAGTCTGAGCTCCATCATCGCAGTGATCATGTGTTTCAAACGATTGGTGCCAGCAAATGAGCCCTTCTTGGTAACTTGTTGGATGGTGAGGAAGGTGGTATTGGTGTTGGTGGCGTTTTCTGCTTTATTATGCTTCTTGATAAGCGAGAGCAGTTTGGTCTCTGCCAGTCGCATAGAGATATCTTCTTCCTCTTTGATGATGCTCTGTAGCTCGTGGAAGGAGTCGATAGCCACGATGTCCCAGCCTTTCTCCAGTACTTCTTCTATCTCTTGCAGATGCTTCTTCTCACCCTCGAAATCGGCTTCTACGAACATGATGTCCAGATTGCCGAATTTGGGATAACGCTTCACATAGATGGCTAGGTCGATCTCGTTCATCTCAGCACTGATAAAGAGTACACGAGCACCTTTGGTATGACGAGTAATATTGGCTATGAGGTCGAGGATGACTGTGGTCTTACCAACGCCCGGGTCGCCAATGATCATATAGTTTACCCCCTTGGGCAGCCCTTTGTAACTGCAGAGCAGATCGTCAAGGGCTGTCATAGAGTGGTAATTCTCGAAAAGTTCGACTCCGAACCTTACATCTCTCATTTTCACTATTTGGCTCATGCTACTTCCTCCCAACCTTTTTTGATGTTCGACTCCATTTCTGATGCGAGGATGCTGCGGATCTGCTGCTCGTCGGATGAGTAACTCATGTCGCGCTTCAGGATATCCTTGCGGCCACTGCTGTAGTCGGTGTGGAAGAAGATATAGGCAGGATAACGACCTGTACGCTCCTTATTGGTCTTCCAGATGAGGAACTTGTGGAGCATGATCTTGTCGCCTGAGATCTTACGGAATACCCTGCGCTCCAGCAACTGACTCTTCTCGAGTTTACCCATCGTGGCCTGTTGTTCCTCGAAAGGACAGAGATCTGTCAGTTGTGAGATGCGGATGTCGGAAGGAGTAGGGGATTTGTCCTCGCGCTCACGTTCAAAGACAAGACCGAAAGCAGAGACTCCTGGTGTCATGCCATTCATGAGCCAACCTTTCTCCTCATCGAAGGTGAGTAGGGCATTGGTGCGTACCTTATCATCGTTGCCCTTGGCCACCAGTTCGATCACACTGAGTTCAAAGACAATCTCTGGTTTAACCATCTGATAGGCGATGCCTCGCGAATCGGAAAGGATGTACTGCGACTCGACATGCTGCTGACTGAGACGATTGAGCAAACAGAGACGGGCCTCATCGGACAATCCACCTGATCCTACAGCAAACACTTGAAAGAGGCCGTCTTCTCTGCGAACAGCCATCATCAAATCGCGCACACCCTTGTCGCCTGTGGTATAGCCCACAATAGCGGCATCGATTGTATGGCGAGGCTTCACCTTACAGATGATATGGGAATCGGAATGAATGACAAGTCCTTCTGCGCCCTGACACTCTACCCATTCGTCGTAGATGGTCTGCACTTCTTCGAGAGACTCGGCAGTCATCATATCGACAGGTATTACATCATCACCCTGGAACCACTTACAGAGTTGGGCGTGGGTATACTTGTAATGGTCGGCCTTCCAAGGTTCGTCATTCACTTCGAGAATATCGAATGGAGCCAGTCGGAGTTCGTTGCGCTGGGCAGGATCGGCGAGGGCTCGCTTGACATCGGCACATCTGGGACGACCTCCCTGTTTGGGCATAAAGAGTTCTGCAGCCACAACAACAGAGGAAACACCTGCCTGCTGCATAGACTCTGCAAAGGCATGGATGCAACGCAGATCGTCTGCTATCTGGTTGCCTCCTGAGTTGAGCATATAAGCGGTGCCATCCTGATAGAACAAACACTGCAGATGACCATCAATCTTACGCGTGACACAGAAATCGGAACCATCCACACGTGACTTGATTTTAGCACCTTCAACCAGCATAAACTTGCCAGCGATATTCTTCTTGTAGTCGATAGCCTTCTGACGACTCTCGGCTGGGATATTATTCTTTTCCATAATGATTGTTTTTAGGATTCTTTACTGGGTAAACTTTTGAGCTCAAGATGAGTGAGACGAAGGATGAGGGCATAGCTGTCTCCATCAACACGACCTTCGAGGAAAGCACGATAAGGAGTACCACCATTGCTCATAACCAAGGGGGAAACGCCCTTCTGACCTCCACCTACGAGCATCATCACCTGCTGCTCATCAAGTTTCTTGGCCATATCGTAGAGGAAATCGTAGGTCAGTCCGTTGACATGACGTACCTGATAACTCTTCTTGAAGACAAATGTGCGCATCGCCTTATCTTTGGGAATCATCTTACCTGTCCAGCGGATGGGCATACCATCTATCGCGATATTGCTGGGGACGGTGCTATCAGGCTTGGTGCCCTTCTCAGTACCATCAGGATGATAGAGGTGTTCGGTGAGGGTTACACCATAGGCCACCTTCTTCTCTGGTGTGAGATAAACCTTACGGAGACCTTCGAGTTTCAGTCCGGCTTTCTCCATATCGATCTCAGGATCCTCAGCCATCAGAGCCTCTGGGAGAGAATCAGCAAAATGCTGTAACAGGGCATCAGGTTCTGTCTCGATCGTGGATTTTAGTCTGCGCTCAGAATGACCGATGCTGCCAGAGATGGTTTTATATACTGTCTTTGTGCGCTTGGAGATGTTGCCAAAGGCTACTTCTGCATCTCTGCGACACTCGTTGGAAATATTAATCTTTCTCATACCTTATTATATTTATAGGGTTCTACATCATACTGAAATCAAGTTCGTCGATATCTTCCTCGACATCGTCTTCAAAGTCGTCGATGATGGTTTCTTCTGCGAGGGTGATCATCGGATAGTCGAGCTTACTGCCAGAGAAGAGGAAGAGACCAGCCTCTGTGCGCATGAGGAAGCCATCATTACAGGTGGATCCTCCACGATAACTGAAGGGGAAGATGTAGATATTGTCGCCAATAGCATCTGCCAGATCGGTGTTAGCCAACTGATAGACTGAGTCCCACTCATGGTCGAGGAACTCCTCTGCAGGAACGGTTTCATGCAAAGCGATGGGGGCATCGAAGGAAGAAGGGACAACCTTCAACTCCATACCATTCTCACTGTCGCAGGCTTTTAGTTCTGACTTCTCTACCCAACGGCCTTCATCATCAACAGTACCTTGTTTGTAAGCACCTGATGGGATTACAAGAGCATCGTCGGGTGAGAGATAGGCAGAGATACAAGTGACGTTCTGCTTATCAGTAGCCACCATATTACTCCAACCATAGAGTTTCTTACGCTCCAGTTTGACAGGAGCCGAACCATATAGGTTCCCTCCAATTGAAAATACAAGTTCTTTTGCCATAGTTCAAAATAATTAAAGTGGATAATGTTTGTTCATAAACTCTCTGCCGAAAGCCAGTTGGAACTTGGCCTCGTTGATAACGCGCTTTAAGTCGTTATCATTCATCTTGCGCAGAATCTGTTTCATCTGCTGCATCAGTGTTTGCTTCTTTTCTTTGCTCATAATCGTCGTATTTAATGGATTTCGTTTGCAAATTTAAGGAGATTTGTTTTTCATAGGTTGGTTATGTGACGTATATAAATTATAACACGTGTTACGAAAAATGTTACAGGATACTTACGAAAATAGGCTGCATCTCAGAAAAACTCAAATTAATTTGGTTTTTCATTCGATTTACACTATCTTTGCACTCAGATTTGCAAAAAGGGACTGTCCCCGATGTGAAAATAGAACGAGATATCTATGAAACCAGAAACCAAAAGCGCCCTTGGTGATTGTTGTTGGGCAGCATACTTAAAAGACGGCTCTCTCCGCGAGAACTCCCCGAATTCTTGTTATCTGCACTGAGATATATCAGTGCAAAGTTAGTCTTTTAGGCATTGAACCTGTGTTTGATGTCTATGGGATGGTGTGTGCTTTTTACTAAATATTTGAACTATAAAATAATTACCAAACAGAAATGAATAACAATAAAAACAAAGATAGTCTGGGAAAAGTTAAGAAGTTGGCTTATATCGTAACACTGGACAATATGCTGAAGTCGTACGATGAACTGAACAAACAGGACGTAGACGGCATCGCGAAATGTGGCTGCAGTGTCAGTGATCTGACGGATGCGATCTGCGTGAAGTTGACGAACCTGGTGAACAGCGAGCGGACGTTGACCTGCAGAAACGTGCTGATAGCCAATTATGATACGATGACCGCCCCGCAGTATTGGCTGAATCACAAGTTGTTTGCCGACCTGCCGAAAGCCGATTCTGTCGCTTTGAAGAAGAAAGTACGGCAGATGGTGGATCTGATGGCTGAGTTGGCGATGAAGATATTCCAGTTGGGAGAGAGTCATAGCGAAGCGTTTTTCAAGAAACTCATGAAGAGTTACGAAGCCTGTCAGAAAACGCCCTATGATATCTGGAAATCACGACAACTCAGACTCACGATGAAGAAATATAAGCAATACCAGGCGGAACTGACTGCCGACATCCTGAACCTTGGTATCATGGATTACGACGATGAGCCGACGGATGAAGAAATTGCTGCTGTCAGACTCGACCTTCTCAAGTCGGAGATGTCGCGAGGCAAGGTGTTGTCGATCGCATCTTCGACAAACTGACCAACGACCAGCGCATCGCCTTATATTACTATAATGTGCAGATGAACCAGTTGCATCAGGACATGGATGAATTGCATCAGGAGGAGCCTTCTGCGAGCACCTATATGCCTTCACCTGAATCTCAAGAAGATAGAATCCGCAGTTTCTTCAATAAGCAGGATGACCGCACCCAACAAGCGTGGCTCCGTGAAGCCATGAAAGCATTGATGGGCATAACTGATCATACAGGAAAAGCCATTTTCTGGCAGAAACAACATTGGATGGGTGTCTATCTGGTGTTAAGAGACCGGCTTGGCGTGCGTTGTCCTCAGACAGGATTTGCAGAGTATGCCCAAAAGATTACGCCCCTGAATTGTCCGGATAACCTGAAAATCGGTCAGACCACGATGACGAACTTCTCCAAGCTTGTTATAGAGGACAAGCCGTATTTTGAGATGAAGCACAACCCGTTTGAGGAGATCTGTAAGACACTATGGGACATTATTTTCAAGCAGATTCTTACTAAGATTTAGTATCGTCCATACTAAATTGATACTAAGTTATACTAACTCATACTCTGGCATACTAATTCTTTGCCAGAGTTTTTTGTTGTGTCTACTTTTGCACCAGAAAATATTAGTATTAACATTTAAACATTTTAAAGTCATGAAGAAAAAGAATTTTATGGTGAAAAGAATCGCAAGAAAAGTTCGAGTAGAGAACCAGGACTTGCGTAGTGAGTTCGGACTGAACCCCAGTGCTGAGCGTGAAATGACGACCTTAGCGAATAAGGTATCGCCTCAGCTTTATGGGATGTTGGTTCAACAACTGATGGGGTTCCATGCCGACATGCAGTTGGAAATGGCAGAAGACTTGGTGATCTTCTCCTATCAGCACATCGCGCACTCGACAGGTTGCCCATCTGTAGATTTTGTTCTGGACATCTGCTATTCCTGGATTGCGGATGAGCACAGCATCCTGAAGCCTGGTTACAAGAGATTTTTGTATAACTATTATAATGTACGCGAACAGTAAACTATAAACAAATAAAAATAACAATAAACAAAGACAATGAAAGAAATGATTTTAAGAGTGGTGAAGTGCGGTGAGTGCTTTACTGTGAAGAGTGAGAAATCCGAGGGCGGTGTGCTGAACAAGCGGACGCTGGTGCTTCAGGAACTGGGTGGCAAGTATGAGAACTGCTATGCGGTGAGTGCCTTGGGTAATCTGGCTACGATCCAGTTCAGTGAGGGCGATCTGGTGATCGCCACGCTGAGATTCCAGAGTCGTGAGTACAATGGGCAAGTGTTTATGGATGTGGTAGCAACGGAACTGATTAGAAAATAACAATGAAAAAGAATAGTAGAAAGACAATTAATAGGCAGGAAACGTTAGAGGGTATGATGACCTTCGGATTGTCGGAGAACGGACTCCACACAGCTGACTTTGAATGCTGTGAAGATGCGGTGATGGAGGACTTTACGGCCAGATGCAAGGTGCAACTGATGAGAGACGGTAACATGTATATCACCGAGTTGCCCAAGCGCGTGAGGAACAAACCGATCTTTAGGGAAGACAATAGTTCGCTGTCGAAAGGGACTAACGGTATGTATTATTTCGTGTTTATGCTCGAAGAGGAACTGGTGAGCCTACTACCTGAAAAACTGATCAGCCAGGCGAGTGAGATTGCGCAGAAGGTGATTCGAGAACTGGTAAAGGATTAAAGCCGATGAGTGTATTTGAAATCTATAAGCAGGATGGGGTGAAATTCATGCGCCCCATCCACACCAGAGAGGAGTATCTCAGTAAGCGCAACAACGAGCATCAACGCCAGATATTAAAAACGGTACGCGAAAGCGATGCCCGACAGAAGAACCGTCTGATTCAGATGAACTACTCGTGTCTGCCAAATAAAGATGGTACGCTGAAAGGATCGAAGACGATGAGCACCACTGTCGGGATGGACATCGACCACATACCCAAGGATGAGATGCAGGCTGTTCGTGAGCGCATCCTCGCCAAGAAGGACGAACTGGGACTAAGGATGTTGGAAGAGAGTGCACGCGGAGAAGGTTATCATCTGGTGTTCAGTCGTCGGCCAGAGATGAGTCAGGAGGGCAACTTAAAATGGGCTAGTGATCTGCTCGGTGTGGAGTTTGACAAAGACGCGAAGGACATCACGAGGGTCTTTTTCACCACAACGGAAGCCGAACTGATTTATCTGGATGATGCGATCTTTGAGGTTAATTTAGCAACGGACAACAGGACTGACAGGACTGATTCTGATGCTGGCGAGGAGGGAATAGAAGTCCTTAAGTCCTGTGGTCCTTGCAAAAAAAACTTCCCCAGTGACTATCACGGCATTCCGTTTACGGATATTCTGAAGAAGTATTGGGAGGTGAATAACCAGGGCTTTGAACCTACCGAGGGCGATCGCGATACGCTGACTTATCAGTTGGCTTGCGACCTGAGGCATATCTGCGGTAAGAATTTCGAGTGGCTCGACCAAGTGATTCCCTGTTACGATGGATTCCCGTTGGAAGAGAAACGCGCGAAGATCAAAAGTGCGCTTGCGTCGGAGTTTAATGGTTTCCCGCAGCGCCTCCGCAACACCCTCAATCTTTTGGCAGCGGACTACAGGACTGACAGGACTGGATTTTCAGAACAGGGACTGTCCCCAATGTGTGATGATGATGAAGAAAAAGTCTTTGAGTCCTTTAGTCCGTTGCAAAAAATCCCAAAGATGCCGCAGGGAGTGAAGGAGTCGATTGAGGCAGTAGGCCCGCAGTTGGCAATGCCAACAGTGACGGCTGTCTGCCCTTGTATCGGTGCGCTGGCAACAGGTGTAAAGCTCGACGTCCACGGTCAGAAACGGGGATTGAATCTCATCGCTTATATTGCTGGTGATTTTGCTAGCGGAAAGGGCAATATCGATCCAGTGATAGAGGCGTGGATGAGTGAAGTATTAGCTCTCGACGAGATGTACCAGAAACAGGAGGACGAATGGTGCGCCAAGAAGCTGGCGGCGAAGAATAAGAAAGATCAACCCGAAGAACTAAAGTTGCCCGTGCGTTGTCTGACACTGAACAACACCGTTGCCAACCTCGCCGAGCGACTGGCCAATACAGAGGGCAAGCATGCCTTCTCGTTTACCCCCGAGGCCGATACGGTAGCACAGAAGTGGAAATCGACGATGAGCGATTTTTCGGTAATGCTGCGTCAGAGTTACGATGGTTCTAAATATGAACGTGAGGCCAAGAGTGTGGATGCAGTAAGAGTGCATATCAAACATCTGTTATGGAATGTCACGATGTGCGGTACGCCCGATGCCCTTTACCGCGTGGTGAATAACTATACGGATGGCTTCCAGAGCCGTATCGCGGTAGCAAGAACGCCTGACAACACCTTTACACCATTGGAGGATACTCCGCCTATATTGAACAGTCGACAATTGGAACGCATCCAGCAAGTGGCCCATCTACTGCCTTTGATGCATGGTGAAGTCGTGTTGCCTAAACTGGAACAGTGTGGTCGTCGGTGGCTGGAGAAAATACGACTGGAAGCGATGAAGAATGACGATCGGACGAAAGCGCGTCAACGTATTCGTATCTGTGTGACGACACAACGTATGACCTGCTGCCTGATGCTTTGTAAGGTGTGTGAGACACTGATCCATAAACACGGCATGAACGGTGCCGAGGCTCAGTTGAAACAACATCCTAATCTTTGGAAGGAGATGTTGCTGAAGACGCAGACACCACAGATGATGGATTTGTATGAAGTCATTGCCGACTCGCTGATGGAGAACGCCTTACTTTTCTTTCGTGACCGCATTGAGATCGCAGCAAGAAGTCGTAACTATGTAGGCAATCTGAATGGAGAAAGGATGAAGCGTGGCAAGAATGACTCAATCTTTGAGCGTCTGGATCAACAATTCACATTCGAACAGGCCATGCAGCACTCTGTGGCTGTGAAGGGGGCTGATGTGACTCAGAACTGTGTTCAGCAAATGCTAAAGAACTGGCGCAGACAAGGTCTCATCGTCCTGACTGAAGATTCGAATTATAGAAAAACGTAGTCATTAGTCATTTTAGTCATTAGTCAAAATGAAAATTGAAAACAATAAGGATTGCTTCGTGCTGCTCTGGCGGATGCTGGTGCCAACGAAGCACCTCCTCAGGAGGAAGTATAAACGCTTCTGTATCCGGAATGTGCTGAAAGAGTGGTTCGAACACGAGGCTACCAATGAAATGATGTGGAAAGTCTGCAATCTGTGTGAACAGGCGGGCTGGGACGAACTGCCGTCGCCATCGCTCTATCCGCGTAAGCATCGGGAGTTTCTGAGGGCCATTGTTGCGGCAATTAATGTAAATAAGAAAAGTAAAAATGGAAAAAGTAGAATTAAACAAAGAAATGAAATTAAGTGAGCACTTCACTTTAGGAGAACTCACCAAGACAAGTATTAAGACGGAGGATCAAAACATCCCAAGTCGGGTTGCGATTGAGAACCTGAAGAATCTCTGTGAGAATTGGCTCGAGGATCTGCGGTATTCCTATAATACTCTTTACTCTAGGAACAGTCCCCAAGATACGGTTGCTGAGCCTGCCGAAGCACAGGGACCGTCGGAGGGGATAATTATTAATTCGGGATATCGGTCGCCAGGGGTGAATAAGAGGGCTGGGGGAAGTGCTACCAGCAACCACCTGACAGGATGCGCGGTGGATATCCGAGTGTCGGGATTTGAGCAGGCCATCCGTTATGCCTCCATTCTGCTAGATATCTCAGATGGTACCAAGCGGGATTATGACGAGCTTTATATCGAACGTAATAGCGAAAGGCGGTATTGGATCCACTTCGCCGTACGTCCGAAGGATAATCGCCGAAAAGGTAACTTTATCCTGACTTAACAAACAGAACCTCGTGCTGGGGACTGTCCCCAGTACGAGGATTTTAGGAAATCGGAACTTCAAAATATGCAAAAATGTTTCAGAATTCACAAAGTGTTATCGTTTTCCCCAAGAATCGACTGAAAAATGCCATTATTTCGAGAATATTGACTACCTTTGCATCACAGAAGGAAAAATGATAAAGAACGAGAGAATATGGAACATGAAAAAGAGATAGTTTTACCACCTTATTTAAAAGAGGGAGATAAGGTTGCCTTGGTATCACCTGCCTACTGGATACCACAAGAAGCAATTCAAAAAGCGGCAGAGACTGTTAAGTCATGGGGACTGCAACCTGTGATCGGTCCGCACACCAACAGCCTGAACGTGAATGTGTATGCCGGTACGGCCGATGAGCGCGCTGCCGACATCCTGTGGGCACTCAAAGACGATAGCATCAAAGCGATTATATGTACGCGAGGCGGCTATGGATCCATCCATCTGCTGAACCGCATCCACACGGAGGATTATCAGAAGCATCCCAAATGGCTGATCGGACATGGCGACATCACCACACTGATCAATGCCGTGACCAGTGCGGGAGTGATGAGCATTCATGGTCCGATGGCCTTCCAGTTGGCAAACGGTCAGGAACTCGATTCTCAGATTACGCGCGACGTTCTGTTCGGAACGATCCCACAATACAAGATTGCAGGCAACGACCATAATAGATGCGGACACGCCGAGGGTGTGCTCGTGGGAGGTAATCTGTCCAGTTTTACCTCGATCGTCGGCACGAAGTTTCTGTTGCCGCCTGATCGGGATTGTATCCTATTTATCGAAGAAGTGGAGGAGTCGCTGCACGATATCGACAGACTGTTCTATATGCTGCAATTGCAAAGTGGCTTTGAGCGCGTGAAGGGCGTGATCTTCGGTTCGTTCAACTCCATCAAGTTCGACCTTCAGTTTGGTAGTGTGGAACAGATGCTGGTAGCCCACCTTCGCGACCTGGATATCCCCATCTGCTGTGGTTTCCCTGTGGGCAGCAACAGTTGTCTGCCACTGATCATGGGTGCCCCTTGCAAACTCGATGTCTCGGTGGAAGAGGTGACGCTGACCTTCAACAACGAGGGCGACAAGCGTACCTATTATATAGATAGACCGTCGCAGCAACTGATGAAAATTGCAGAGTAGAATAATAAATGTGGCAAAAAGTTTGGAGATTTGAAATTTAGTTCGTATATTTGCAAACAGAAGTTCAAAAACTCTAGAGACACATTAAATTATTATTAAACTAAAAACAAATGCAATTATGAAGAAAAAGTTTATTTGCGCCGTTTGTGGATATATCTATGAAGGCGATGCTGCTCCCGAGAAGTGCCCCATCTGTAAGGCTCCTGCTTCTAAGTTCTCAGAGATGGAGGACAATGGTGAGATGACGTTCGCTACTGTTCATAAGATTGGTGACGGCAAGCCCGAGGGTGTAAGCCAGGAGATGATCGACGACCTGCGTAACCACTTCAATGGTGAGTGTGGTGAGGTTGGTATGTATCTGGCCATGAGTCGTCAGGCTGATCGTGAGGGTTATCCCGAGATCGCCGAGGCGTTTAAGCGCTATGCATTCGAGGAGGCTGAGCACGCTGCCAAGTTTGCTGAGTTGCTGGGCGAGTGCGTATGGGATACCAAGACGAATCTGGAGAAGCGCGCTGCTGCCGAGGCTGGTGCTTGCGAGGATAAGTTCCGTATCGCTAAGAACGCAAAGGTGGCTGGCTTCGATGCGATCCACGACACTGTGCATGAGATGGCGAAGGACGAGGCCCGTCATGGTGCTGGTTTCGCTGGCTTGCTGAAGCGCTATTTCAAATAGGATGCAATATTTTATAGAAAAGTCCGTTTTATCATTAAGATGAAACGGATTTTTTATGTGCTGATAGTTGCGCTGTTGACGGTGGCCTGCGAGGATGAGGACAAGTTCTCGACAGGTGCCGGTATGCGTCTGGACTTCGAGGTGGACACGCTGAAACTGGATACGGTGTTCAGCAATACGCCGTCGTCGACGTATAAGTTCTGGGTGTATAACCGTCAGGACAACGGGCTGAGACTGCAGACGGTCAGACTGAAAAAGGGCAATCAGACGGGCTTCAGGGTGAATGTGGATGGTATCTATCTCGATAACTCGAACGGCTCGCAGATCAGCAATGTGGATATCCGAAGGAAAGACAGTCTGTTGGTGTTCGTGGAACTGACGGCGCAGACTACCCATCAGTTGGATCCGAAACTGGTGGAGGATGACCTGCTGTTCGTTCAGGAGAACGGTAAGGAACAGGCGGTGAACTTCAGGGCATGGGCGTGGGATGCCAGGAAACTCTATGATCCGGTGATCGAAAAGGATACGGTGATTGAGTCGGTTGTACCGTTGGTGATCTATGGCGACCTGACCGTAAAGGAAGGGGCAGAACTGACGCTGAGAAATACGACGCTCTATTTCCACGATGCCGGAGGAATGGAGATCTACGGCTCGCTGAAGACGGAGGACTGTGTGCTGAGGGGCGATCGACTCGACCGTATGTTTGACTATCTGCCGTATGACCGAATAAGCGGACAATGGGAGGGCCTCCATTTCTACGCCTCTTCAACGGATAATGAGTTGGTGGATACGGAGATCAGGAATGCCACCGACGCTATCGTGCTGGATCAGACCAAACTGAATGATGCGTACTATAGTCTCGTGATGCAGCATTGCGTGGTTCATAACTCGAAGGGTGATGGCGTGAAGGTGACTAATGCGAAGGTGCTGATAGACCATTGCCAGTTGACGAACGCGAAGGGCGACTGTCTGGCAGTGAGAGGTGGTATGGCTGAGATCAATTACTGTACCATCGGACAGTTCTATCCGTTTGATGCGGAAAGAGGCAAGGCCATCCGTTTCGTGGATGAGGAGGACTGCCCGTTGAAGCGCTTCGTGTGTGACGGGACGATAGCCACCGGCTATGCCGAAGATGTGGTGGAAGGTGAACTGACCACGGCGGAAGTGGATTACAGTTTCAATAACTGTCTGCTCAGGATGCCTGCCATTGACAACAGTCACTTCAAGGATATCATCTGGGAAAGTCCGACAGAAGAGATTGAGGGTAAAGATCAATTCGTGAAGATCGATGAGGAGAATCTGGATTATGACTTCCACCTCAGCGAACAATCGACAGCCAAAGGCAAAGGCTGTTATTAGAACTCCGAGAACAGCAAGGGCATGAGCTGACGGATGCCGTTGATGACATAGATGCAACGGCGACCGTAGAGCAGGATGCGGATGGGATGCTTGGCACGCGTCTCACTCTCGATGATGACCTGACGACAACTGCCACAGGGACTGCAGGGCTCTTCCAACAGTTCTCCATCCGTGCCTCGGGCGGCAATGGCGAGGGTAGAGACTCCTACATCAGGATACTGGGCGCCTGCAGCGAAGAGGGCTGTGCGCTCGGCGCAGAGTCCTGAGGGATAGGCAGCATTCTCCTGATTACAGCCGATGACCTCAACCCCGTTGTCCAGGCGGACGGCGGCACCCACATGGAAGTGGGAGTAGGGGGCATAACTGCGCTGCGTGGCGTCGATGGCCAGCGACATGAGATGCTGATCTGCGGGCGACAGTTCGTCCATTTGACAGGCGTTAATAACGGTTTTTAGCTCCAGTTGTTCCATAATTTGCTATAATTTTGGGCAAAAATACGAATAATTCGGGAATTATCACTACTTTTGCACAAAGAATTGTAAAAAGATGAAGAAGTTTTTTATCCCTATAGCACTTTTCATGTCGATTTCGGCGTTTGGACAGATCAAATGGAACCAGACGTACCAGCAATATTTCAACCAATATAAGGACGTGGCCATCGAACAGATGCAGCGGTATAACATCCCTGCGTCGATCACGTTGGCACAGGGTGTGTTTGAGAGTGGTGCCGGCAGGAGTGAACTAGCTGTGAGAGGGAATAACCACTTTGGTATCAAGTGTAACGGCTGGAACGGGCGTAAGACCTATCACGACGATGATGAGGATAATGAGTGCTTTCGTGCCTACGATTCTGCCTATGAGTCGTATGAAGACCATTCAAGGTTTCTGGTGAACAGTCCGAGATACAGGCAGTTGTTCTCCCTGAAGAAGACCGACTACAAGGGTTGGGCGAAAGGATTGAAGGCGGCCGGCTATGCCACGAACCCGCAGTATGCCAATAAACTGATAGAGATCATCCAGTTGTATAAACTTTACCAGTATGACGAGGCGAAGCACTATGATAAGTTCATGTATGAGCACACGAAGGATCAGCCTGTGAACGGTCAGGATCTGCATGTGATCAAGGCGTTCAACAAGAACTACTATATCATCGTGCGTCAGGGCGACACCTTTAAGAGTTTGGCTCAGGAGGTGGGCATCAGCTACAAGAAACTGGCAAAGTATAATGAGCGTGACAAACGTGATGACCTGGAGCCGGGCGAGATCCTCTGGCTGAAGAAGAAACAGAAGAAGGCGCCCAAGGATTATAAGGGTTACAGACATTATGTGCGTCAGGGCGAGTCGATGTACTCGATCGCACAGAAATACGGCATCCGAGTGGAGTCGCTGTATAAGTTGAATAAACTGAATGCAGACTATCAGATCCAAGTAGGGGATCCCATCCGACTGAGATAAAAAATAAGAGATGCAAGTTGAAGCTTGCATCTCTTTGTATGATCTCAGGAGAGCGGAATACGGGAATCGAACCCGCCTCCCAGGCTTGGGAAGCCCGTGCACTACCGATGTGCTAATTCCGCATGTCAATAAATAATGGAATTTTGTTTGTGAGCCGATACCCGGACTCGAACCGGGGACCTACGCATTACGAATGCGTTGCTCTACCAACTGAGCCATATCGGCAGCCTTTTTAGAGAAGTACACCCGCAGAGGCTCGAACTCTGGACACCCTGATTAAGAGTCAGGTGCTCTACCAACTGAGCTACGGGTGCAAAGCATAAAAAAGTACACCCGCAGAGGCTCGAACTCTGGACACCCTGATTAAGAGTCAGGTGCTCTACCAACTGAGCTACGGGTGCATTTTCTTTTTTGCGGGTGCAAAGGAACTTTTTATGGAAATTCTTTCAAAAAAGTTGTATCTGCAGGCGTTTCGCCTCATTGACGGGTGGCGTGGAAGCCTTCAAGGTTCTCATAACGCCGTTGCATCATGCGCTTATAGATGTTTCGGATCCAAAGCGGATGCAGTGCAACCAGTACCAATCCCAGCAGAATCATGAAGATGTAAGTGGGGGTCTCACCTGCCAAAGCGAAGCCTGTGCTGACGATGATGCCTGGGGAACAGAGGGCCACCATCTCGATGACGATCTGCCAGCCGTTTTCGATGTTGGAACCATTGGTGATCTTCAACTGGAGGGGAATCGTCTGTTTGTTATAGACTGCCAACTGGAAGAGGATGAAGTGGACCAGTCCTGCCGTGAGACTCATATAGGCAAAGATCATGAGCCAGGTGAACTTGCCTGTGAAGACGGCTGGCAACATGATGAGGAAGGGGATGAGCAGGGCGATGGTGTAGAACCAGAACTTGGCCTTGAGCAGGGCGATGATGTTCTCCTCGTGAACCATGAGCAGGTCGATGTAGTTGCCCTCCTGTCCCATAAACTTCGTGAGAGAGGCAACACCAAAGAGGGCAAAGCAGTAGATGCACCAGAAGTTGGTCATGAACGTGCTGTTATACACATCGGTATAGGCGGTGAGTGAGGAGAAGACAACGATCAGTGAGAGGATCATGATGCATCGGCTCCGCATGGCCTTGTTGCGCATGTTCGACTTGATCTCTATCTTCAGGTATTCGCCAACCAGTCCGAAACGGTTGAGGAAGCCGAACTGCGAGATATGCTTCAGGGCATGCTCCTTCTTCTTGGAGATCTCCTCATAGATGAACCGGAACTGGAGAATGCGGTTGAGGAAGAAGAGCCCGACGAGACAGGCGATCAGGACAGGCAGTAGCCACCCGCTGCGTCCGAAGGCAGAATAGAGGTCGAGCATCTTAGAGAAGGTGTCGGTATCGAACTTCATCAGCAACGGCCAGAAGGGGATCAGATAGAACACCACCGAGGCGAGGAACCACAGGACGTTGCGATTGATGAGGGTGCGGAAGAACAGATAGACCTGACTGTTGAGCATGATGAGCAACTGACAGCCCACAAGTTCGATCACTACAGGCCAGAAGCCAGCCCCTGCGATGAGGATGATAAACGAGTAGGGCAGGAACATCGCGAGCCACAGGAAGTTGTAACCGCTGAAGTGGGAGGAGATGAGGAAACACTCGATGGCCGTATAACGCGAGATCGGCTGCAGGATATAAGGTTTCACCATCACACCCGGTGTGGTCTGGAAGATGAAGCGCAGCAGATAGTCGATGATCAGGATGACGGGCATCATCGACACCATCACACCGGCATAGCCATCGGCTGTCATCGCGATGATGATACCATATATAATAAGGTAAAGAGCGAAGACTGCTCCTCCGAAATAGAGGAGTGCCTTCGCCCATTTGCTCTGTTCAAACAGCGGACTGCGACGGGTTCTCAGACTGTTGTTCCTGCGCAGGAGCCGATATAGTTGGAATCTGTTCATGAAGTCGGTAAGGCGTTATCGCAGATCGATGACCTCAGCCTTGGGGAAGTCCTTGGCATTGAAACGGAACTCAGAATCGGCAATCTTCGACTTCGAGAGGTTGGAGATGTTGAATTCTGTCCAACTCTTTCCCTGCAGGAGTTTCACCTGTGTGGGATGATAGCTCTGTTTGTCGATGGTGATGAAGAGTTCCTTGATCTTCTTGTCCTTCGCGGTAGAAGTCAGGTGAACCACATAGGAGTTGCCCGTGGTATTGAGGGTGCTCGTGTAGCCGTTCTTATAGAGGTTGATGAAGTTGTAAGGGTTGATGGTCTGCAACTGTGCCTCTGTGGGATTGCTGACATTCACTTCCTCGTTGTCCTTCATATAAGTCCACATGGTCTTGCCGTCGAACCAGACGGTAGCCTTCGGTGTGGTGGCGTGGAACTTCTTGCCTTTGATGAGGATGGTGCCAGAGGCGTTACCGATGCCTCCCACCATTCTGAAGTTGGCCTTGACGCCTTCTTTCACTGTGATGTTGGCCGCAGCTTTATCGAGTACACTCTTTGCGGTCTGTGCCATAGCGGCGGTACTGATGAGTGCCGCCAGAATCAGAAAACAAATCTTTTTCATTTTACCTTTTTATCTTTTTACCTTTTTACTTTTTTACCTTTATCTAAGATTACTAAGTAAGTTGTTCAGACTGACTTCGTCGAGAACCATCACCTCACGCGGCTTGCTGCCCATAGCGGCACCGACAACACCGGCCTTCTCCAACTGATCCATCAGACGACCTGCACGGTTATAGCCGATGGCGAACTTTCGCTGGATGAGGGAGGTGGAACCACTCTGGTTGCTGACAATCAGACGGGCGGCATCCTCGAAGAGGGGATCGAGGTGGGTGAGATCGACGTCGGCAGACTCGCCACCGCCCATATCGCTCTCTTCCATCTTCGGCTCCGGCAGTTCGTAAGGTCCACCGTAGCCTTGCTGGGAGGCAATGAACTTGTTGATGTCCACCACCTCTGGTGTATCCACGAAGGCACACTGCACACGGATGGGATCGTTGCCCTGCAGATAGAGCATATCACCACGTCCGATGAGTTGGTTGGCACCCATACGGTCGAGAATGGTCTTGGAGTCAATGCCCTGACTCACCTTGAAGGCAATACGTCCGGGGAAGTTGGCCTTGATGGTACCGGTGATGATGTTTGTGGTAGGACGCTGGGTAGCGATGATCATGTGGATACCTACGGCACGTGCCTTCTGGGCGATACGGGCGATAGGCAGCTCGATCTCCTTACCAGCCGTCATGATCAGGTCACCATACTCATCGATGACCACCACGATGTAAGGCATATAGCGATGTCCCTTCTCGGGGTTGAGTTTGCGCTCCTTGAACTTCTTGTTGTAGTCCTTGATATTTCGCTCACCGGCTGCCATCAGCAGTTCGTAACGGGCATCCATCTCCACACAGAGTGAATTCAGGGTGCGGACCACCTTGGTGGTATCGGTGATAATCGGACTGTCCACCTCTTCAGGAAGGGCTGCGAGGAAGTGGCGCTCGATGGTCTTATAGACGCTGAACTCCACCATCTTGGGATCGACGAGCACGATCTTCATCTCGGCAGGATGCTTCTTATATAATAAAGAGGTAAGGATGGCATTCAGACCGACAGACTTACCCTGACCTGTGGCACCAGCCACGAGGAGGTGAGGCGCCTTGGCCAAGTCGAACATGAACACCTCGTTGGTGATGGTCTTACCCATCGCACAAGGCAGTTCCATCGTGGTCTCCTGGAATTTCTTCGAGTTGAGGATCGATTCCATCGACACCACACTGGGTTTGGCATTCGGTACTTCGATTCCCACCGTTCCCTTACCAGGAATCGGCGCAATGATACGGATGCCGAGTGCTGAAAGCGACAGGGCGATATCATCTTCGAGTGAACGGATCTTAGAGATACGGACACCTGCAGCGAGGGTGATCTCATAGAGGGTGATGGTAGGACCAACGGTAGCCTTGATGCTGGAGATCTCGACACCGAAGGTACGGAGCACTTCCACGATACGGTTCTTGTTGGCATTCTGCTCCTCCATATCGATATAGGGCTTGCCGTCGTTATCATATTTCTTCAGCAGGTCGAGTGTCGGATACTTATAGTTCTCGAGGTCGCGCTTGGGATCGTAGGGCTCCAAGTCCTCAAGGGAGGGCGCCACTGTCATTGTGTCGGCTGCAGCTTCTCCTTGAGCCACTTCAATCTCCATTCCCACTTCATCGGCAGCGGCAGGAGCGATTGGGGCTGCTGCAGGGATCTCAGGGTCCTGTTTATACACCTGATCGATGATGACGGCCTTATCGTTCTCGCGGAACTCCACTTCCTGCGGGGCTGGATCATCGTAAACCAACGGCTCTTCTTCTGGTTCAAGGTCGTCAACGATCTGCTGCTCGTAAGAATCCACTTTCTCGTTAGGATCGTTGTTGGTAATCTTGAACTTCACCTTGTCGAGGAACCTGGTGGGGTTCAAGATCTTACGGACGAAGAAGATCGTCTCGGCACTGATATAGGTGAGGAAGGCGAGGGCAGTGAGTATGATGAGCGCCGTCAAGCCTGGTGCACCCACGAGATTCTCGATATACTGACAGATATAGGCCCCATGATCTCCACCGGGATTGAAGCAGGCATCGGTCATGAAGGGTGCCAGGAACTTTGCCAAGGAGATGGAAGCCCAGATCATCAGTACCATCAAGGAGAGGAACCACTTGAGCAGGTTGACCTTGAAAGCACGGATGAGATTGGTACCTAACAACAGGATGAAGACAGGGATGAGGAAAGCGGGCAGACCGAAGCAGCGCTTGATGAAATACCAAGAGGCATAGGCGCCGACGCTGCCACAGGTGTTGCTGAACTCATGATGGGCATTCATCACTTCGCCATCGCGAGGATCTTCTATCAGACTCTGGTCGGCTGCTCCTGTAGAGAAGTAGGAGATAAAGGCCAGGATGAGATAGATTGCCACACACACAAGGATACAGCCGAGCACAAAATTCAGCTTCTCGTTATGGAAAATATCTTTGAATCCTAAAACATTTGTCAGGTTAAAGCCACTATTTTTCGACTTAGACTCACTCTTTTTCTTAGCCATATTTGTCTTATTTCATAATTTTGTTGCAAAAGTAGTCGAAAAAACTTAGATTTCATCAAAAAATGATGATTTTTTTGTAATTTTGCACCAAGAAATGAAAAAGTTGATATATAACAAGTTCGATAAGCCTACAATTGCGACCCTGAAAAGAGTTGGATACAATGGCAAGATCGTCGTCATCAATTCGCCTGCAGAAGCGGAGACGGCGGTGGACTATCTGCTGGCTCAGTCTGTGCTGGGACTGGACACAGAGACACGTCCGTCGTTCACGAAAGGCAAGCATTATAAATGTGCCTTGCTGCAGGTGGCGAACCAGTCGATTTGCTTCCTGTTCCGTTTGAACTATATCGGGATGTGTCCCGCTGTGGCCAGACTCTTGGAGGACAAGAAGGTGACAAAGGTAGGATTGGCTTGGAAGAACGACCTGCTGGCACTGCGGGAACTGGGTGAGTTTCAGCCAGGTTCCTTCGTGGATCTGCAGGATATGGTAAGAGAGTTAGGTATTGAGGACCAGAGTCTGGTGAAGATCTATGCCAACCTGTTTGGTGAACGTATCAGTAAGGCTGACCGTTTGTCGAACTGGGAAAGGGATATTCTGAAAGACACCCAGAAGACCTATGCCGCCATCGATGCCTGGGCATGTGTCCGCATCTATGAAGAGGTGTTGAGACTGAAGGAGTCAGGCGACTACGAACTGGTTGTCAGAGCAGAAGAAAGTAAGCAAGAACATGATGAAACAGATATATCTGAAGCGCGGTAAGGAAGAGAGTCTGCTGCGTTTTCATCCCTGGGTGTTCTCTGGTGCCATCCAGCATGCAGACCAGGGCATCGAAGAAGGTGAGATCGTCCGTGTGATGAAGAATAACGGCGATTTTATCGCGATAGGGCACTATCAGGCCGGTTCCATCGCCGTGAGAGTGCTGTCATTCCGTGATGTGCCCATCGACGATCAGTTCTGGGCCTCACGTCTGGCTTCGGCCTTGAAGATGAGACAGGCTATCGGCATTGCCGATAATCCCGATAACAACACCTATCGTTTGGTTCATGGTGAGGGCGATCTGTTGCCAGGTCTCGTGATCGACGTCTATGGTAAGACCGCCGTGATGCAGGCTCACAGCATTGGTATGCACCTGTGTCGTAAGGCCATTGCCACCCAACTGGTACAGGTGATGGGAGGCAGACTGGAGAACATCTACTATAAGAGTGAGACCACGTTGCCGTTTATGGACGATATGGAGAACGGTTTCCTCTATGGTGGTTCGGAAGATAATGTGGCCGTAGAGAATGGTTTGAAGTTCTATGTGGACTGGCTGCGCGGTCAGAAGACGGGTTTCTTCGTGGATCAGCGTGAGAACCGTTCGATGCTGGAGCGTTTTGCCAAAGGAAAGAAGGTGCTGAATATGTTCTGTTATACCGGTGGATTCTCGTTTTATGCGATGCGGGGCGGGGCAGAGTTGGTACATTCGGTAGATAGCAGTGCGAAGGCCATCGAACTGACGAACCGCAATGTGGAATTGAATTTCCCAGGCGATCAGCGTCATCAGGCCTTCTGTGAGGATGCGTTCAAGTATCTGGAACAGGCTGGCGACCAGTATGACCTGATCATTCTCGATCCGCCCGCCTTTGCCAAGCACCGTGGTGCGCTCCATAACGCACTGAAGGGTTATACCCGTCTGAATAATAAGGCGTTCCAGAAGATCCAGCCTGGTGGTATCCTCTTTACCTTCAGTTGTTCACAGGTGGTGACGAAGGATCATTTCCGTAATGCGGTGTTTACGGCTGCCGCCCAGGCAGGGCGTAAGGTGAGGATCCTGCACCAGTTGCATCAGCCTGCCGATCATCCTATCAATATCTATCACCCTGAGGGTGAGTATCTGAAAGGACTCGTGCTATATGTTGAATAAAGTTGCTGATTTCATCGCGAAGCACGGACTTCTGAGTCGTGAGGGACTGCATCTTGTGGCTCTGAGTGGTGGGGCAGACAGTGTGGCGCTGCTGCTGATCCTGAAGGATCTCGGCTATCGCATTGAGGCTGCACATTGCAATTTTCATCTGAGAGGTGAGGAGAGCAATAGGGATGAGGAATTTGTGAAGAAACTCTGTGAAGAGAAAGCTATTCCGATTCATTTAATTCACTTTGACACAAAGGAATATGCAGCCTTGCATCAAGTAAGCATTGAAATGGCTGCGAGAGAACTGAGATATGGTTATTTCCGACAACTCAGGCAAGATATAGGGGCAGAGAAGGTGTGTGTGGCCCATCATCGTGATGATGCTGTAGAGACCTTGCTGATGAACCTGATGAGAGGAAGTGGTGTTCACGGACTGACAGGTATCAGAGTCCATCATGATGAGATCGTGAGACCATTGCTGGCGTTGAGTCGTCAGGAGATTGAGGATTATCTCCATTCCATCGGACAGTCTTATGTGACAGACTCTACGAATCTGGTGGATGACGTTTTGAGGAATAAAATCCGATTAAATGTGCTGCCTTTGTTGGAACAGATCAATCCGAACGTGGCAGAGAACATCGGTAAAACCGCCCGTTTCATGCAGGAGACGGAGAAAGTGGTGGAGGCTGCCATCAGACAACAGCAGGAAACACTCATCGAGTGTGATGCGAAGAAGAAAACAGAAGCAGTAGCCATCGAGGCACTAATAAAATTACCATCGCCAGAACTGTTTCTCTATGAATGGTTGGCAAAGAAGGGATTCAATACCACTCAGATTGAACAGTTGACTGAGCATCTGGAGGGTGTATCGGGTAGGGCGTTTGAGACGCCAGACTATACCTTATTGATAGACAGGAAGCATCTGATTCTGGCGCCAAGGAAAGCGCCGATGAAGTCGCTCAGGATTCCTGAGGAAGGACGTTATCGTCTGGATGAGGAATACTGTTTTGATGTTAAGACGATTGAAAATATATCTATTTCAAAGACAGAAGATTGTATCACAATTGATAAAGCAAAGGTAAAATTCCCGCTGACTGTCAGACCAGTAGAGAACGGGGATGCGTTTATACCCTTTGGGATGACAGGCAGAAAGCTGGTGAGTGATTACCTGACAGACAGGAAATGCTCATTATATGAGAAACAGCGTCAGTTGGTGGTGACAGATCATGAAGGACAGATCATCTGGCTTGTCGGGAAAAGGACTGATAACAGAGTCAGTGTGACGGAGCAGACAACTGAGGTTTTGCAAATAGCTCTGATCAGATCATAAATGATCATAATATAGTAATTAAAATATAAAAGGTATGAAACAGACGATTTTGGTGACTGGTGGTACTGGCTTTATCGGAAGCCATACAACAGTAGAACTGCAGGAAGCAGGTTATGAGGTGGTGATTATCGATAACCTCTCGAACTCTAATGAGAATGTGATTGACGGTATTGAGAAGATCACAGGCATCCGTCCTGCGTTCGAGAAGGTGGACTGCTGTGATTATGATGCACTGGAGGGTATCTTCAAGAAGTATCCGAAGATTGAGGGTATTATTCACTTTGCAGCCTCAAAGGCTGTCGGTGAAAGCGTGGAGAAGCCGTTGATGTACTATCGCAACAACCTCATGAGTTTGATTAATCTGCTGGAACTGATGCCCAAGTATGATGTCAAGGGTATCATCTTCTCATCAAGTTGTACCGTCTATGGTCAACCCTCAAAGGAGAATCTGCCTGTGACGGAGAATGCGCCTATCCAGAAGGCCATGAGTCCTTATGGTAACACCAAACAGATTAACGAGGAGATCATTCAGGACTATATCCACTCAGGGGCGCCCATCAAGAGTATCATCCTGCGTTACTTCAATCCGATTGGTGCACATCCCACAGCACTGATTGGTGAGTTGCCCAATGGTGTGCCCATGAACCTGATTCCGTTTGTGACACAGACAGCGATGGGTATTCGCAAGCAGTTGAAGATCTTCGGAAACGACTATAACACACCTGACAAGACTTGTATCCGCGACTATATCTATGTGGTAGATCTGGCCAAGGCTCACGTCAAGGCAATGGAGCGAGTACTCGACAAGCCTGAGACGGATGCTGTAGAGGTGTTCAATATCGGTACAGGTAAGGGTCTCTCAACCTTAGAGGTTGTTCAGGGCTTCGAGAAGGCTACAGGCGTGAAGGTGAATTGGGAATATGCACCACGTCGTGAAGGTGATATCGAACAGGTATGGGGTAATGTTGACAAAGCCAACAAGGTGTTGGGCTGGAAGGCTGAGACACCTACGGAAGAGGTACTGAAGAGTGCCTGGAAGTGGCAAGAGAAACTCCGTAAGGACGGTATCCAATAAAAAAATACGGCTCGAAAGAACCGTAATTTGTGTTTGTGTTGTGAATGGACTTCGATGTGAATCGAGGTCCATTTCTTTCACGTCACAAAGCCAAGCAGGTCTTGAAAGTGCCTTCCTCGTTGAAGTCACTAAGATCTACCGGTGAACGGAACAACCCAAACAAACTACTGCCGGAGCCAGACATCGCCGCATAGACGGCCCCCATATCGTAGAGACGATCCTTGATGGCACCGATCTCCGGGTGAATGGCGAAGACACTCTTCTCAAAGTCGTTGGTGAGCAGACCACGCCAAGTCTCCACAGGCTGCATCACGACATCACGACAGTTGTGTGCCGGATGACAAGGGGTGATGAGTGAGAATGCCTCTTTCGTAGAGACGGGGATAGCAGGGCGCACGATAGCCAGGTACCAGCCTTTCAGATCCAGATCTACAGGCTGCATCTTCTCACCGATACCCTCAGCATAGACGGGACGATTGACGATGAAGAAAGCACAGTCGGCTCCCAACTTGGCGGCATAATCGATCATCTGCTGCTCAGAGAGGCCGAGGTTGAACTGACGGTTCAGCAGTGTAATCATAAAACCACAATCGCTGGAACCTCCGCCCATGCCTGCCTGTGTAGGAATACCTTTATAAAGATGTGTGTGAATACGTGGCAGCGTAGGGAAGTCCTGTTTCAGAAGATGATAGGCCTTCACCACCAGATTTTTCTGTTCATCGCCCTCGATATGGAGGTTAGTGACTTTCAGATCGCAATCAACATCTGAAGGAAACTGCGGATCCATCGGGAATACCTCCAGTGCATCACAGATGGGTACTGGATAAAACACGGTCTCAAGGTTGTGATAACCATCGGAACGTTTCTCTACGACATTCAGTCCAAGATTAATCTTGCAGATTGGAGCTGTCAACATATCACTTATTATTATTTTTCTTAGTTTTCTTCTGATTATTCCGTCCGTTACCCTTACTGTGCCAACGTCCGTGACGTCGGGTATTGGAGCGTTTCTTCTCACGTTTGGTATATTCGGGTCCCTCACCAATACCTTCCGGTAAGGCAACCTTCTCTACTTCCTTGCCCAGGAAATGTTCTATTTGCTGAAAGCGGTAGATGTCTGCCTCGCTGACAAAGGTTATGGCCACACCGTCACGATCAGCACGGGCCGTACGACCAATACGATGCACATAATCCTCTGCATCATGGGGCACATCATAGTTGATGACAGTACGGATATCATCGATATCAATACCACGTGCCACGATATCGGTAGCAACGAGTACATCCGTCTGTCCTGCCTTGAAGCGATACATCACCTCGTCGCGTTCCTGCTGGGAGAGATCACTATGCATCTGGTCGCAGTTGATATGCATGGACTTCAGACTGCGGTTGATCTCTTTCACACGTTCTTTCTTTCCAGAGAAGATAATCACACGTTTCAGGTCCCCCTGTTTGAAGATGTGGTTGATGATCTTCAGTTTCTGTGGGTCATAGCAGACATATGCACTCTGTTGGATTTTCTCCGCAGGCTTAGAAACGGCAATCTTCACTTCTACAGGATCGTGTAGCAACTGGACAGCTAACTCACGGATCTTCTTTGGCATGGTGGCGGAGAACATGATGCGCTGACAACTCTCAGGCAGTTCCTGCACCAGTTTCATGATATCATCGATGAATCCCATGTCCAGCATACGGTCAGCCTCATCGAGCACAAAGAAAGAGCAACGGCTGAGGTCGAGATTGCCTACCTTCAGATGACTTAACAGACGACCTGGTGTGGCGATGAGCACATCGGCTCCCAGGCGCATACCCCGTAACTCCTGATCATAGCGTCCTGCATCGTTTCCGCCATAGACGGCTACACTGCTGACACCATCGAGATAATAGCCGAAACCTTGCATAGCCTGGTCTATCTGCTGGGCCAGTTCTCGTGTGGGTGACATGATGATACAGTTGATGGCATCCTTGGGATAGCCGCCGTCATCAAGTTGAGAGAGGATCGGCAAGAGATAGGCAGCCGTCTTTCCCGTACCCGTCTGAGCCACACCCAGCACATCATAACCATCGAGAATCTCTGGAATGCAACGTTCCTGTATAGGAGTCATCTCCTCAAAATGCATATCATAGAGGGCATCGAGGATATTATCGTTCAGATATGTTTCTTCAAATTTCATTAATTAGGCGCTTGTCGATAACAGAAATATGCAATAATAGTATAAAGAATATTGGGAATCCACGCAGCCAGTACCGGCGGGGTATCCGCATTGATGGCAAAGGTGGCACTAACCGTCTGCAGTAGGATATAGGAGAAGGAGAGTGCCAGACCGATACCCAGATAGAGACCCATACCTCCTTTTCGTTTGCGGCTCGAGAGACTCACACCAATAATGGTCAGGATAAAGGAAGCAAATGAGGTGGCGATACGCTTATGGTATTCCACTTCATATTGTACCACATTGCCAGAGCCGCGTTCTGTCTGTTTGGAGATATATTGTCGCAGTTCTGAAGAGGTAAGTGTCTCCTGCTGACCCTTGGAGAATACCAGATCCATGGGTTCCATGTGGATGACGGTATCCAGCATGACACCCGTTGTTATCTCTTCACGCAAACCTTTCAGTTTTCTGATCTTGTAGTTGTTGGCTTTCCAATGGAAACGTGTATCACTGATCGAGTCATAACGGATCGTTGAAGCCGTCATATGACTCACCAGTTTCTTGTTCTCAAACTTATCCAGAGAGAAACCATAACCTGTCTTGGTGCGGTTGTCGTAATTCTGTATGTAGGCAATGATACCTGGTCCCACCATCAACTGCACATTACTGGCCGAAGTGGTACGCTTGGAGTTCTTATATTTAGCCTCAAAGTCCTGACGGATCACCGTGCCATGAGGAATCACATTGGAGATGAGATAGAAATTCACGACAGCGATGAGTGCTGCCGAGAGCATATAAGGCTTCATGAGCCGTTTGAAACTCACACCTGCTGCCAGCATCGCGATGATCTCACTATTACCAGCCAGTTTAGAGGTGAAGAAGATAACGGCAATGAAGACGAACAGAGGTGAGAACAGATTTGAGAAGTAAGGTACGAAGTTCGCATAGTAATCGAAAACGATGGCTTTTAGCGGTGCACCGTTCGTAGCAAACTTGGAGAGGTTCTCATTCACGTCGAAGACGATGGCAATAGAGATGATCAGAATGATCGAGTAGATGTAGGTTCCGATAAATTTCGCCATGATATAACGGTCGAGACGTGAAAGGAACTGTAAAGGATTGATCTTCCTCCACACTTTCCCCACACCTTTGCGTAACAACCGCCAATATTTTGCGATCAGAACAAGATACCGTTTCACATCTTCTTTATTCATCGTCGTTGTCCTAATTTGTCGATGACACTACGTTTCCACTGTACAAAGTCGCCTACAATGATGTGCTGACGAGCATCGGTCACCAGTCGCAGGTAGAATGCCAGGTTATGGATAGAGGCTATTTGCATAGCCAGCAACTCCTGGGCCTTGAAGAGATGATGCAAGTATGCCTTTGTATGCAATTGATCGATGTAACACCCATCAGGATCAATGGGAGAGAAATCGTCTTCCCACTTCTTGTTACGCATATTCATCGTTCCTTCATAAGTGAAGAGCATCGCATTACGACCGTTACGGGTAGGCATCACACAGTCGAACATATCAACACCTCGTTCGATGGCTTCGAGGATATTCTGCGGTGTACCGACACCCATCAGATAACGGGGACGGTCCTTCGGCAGAATCTCATTCACCACCTCAATCATCTCATACATCACTTCGGTAGGCTCACCGACAGCCAGTCCGCCGATAGAGGCTCCACCGCCATCATTGAGTTGTCCCAATATATCACATACATGCTTGGCTGCATCCTGGCGCAGATCCTTGTAGGTACATCCCTGAACGATAGGAAACAACGTCTGGTTATAGCCATACAAAGGTTCCGTTTCATTAAAACGTTTCACACAGCGTTCCAGCCAACGTTGGGTCAGGCCCAATGACTTCTTGGCATACTGATAATCGCTCTGTCCGGGAGGACATTCGTCGAATGCCATCATGATATCCGCACCGATGACACGCTCCGTATCCATCACGTTCTCTGGTGTGAAGATATGTCTGGATCCGTCGATATGACTCTGGAACTCACAACCTTCCTCACGCAGTTTACGGATACCAGTCAGAGAGAATACCTGAAAACCGCCACTGTCAGTGAGGATAGGACGATCCCAAGTGTTGAACTTATGCAGGCCTCCTGCTTTTCGGAGAATATCGAGTCCTGGTCTGAGATACAGATGATAGGTGTTTCCCAAGATGATCTGTGCCTTCACCTGATCACGCAGTTCGGAGAAATGCACCCCCTTCACGCTACCAGCTGTTCCGACAGGCATAAAGATAGGCGTCAGGATCTGACCGTGATCGGTGGTAATGATACCAGCACGTGCATCACTGGCAGAATCGGTATGTTGCAGTTCAAACGTCATTTTTTCTCGTCTTTCTTTTCATCTTCCTGGATAGTGAAGTCCAGTGGATTCTTAACAATCTCATCTGTCAAGGCGAAGTTCCACACATCCTGTACATTCTCCACATAATGGAAGGTGACACCTTTCAGATACATATCGGGAATCTCAATGATATCCTTCTCATTCTCACGACACATGACGATGTCAGTGATACCAGCACGCTTCGCTGCAAGGATCTTCTCTTTGATACCGCCTACGGGCAACACCTTACCACGAAGGGTAATCTCACCAGTCATAGCAGTGTTCTTGCGAACCTTTCGCTGGGTGAGGGCAGAGGCGATACTCGTAGCGATGGTGATACCGGCAGAGGGTCCATCCTTGGGTGTAGCCCCCTCGGGCACATGGATGTGAATATTCCAGTTGTCGAAGATACGGTAGTCAATGTTCAAAGTCTCTGCATGCGCCTTCACATATTCCAAAGCCAGAATAGCCGACTCTTTCATCACATCACCGAGGTTACCTGTCAGCGTGAGTTTGTTTCCCTTACCTTTTGACAGAGAAGTCTCGATAAAAAGAATCTCTCCACCAACGCTGGTCCAAGCCAGTCCGGTCACCACACCAGCATAGTCGTTACCCTGATAGATATCACGATAGAAAGGTGGTTTACCCAACAGGTCCTCAATCTCTGCAGGTGTGATCTTCTTATAGTCGGCATTGTCCTCCAACTGACGTTTATAGGCAATCTTACGGAGGGCCTTGTTGATCTGCTTCTCCAACTGACGGACACCACTCTCACGTGTATAACGCTCGATGATCATCTCAATGGCAGCCTTGTTGAATGTAGGCTTCAGCCCTTTGACATTCTGTCCGGTGTTATCCAACTCACGAGGAATCAGGTGGCGCTTGGCGATCTCGATTTTCTCTTCTGTGATATAGCCGCTCACCTCGATAATCTCCATACGGTCGAGTAGGGGACGAGGGATGGTACTCAGGTTGTTGGCTGTAGCAATAAACAACACCTTTGAGAGATCATAATCCACATCGAGATAGTTATCGTGGAAAGCGTTATTCTGCTCAGGATCGAGCACCTCTAACATCGCTGATGCGGGATCGCCATTGTGGGTCATCTGTGTCACCTTGTCAATTTCATCAAGGATAAATACAGGGTTGCTGGAACCTGCTTTCTGGATAGACTTGATGATACGTCCAGGCATCGCACCGATATAGGTACGACGATGTCCACGGATCTCTGCTTCATCGTGCAGACCACCCAGAGAAACACGAACATACTTACGTTTCATGGCAGCAGCAATCGATTTGCCAAGTGAGGTCTTACCAACACCTGGAGGACCATAGAGACAGAGGATAGGACTCTTCAGGTCACCACGAAGAGCAAGCACAGCCATATATTCGAGAATGCGCTCTTTCACCTTCTCCATACCATAGTGATCCTGATCCAGAATCTTCTGGGCACGTTTCAGATCCAGATCGTCTGTAGTATATTCACCCCAAGGCAGACTTACGAGGGTCTGGAGATAGTTCAACAGCACGTTGAACTCTGGACTCTGAGGATTCAGGTTGTCGAGTTTATCTGCTTCCTTATAGAATGTCTTGCTGATCTCTGCAGGCCATTTCTTTCCTTCTGCCTTCTTCAGTAATTCATATTTCTCAGGCGAAGACTCGTTACCCATCTCTGCCTGCATGTTCTTAATCTGCTGCTGCAGAAAGTAGTTACGTTGCTGCTCGTCAATATCCTCACGGGTCTTGTTGCGGATATCGGCTTTCAGATTCTGAAGGTTGATCTCACGGTTGATGATCTTCATCACATTGAAGAGACGTTCCTTCACAGACTCCATCTCCAACAATCTGACCTTTTCCTTTACGGGGAAAGGCATGTTAGAGCATACGAAGTTCAGTGCCATGATATTATTGGTGATATTCTTGATGGCAAAGGTGGCCTCGTCGGGGATATCCTCACTCACATTGATATACTCGTTGACAAGATTGCGCAGGTCGTCCATGGCTGTCTTGAACTCACGGTCCCGTTTCTCAGGATCCAAATCAGACAATGCTTCAACGTCACCCTCAAGATAAGGAGATGTCTGAGTGAGCCTATTGAGTTGTAATCTACTATGACACTGAACAATGGCTGTAATATTACCATTGGGCAATGTCAGCAGTTTCATCACTTTTGCAAATACACCAGTCTTATAGAGGTCTTCCTGCAATGGAACGTCCACCTCAGGGTCACGCTGACAAATAATTCCTATAAGTTCACCTTTCTTCTCGGCTTTCTGTATCACTATCTTACTGGAATCCCTGCCAATGAGGATAGGGGAGACCACTCCTGGAAACAATACAAGGTTTCGCACAGGCAGGATAGGCACATTATCGGGGGTGTTGACATTTATTATATCCCTGATGTCCCCTTCAATGTCGGCTATCATCTGAAATGCTGAATTCTTATTCTGATTACTCATACTTCTAAATTAGTTCTCTCTTAAAAAACGGGTGCAAAGTTACTAATAATAAATAAGAAAGACGAATGTAGGATTAAAGAATTAACAAATAATTTGCTTTTTCACACGAATAATCGATTTTTTATGCTACCTTTGTGGCGAAATTATGGCAAACGATTACTTCCAATTCAAACAGTTTACCATTCATCAGCAACACTGTGCGATGAAGGTAGGAACAGACGGCACCTTATTAGGTGCTTGGGCTCAGGTGCCAACAAACTCGGCCCGTATCCTCGATATTGGCACAGGCACAGGACTCATCGCTCTGATGATGGCTCAACGTTTTCCGGAAGCGACAGTCCTAGGCATTGACATCGATGGTGAGGCCGTAAGTCAAGCACAAGAAAATGTAGCAGCATCACCATTTGCGTCAAGGGTTGAGATACGAGCACAAAATGTCTTGGATTTTGAATACAAAGAAGGATTTGATGCCATTGTGAGTAATCCGCCGTATTTTGTAGATGCATTGACTTGTCCGGATCAACAGCGTACGATTGCAAGACATACCATCAGTCTTACCTATGAAGGATTGATGAAATCGGCTTTTAGATTACTGAAGCCCGTTGGTATGTTTTCTTTGGTGATTCCATCGGAGTGTCGTTCTACATTAGAGTCCGAAGCCTGTTTGGCTGGTTTCTTTCTTTCACGTGTTACACTGATTCGAACCACACCGAAGAAACAACCAAAGCGTCAGTTGATTGAATTAATAAAACATCCTGTAAATGAATTATATATAGAAGATGGAATTATTGAAGAATCTCCGAATGTCAGGAGTTCTTGGTACCAACAATTAACCCAAGATTTTTATATTCGATGAAAGTTACGATCTTACAACTGAATAGTGTATGGGGAAACCCCGACGAGAACATTAAAAAGGCTGAACTCCTGATAAATCAGGCTCCAGACAGCGACCTTTATGTATTACCAGAAATGTGGAGTACGGGTTTTGCGACAGAGCCTTTCGGAATTGCAGAAGATGCAAACGAATGTAAATCTTTATCGTGGATGATAAAGATGGCAGATGAGCATCATTGCGCTATCAGTGGAAGTCTTGCAATTTCTCAGGACGGCACATTCAAAAATCGACATTATTTCGTAAATGGCAGGACAGGAGTCGTTTCATATTATGATAAACACCATCTGTTCCGTTATGGTCATGAAGACCGTTATTTCGAGCCGGGAGAGAGCCATACCATTGTAGAATATATGGGTTTCCGTATTTTGTTGCTGACATGTTATGATTTACGCTTTCCTGTATGGAGTCGTTATGCAGAAGCTTTACAATATGATATTATAATATGTGTAGCCAACTGGCCTGAGTCTCGTCAAAATGCATGGCAGATTCTAACAAGAGCACGAGCCATTGAGAATCAGGCGTTTGTTATTGCATGTAATCGTGTTGGTGATGACAAATATTGCCATTATCGTGGACAAAGTGCAATCATTAGTCCAATTGGTAAAACGCTTGCCAGTTGTCCAGCCAATGAAGAAACAACCGTTTCATTTTTCTTAAATTTGGAATCACTCGTACAACAGCGCACAAAATTTAAAGTTTTGGAGGATCGTGACCAATGGTAAATAAAGGCTTATATTATAATCAAAGTAACAACAAGTCCATTATTAGCTGAATCAGCATTATGATAAATAAAGAATAAAGGGGGCCTCTCCCTTTTTATTTTGTAGAAACAAAAAATGCCGTTCTCTATTTCACAGGGAACGGCATCCATTTTTATATACTATTTCTTTTAATTTATAAATTTAGAATGGCAGATCATCGGCTGATCCTTCAGATGCAGGTTCCTGTGCAGGCGGGAATGGCGCTGTAGCACCTCCAGCTGGCGGGAACGGTGTTGCACCAGGTGCTGGTGTTGGCTGTACCTGACCACGAGTCACATTATATGCACGAATTTCATTAAACCAACGTCCGTTATACTCATGGGCATCAATATCAAACTGTACAGTGATATCTTCTCCTTGCTGGATATTGAACTGTTTGATTCTGTCTTCACCAAAGATACGGAAGACACATTTGCGGGGATACTGCCCCGGCACTTCAATTACATACTCCTGAGACATCCAGGGATTTCCTGTACGATTAGACACACCACTGTTTGCCGGAAGAACGGCAATAATTTTACCTGTTAATTCCATAATTAAATGTTTTATTTTGTTGAATTTTTCGTTTTCACGTGGCGAAATTACTAAAAATAGTTTGATTAAATATGTAATAAATAACAAGAAAGCTATAAAACTATGCGATTTACATTATCAAGTACCGCACTGAGCTCAAAGCTCTCTGCACTTTCGAGAGTCATCAACAGTAAGAATGCCTTGCCCATCCTGGGTGATTTCGTCTTTGAAATCAATGACAACGTGCTTCGTCTGACTGCATCAGACAGTGAAAACATCATGAAGACGCAGCTTGAACTGACAGAGAGCGACGGAAACTGTCGTTTTGCCATTGACAGCCACAATCTTCTGGAAGCCGTGAAAGGTTTCTCTGAGCAGCCCATCACCTTTGAGGTGGATCAGCAGCAGAACCTGGTAAAGATCTCCTATCAGAATGGTCTGTTCTCACTGCCAATCGAAAATGCCGATGAGTTCCCTATGTCTCAGCCTGTGAACGACTTTGCAAACACGATTACCATTCCCAATGCTGTTTTGGCAGAGAATATCAACCGCTCTATCTTTGCAACTGCTCAGGACGAGTTGCGCCCTGTGATGAACGGTATCTATTTCGACCTGACCCCCGATCATCTTGCTGTGGTGGCCTCTGACGGTCATAAACTCGTACGTAATAAGGTGTTTACGATTAAAAGCGACCAGCCCGCCGCATTCATTCTGCCTAAGAAACCAGCCAATCTGCTGAAGAACCTGCTGGGTAAAGACGGTGGTGATGTAACGATCCGTTTCGATGAGCGTAATGCAGAGATCAATTATGGTGATGGAACCCTGCAGTGCCGTCTGATTGAGGGACGCTTCCCCAATTACAACTCTGTGATTCCTCAGAACAATCCTAATGAGGTGCATGTGGATCGTCTTGGTCTGTTGGCAGCGCTGCGTCGTGTACAGCCTTTCGCTAATGGCTCCAGCAATCTGATCCGTTTCCATGTGGAGGGGTCTACCCTGCAGCTTGACGCTGAGGACTACGACTTCTCAAAGACAGCCACCGAGCGTATGTCTTGCGATTATAACGGTAATCCTATGTCTATTGGTTTCAAGGGTTCTTCCTTCATTGAGGTATTAAGCAACTTCGATTGTCCGGAAGTCATCATACAGCTGGCAGATCCCAGTCGTGCAGGACTGGTTCTCCCCTCTGAGCAGCCTGAGAATCAGGATGTGCTGATGCTTCTGATGCCGATGTTGATTAACGACTAAGTTTGGAGTTTACAGATCAATGAAACTGAATCTTACAAAACCGATTGTCATTTTCGACTTGGAAACGACGGGGCTCGATCTTGTAAAAGACCGCATCATACAGATTTCCTATATCAAGGTCTATCCTGACGGAAAGGAAGAACGTGGAAACGAACTAGTTAACCCCGAGAAACCAATCGATCCGACGATCAGTCAGTTGACAGGTATCACTAACGAGGATGTGAAGGATAAGCCTACATTCAAGCAACTGGGTCAGACACTTGCCACCAAGTTTGCTGGATGTGATTTTGCAGGCTTTAATTCCAACCACTTCGATATTCCCCTGTTGGCAGAAGAATTCCTGCGTGCAGGTGTTGATTTTGACTTCTCAAAAAGTCGAATGATTGATGCCTGTACCATCTTCAAACGTATGGAGAAGCGTAATCTCGCCGCCGCCTATAAGTTCTATTGCGGGCGAAAGATGGAGGACGATTTCGAGGCTCATCGTGCAGATCAGGATACAGAGGCTACCTATCGTGTGCTCATGGGGGAACTCGATAAGTATGCCCCAGGTGCCAATGAGGATGAGGAGAAGGTGTTGGAGAACGATATGGATAAACTGGCAGAGTTCTCGAAGATGAACAACTACGTCGATTTCGCTGGCCGAATCATCTGGGGTGAGATGAAAGACCGTCATGGCAATGTCCTGCTCGATAAGGATGGTAAACCGCGAATCACGGAGGTGTTCAACTTCGGCAAACACAAGGGAATCCCTGTCGCCGATGTTCTTCAAATTGATCCCGGCTACTATAGTTGGATCCTGGCTGGCGATTTCACCTATAACACAAAACAGGTGCTTACGCGCATCCGTCTGCGTGAGGCCAATCTTAACGGATGACAATCTTTCGGACGATATTCACACCCCTTTTCATACTTGCAGTTCTTGGCATACACGCACAGGAGCTGCAAGTTAAGGTTAATATCAATCACAGTCAGATCTCCGGTACGGAAGTCGGCGTGTTTGAGAATCTCCAGCAGACCATCGAACAGTTCATCAACGAACGGCAGTGGACTCCGTTGCAGTTCCAAAAGAACGAACGCATCCAGTGTAGTTTGAACATCACCGTCAATGCCTATATCCGTGAAGATAACCGTTTCAACTGTTCGGCACTGATACAGGCTAACCGACCAGTCTATAACTCTGCATACACTTCTACCTTATATAATAATAAGGATGATCAGTTCAATTTTGACTTCATCCAGTTCGATCAGTTAAACTTCAACGACGAGATCATAGACCAGCAACTCCCTGCCCTCCTCGCCTACTATGCCTATCTGATCATCGGACTCAACCTCGACAGTTTTGCGCCGATGGCAGGCACGGATGTCTTGCAGCGTTGTAAATATCTGGTGAACAATGCCCATGAGTTGGGTTTCCCTGGATGGAAAGCATTTGAGAACAATCGGAACCGCTTTGCCATCATCAACGATTATCTCGATGAGTCGATGCGCCCCTTCCGTCAACTTCAGTACGACTATTACCGTAAAGGCCTCGACGAGATGGCCAACAATGCGGAGCGTGGTCGCACGGAAATCTCCGAAGCCCTTGTAAACGATCTACAGAGTGCTCATGAGAACAAGCCCATGAGTTATCTGCCGCAGATATGGACTGATTATAAGCGCGACGAACTGGTAAACATCTATCAAGGTAAAGGCACGCAGAAGGAGAAAGAACGTATCTACGACCTACTGATGTCGCTCAATGCCTCCCAGAGTAATGCTTGGGAAAACATCAAGAAATAATATGCTAAAGAGACTATATATTAAGAACTTCACCCTTATTGACGAACTCGATATCGACTTCTATCAGGGATTCTCTGTCATCACCGGCGAGACTGGTGCGGGCAAGAGCATCATCTTAGGGGCTATCGGACTCCTGTTAGGTCAGCGTGCCGACTCCAAGGTCATCAAGGATAAGTGTGTCATCGAGGCTCACTTCGATATTTCACGCTATGGTATGGAGACTTTCTTTACCGAGAATGATATCGAATACGATCCCACTGACTGTATCATCCGTCGTGAACTGACAAGTGCAGGCAAGAGTCGTGCTTTTATCAACGATACACCTGTACAACTGGTTTTGTTAAAGGAACTTGGAGAACAACTCATTGATATTCATTCCCAACACCAGAATCTCCTGTTGAATAAGCAGGACTTCCAACTCAGTGTGGTGGATATCATCGCTGACAACGCCAAACCTCTCACCCAATACCAGCAGACCTACAGCAACTATCTGTCTGTCAGTAAGGAACTAGAATCATTGCGCGAAGCCATTGACAATAATCGTCAGAACCAGGATTTCCTGCAGTTTCAATATGAAGAACTGACAAATGCGAACCTCGTGGAAGACGAACAGGAAGAACTGGAACAGAAGAGTGATACGATGAGTCACGCAGAGGAAATCAAAAGTGCTCTATACGAAGCAGACAATGCGCTCTCTGCTGATGAGACAGGCATCGTCAGTGCCCTTCGTACTGCCCGTACGGCTTTGAGTGGTATCCAGTGGGTATTCCCCGATGCCAGCGAACTGGCACAGCGCCTTGAAAGCAGTTATATCGAATTGAAGGATATCTCTGAGGAGATTTCTAATCAATTGGAACGTGTTGACTTCGATCCTGCGGAACTCGATGCGATCAATAACCGTCTGGATCGTCTTTATGATCTGGAGAAGAAATATCACGTTGAGAACGTCTCTGAACTAATCGCCAAGCGCGAAGAACTCAAATCCCAGTTGAATAACATAGAGAATAGTGACGAGGCTCTTGCTGCACTCCAGCAACGTCTTTCTAATCTTCAGACACAAGCGAAGAAAGAGGCTGATATCCTGACCAAACGTCGTCAGAAGGCAGCACAGCAGATTGAGAAAGAGATGCAATCACGTCTCGTTCCCTTAGGCATGCCCAATGTCCGTTTCAGTATTCAGATTACTGAAGATACACTCGGACGCACAGGTCAGGATAAGGTTGCCTTCCTCTTCAGTGCCAACACCTCCACCCCACTCCAACCTGTCTCTCAGGTGGCCTCTGGTGGTGAGATTGCCCGTGTCATGCTCTCGCTGAAAGCCATGATCAGTGGGGCTGTCAAACTCCCCACCATCATCTTCGACGAGATCGATACGGGAGTCAGCGGAAAGATTGCCGAGAAGATGGCAGAGATCATGCAGGAGATGGGACGACATGAGCGTCAGGTCATCAGCATTACCCATCTGCCGCAGATTGCCGCCCTCGGCACCACGCACTATAAAGTAGAGAAGGAAGAGACAGTCCAAGGCACCATCAGTCGTATGACAGAGTTGTCTTCCGAAGAACGCATCCGTGAGATTGCCCAGATGCTCTCTGGTAGTGATATCTCCGATGCAGCCATCCAAAACGCAAAAGAATTATTACGTATATGAAGAAAATCAGTATCATAGGCTGTCTGCTCTTTGCAGTAGTCAGTACTTTCGCCCAGCCAGGCTGGGTGAAAAATGCCTCCCGTTCAGTGTTCACCCTGAAGACCTTTGCTGCCGACGGTTCTCTGATAGCCAGCAGCAACGGATTCTTCACAGGTACCAATGGCGAGGCCGTCAGTAACTTCACGCCCTTCAAGGGAGCAGCCCGTGCGGTGGTTATCGATGCCCAGGGAAAAGAACTGCAAGTCGCAGGCATCCTGGGAGCCAACGATATGTATGATGTGGTGAAATTTCGGGTCAGCAATGCCAAGACGCAACCTCTTCCCATCAGTTCTGCTATTGCACCTGTGGGTAGCGTGGCTTATCTGCTTCCCTATCATGAGGTGAAAGCCGTAAAGAGTGGTCCTGTGCGCAAGGCAGAGACCTTCCAAGGCAACAATCCCTACTACACCGTCGCCCTTTCCATGGGTGAGAATCAGGTCAGTTGTCCTTTATTGAATGCCTCTGGACAGGTCATCGGTATGATGCAGCAGCCAGCCGTCCTCGGGGATAGTCTGAGTTATGCCGTCAGCGCCAGTTTTGCCGACTCCCTGAAGATCACAGGTCTTACATTCAATAACGAGACACTCCGACTCACACAAGTAAAGAAACTTCTGCCTACAGATATCAAAGAGGCTACACTTGTACTTTATTTCGCTGGTTCACAGGTTGACTCTGCCCAGTATGTATCACTTATCCGCGATTTCATCCAGCAGTTCCCCAATGCACCTGAAGGTTATATGTACAGAGCCCAGCAGGAAACGCTCGCAGGTGACTTCTCTGGTGCTGAACATGACATGGAACAGGCACTGAAGTTGGCCAACCCCAAGGACGATGCACACTTCAACTACGCCCGTATGATCTATAATAAGGAGATCTTTCAGAGTGCACAGCCTTATGCCGGTTGGAGTCTTGAAAAGGCTTTGCAACAGATACAGGCAGCCAATGCGCTCAATGCCCAGCCTACCTACCGACAGTTGGAGGCTAATATCCGCTTTGCGATGAAACAGTATCAAGAGGCCTATGACATTTACCAGGGACTGCTATCCACCAACCTGCGTAGTGCCGAAATTTCCTTCGCTGCCGCCCGTTGCAAGGAGATGCAGAAAGATACAACGGCGATGCTCGCACTCATGGACAGTACCATCGCAATGTTCAGTCGTCCTTATCTGAAAGAGATTGCTCCCTACCTCTGGGCGCGTGCAGAGGCGCGTCGTAATGCCGGACTTTATCGTGATGCCGTCAGTGACATGAATGAGTATGAGACACTTATGACAGCCACTGTCAACGACAACTTCTACTATATCCGTCATCAGGTGGAGATCCAGGGACGCCTCTATCAACAGGCACTCAACGATATTAACCGTGCTATCCAAATGAATCCCAATGAGATTCTCTACTATGCTGAGAAAGCCTCGCTTGAGATTCGTGTAGGACTCTACGACCAGGCTATTGCCACTGCCAAGGAGTGTATCGCCCTCGATCCTTCCAATAGCGACGGTCATCTTTTCCTCGGACTTGGGCAATGCCTGAAAGGACAGAAAAAAGAAGGTATAGAGAATCTCCGCAAAGCCAAAGAGCTCGGTGACACCCAAGCAGATGCTTTAATAGAGAAATATAAATAAAACAAGAATCCCCGCCATTCAGCGGGGATTTATTGATTTAGAACGGTAGCGGTCCGTTACTGTCAGGCGGTGGTATCGGGGCACCTCCGCCAAACGGATCATAACCCTCTGGCATATCAGGCGGTGTGTTGTTATTACCGTTCACCTTTGATCCAAGGATTTCTCCGCCACCCATCGGTGCACGATTACCAAGGTTCTTGTCCTCAGGATTCTCAAAACGAGTATATTCGCCTCGGAAGGTCAGCAGCACATCACCCGTCGCACCCTTACGGTGTTTGGCAATGATGATCTGAGCCATACCGTGCAAGTCTCTGCCGTTATCATCCTGATAGATATGATAATACTCCGGACGATGCACGAAGATCACCATATCCGCATCCTGCTCGATGGCTCCCGACTCACGCAGGTCTGACAGTTGTGGACGCTTACCTTCCAGTCCTTCACGACTCTCCACACCACGGTTCAACTGACTCAGGGCCAAGATAGGGATATCCAACTCCTTCGCCAGACCTTTCAAAGAACGGGAAATCGTTGACACCTCTTCCTGACGAGACGAAAAACGCATGCCGTTGGCATTCATCAACTGCAGATAATCGATCATAATCAATTTTACACCGTGTTCCCTCACTAGTCGGCGGGCTTTGGTTCTCAGTTCAAACACCGAGAGACCTGGTGTATCGTCAATATATAACGGCGCACCCAACAGGTTGTTGATGCGCTTATCCAGACGTTCCCATTCGTCACGTTGCAACTGTCCGTTCAGGATCTTCGAACCTTGAATCTCACAGGCATTCGAGATGAGACGGTTCACCAACTGAACATTCGACATTTCAAGTGAGAAGAATGCCATCGGCACCTTCAAGTCTGCAGCAATGTTTTTCGCCATCGAGAGTGCGAACGAAGTCTTACCCATCGCAGGACGTCCTGCAATAATCACCAGGTCAGAAGCCTGCCAACCACTGGTGATATCATCGAGTTTATAATAGCCCGTCGAGACACCCGTCAGTCCGTCGGTATTCTTGGCAGCATTCTGGATCGTCTTCACAGCTTGGGCAATCACTGGGTCGATAGCCGTGTAATCCTTCTTCATGTTACGCTGTGACAGTTCGAAGAGTGATCCCTCAGCCTCCTGCATCAGATCCTCTACATCGATGGTCTCGTCGAAGGCTTTTGTCTCAATCACACTGGCAAACTGGATAAGTTGTCGTGCTAGACTCTTTTGTGCCACGATGTTGGCATGAAACTCGATGTTTGCCGACGACGCCACCCTGGAACTCAACTCAGCCACATAGCCAGGACCACCCACTTCTTCGAGGGTTCCGTCCTTAGCCAACTGCTCAGTCACTGTAAGGATATCCACAGGACGCTCTGCCATACTTAGTTCCATGATGGCCTGATACACCATCTGGTTTCTGGGCTCATAGAAACTTTCCGGACGCAGCGTTTCGCACACCACGGCGTAGGCATCCTTGTCAATCATCAACGCACCCAGTACTGCTTTCTCTACTTCCAATGCCTGAGGCTGCAAGTGACCGTAGGTGTTATCTACTGGTTGTGGTTTCCTTGCGCGTCTTCTGTTTGTATTATTCTCTTGTTCAGTCATTTATTTTATTTTGTTCTTTAATTTCTTTTAGGATCGGTAATGAGATGTGATATCTCACGGCGAGGAACCTGATCAAACAAGTTACCACGAAACTCACGATAGCACTCAACTCCGAAGACAGTCCCAGATTGATGAGTCCCCAATACACGAGACCGCCTAACACGCATGCCATCGCATAGATCTCCTTATGGAAGATTACGGGTTCATTGTTCAGCAGCACATCACGGATCACACCACCAGCCGAACCTGTGATACACCCCATGATGATGGCTACCCAGAACGGTTGTCCGAAGGCGATGCTTTTCTGAATACCGGCTATCGTAAACAATGCAAGACCCAGTGTATCGAACACGAACCACGCATTCTTCAACGGCTCCATCCAACGACCGAAAAAAGCCACTGTGAGCAGTGCCACAGCCGTACATATCAGATAAATCGGGGTCGTCATCCAGAACGGAGTCGTCCCGAGCATCACGTCTCGGATCGTACCGCCCCCGATGGCCACCGCCACACCGCACACATAACCGCCGAACCAGTCGAACTGTTTCGCAGCCGCATGGCGGATACCTGAGATCGCAAAGGCAAACGTACCCAGCAACTCAATAATATGTATGATCATATCCTGATCCATTATTCTTCGTATCTTTTTCCCCAGTAGTTCACCATCCGCTGATACAGTTTCTCCTCCGTGGGATTATGCTGTCCGTGCCAGAATCGCTCGTTCACCAGCGCATCGGGCAGATACTGCTGTTCCGTAAAATGCCCGGGATAGTCATGGGGATATTTATAACCGTCGTGATAGCCTAACTCCTTCATCAACTGTGTAGGTGCGTTCCTGATGGGTAGTGGCACAGGTTGATTACCAGTTTCTCTCACCTTTGCCAAGGCAGCATCCACACCCAGATAAGCACTGTTGCTCTTCGGCGAGGTGGCGAGATATACCGTAGCCTCTGCCAAGGGTATTCTGCCTTCAGGCCATCCAATCTTCATCACAGCATCAAAGGCGGCATTCGCCAACAATAAGGCATTAGGGTTTGCCAGCCCGATATCCTCAGAAGCACTGATAATCAGACGACGGGCGATAAACTGCGGATCCTCCCCACCCTCGATCATCCTGGCCAGCCAGTAGAGGGCGGCATCAGGATCAGAGCCTCTGATACTCTTGATAAACGCTGAGATAATGTCGTAGTGCATCTCACCCTCCTTGTCATACGCGAGAGGATTTTGCTGCAGACGGTTCTCCACCATCTCGTCGGTGATCACCACAGCACCCTCTGGTTCGGCTTCCACCACGAGTTCCAGGATATTCAGCAACTTCCTGGCGTCACCACCACTGTAGCGCAATAAGGCTCCCGTCTCTTTCAACTCAATCTCCCGTTCTTTCAAGATGTTGTCTGTATGAATAGCCCTATCGAGCAGTTTCAGCAGATCCTCTTTTTCCAACGACTTCAAGACATAGAGTTGACAGCGCGAGAGTAACGGACGAATCACCTCAAACGACGGATTCTCAGTGGTAGCACCGATCAGTGTCACAATTCCCTTCTCTACAGCCCCTAACAGCGAATCCTGCTGTGACTTCGAGAAACGGTGGATCTCGTCAATAAATAAAATAGGTGAAGCCTCGTTAAAGAATCGCGTCTTCTGCGCCTTCTCAATAACATCCCTAACATCCTTCACGCCACTGGTCACTGCCGACAGCGTATAGAAGGGGGTCTCAAGCCTGTTGGCGATAATCAGCGCCAAGGTGGTCTTACCCACGCCAGGAGGTCCCCAGAGTATAAACGACGAAATCCGCCCTGCTTCGATCATCTTTCGCAGGACGGCCCCCTCGCCTACCAGATGTTGCTGTCCGATGTAATCGTCGAGCGTGCGAGGCCTGAGTCTTTCAGCCAACGGTTGAGCCATATTTTGCTGCAAAATTACGAATAAGTCGGCGAAAAACCAAATTTATTTCAATTATTAAAAAAAATATTGCCCAAAAACTTGCTAATAAAAAATAAAGTGGTTACATTTGCAGAAAATTTGTAATATTATGGCAAGAACGAAACAACAACGGACATTCAGGAAAACGATGTGTTCCGTATGTGGGAGGCCGCTACGAAAGACGCAGAAGTAAAAGAGAACATCCAACATTATCTTGACATCTTTAAGAGTGCTTTCCTGATCGAAGAGATCAAGGACGAGGCCCCTGCTGTCAGGAAGGGCTACGAGAAGCGTGGCTATAAGGTCATGGATATCAAGTTCGACGAGAACCTGAAATTCCTCTGGGCTATCAAGAAGCGCCCGATTACACGTGTCACCGACCTTTCTTATGAGAATATCCGTCATATCTCCGCAGCCAAACTGTTGGAGGTCATCGATCGCAACTTCGGTGGCGGTTGGGATTCCCTGTCACAATCTATCCAGGATATTATCCTCAGCGGCTTCGACATCTCCACTACGACACTTCCCAAGGACCGTCTCCATAAGAAGGGCGGCATGTATGAGAAGAAAGTTGATGATGGCTTTGATGTGCTCGAAGTGTCTAAAGGCGGTTGGGTAGAGGCTATCTTTGCCAAACTCAAGCCCGAGGAAGAGAAGATCAAGATGAAGTTTTCTGATAAGGATGACGAAGACAAGGAAGATATCGACGACGACAATGAGGACTACGAGGTAGAAGACAACTACAGTTCTCACGACGAGGAAGATGAGGACGTTCAGGATCCCAACGACGATGAGATCACCGAGGACAACTACTCCACGATGATGGATTTGGGTTCAGAAGATCCCGACGATGAAGCAGCCAATATGCTCGACTACGTAGAGGAATAACCAATTATCCAATAACAATAAACTCTTAAAAAGCCCCTGTAATGATTAACATTCCCGCAGTATTCTGGCTCGTGCCCGTAGCATCGCTCGTGGCACTGAGCATGGCGTGGTTCTTCTTCCGCCAGATGATGGCAGCCGATGAAGGTACGCCCCGTATGAAAGAGATTGCACTCTATGTGCGTAAAGGTGCTATGGCCTACCTGAAACAGCAGTATAAGGTGGTCTGCATCGTGTTCTTGGTGCTCTGTGCCCTCTTTGCTTTTATGGCCTATGGTCTGAACGTACAGAACCCTTGGGTGCCCTTTGCCTTCCTCACCGGTGGTTTCTTCTCCGGTCTGGCTGGTTTCTTCGGCATGAAGACCGCCACCTATGCTTCTGCCCGTACGGCGAATGCTGCGCGTGAGAGTCTGAATGCCGGTCTGAAAATCGCCTTCCGTTCTGGTGCCGTCATGGGACTCACAGTGGTAGGTCTTGGTCTGTTAGACATTGCCATCTGGTTTATTGTTCTGAACCACTTCGATGCAGATGGACTCATCTCTATTACAACCACCATGCTGACCTTCGGTATGGGTGCTTCTACACAGGCTCTCTTCGCCCGTGTGGGTGGTGGTATCTACACGAAGGCTGCCGACGTAGGTGCCGACATTGTGGGTAAGGTTGAAGCCGACATCCCCGAAGACGATCCCCGCAATCCCGCAACTATTGCCGATAATGTCGGTGATAACGTGGGCGATGTGGCTGGTATGGGTGCCGACCTCTACGAGTCGTATTGCGGTTCCGTACTCTCTACCGCTGCCCTCGGTGCTGCTGCCTTCGGTGTGGCAGGTCTTGAGATCCAGTTAAAGGCTGTCATCGCCCCGATGCTCATTGCAGCCGTGGGTGTGTTCCTATCTCTCTTGGGAATCTTCCTGGTACGCACTAAGGAAGGTGCCACGATGAAGGATCTGCTTCATTCCCTCTCTGTAGGAACGAATGTCAGCGCCATTCTTATTGCTGTGGCCTCCTTCGCTATCCTCTACCTCTTAGGTATTGAGAATTGGCTCGGTCTCTCCTTCTCTGTGATCTCTGGTTTGGCTGCCGGTGTCATCATCGGACAGGCTACTGAGTACTATACCTCTCACTCTTACAAACCCACCCAGAAGATCTCTGAGGCAGGACAGACAGGTGCCGCTACGGTGATCATCAAGGGTATCGGTACGGGAATGATCTCTACCTGCATCCCTGTGATCACGATTGGTGTCGCCATCATGCTCAGTTATCTCTGTGCCAATGGCTTCGATCTCTCCATGTCGTCAGAATCACTGTCTCATGGTCTCTATGGCATCGGTATTGCTGCCGTCGGTATGCTCTCTACACTGGGCATCACCCTCGCCACCGACGCCTACGGACCTATTGCCGACAATGCCGGTGGTAATGCTGAGATGTGCGGACTGGGCGAAGAGGTTCGTCATCGCACCGACTCACTTGATGCACTTGGTAACACTACTGCCGCTACTGGTAAGGGCTTTGCCATCGGTTCTGCAGCCCTCACCGCCCTCGCCCTGCTTGCCTCTTATATCGAAGAGATCAAGATCGCGATGGCCCGTGCCGGACAGACCTTGACGAATGTGGCAGGCGACGTGATCTCCGCTTCCGATGCTACTATCCCCGACTTCATGAACTACTTCCAGATCAACCTTATGAACCCGCGCGTGATTGTTGGAGCTTTCATTGGTGCCATGGCTGCCTTCCTGTTCTGTGGTATGACGATGGAGGCTGTCGGTCGTGCAGCAGAGAAGATGGTACAAGAGGTGCGCCGTCAGTTCCATGAGATTGCCGGTATCCTCGAAGGTACAGGCACACCTGACTACGGTCGTTGTGTGGAAATCTCTACTCGTGCTGCCCAGCACGAGATGATCGTGCCCTCTATCCTCGCCATCCTCATCCCCATCATCGTGGGTATCGTCCTCGGTGTGGCTGGTGTCCTCGGACTGCTCGTAGGTGGTCTGGCTGGTGGTTTCACCCTCGCTGTCTTTATGGCAAATGCCGGTGGTGCCTGGGATAATGCCAAGAAGAATATCGAGGAAGGCAACTTCGGCGGCAAGGGCTCGTTTGCCCACAAAGCCTGTATCGTTGGTGATACAGTAGGTGATCCCTTCAAGGATACCTCTGGCCCTTCGCTCAACATTCTGATCAAACTCATGTCGATGGTCAGCATCGTCATGGCAGGACTCACCGTGGCCTTCTCATAAATGACACGTATTAAATTCCTATGTCTGATAGTCTGGCTTTGCAGTGCTTTGAGCCTGCAAGGCCAGACACTTTCTGAGGGATTCACCGCTCAGACCATTCCTGATAGTATCTGGCAACACATGCAGGGTCGCAGTTATCAGCCTAATCCCCATATCCAGCGCGCAGACTTACGTTACCTCCGCGTGCTTCATTATGACTACGACGGACGTACCCATCAGGGGGAACTTGTCTGTAACAAACGCATTGCCTCCAAACTTCTTACTATTTTCCGTGAACTTTACGAGGCCCGTTACCCCATCCAACGCATCACCCTATCCGACAACTATGATGCCGACGACGAACGACAGATGCGTGCCAACAACACCAGTTGCTTCTGCTATCGTGCTGTGTCAGACACCAAACATCTATCGAAGCATGCCTACGGCTTAGCCATCGACGTCAATCCCCTTTATAACCCATACGTTCGTTATAGTAAGAAAGACGGTCATCGCATCGTTGAGCCAGCCACAGGTGTACCTTATGTTGATCGCAAGAAGGATTTCCGTTATAAGATTACGACAGAAGATCTCTGCTACAAGCTCTTCATCAAGCACGGTTTCACCTGGGGCGGCTCCTGGCGTTCCATGAAAGACTACCAGCATTTCGAATACCGCCAATAATTACCTCACAGATTAATACTACATTTTTTTAGTCGAATTTGTTGTTTTGTTGTCACCAGGCCAATAACCAATTGACAACAAATACGTTACGGGTGGTAACAACAAAATACAAGGTGACAACAAACGGGTATTTTTAGTATATTTACTGCAAAATCAACACGATTTTATTCTATTTGCTTTACTCTTTTGACTATCAGGTGTTTATTACAGCAGACTTGTAACGTCATTACAGTAGGCTTGTAAGAGCATTACAGTAGTCATGTAACGGTCTTACAACAGCCTTGTAATAGGGGTAAAGGATTATCTGAACGATCCCGACATGACTACTGAACACCCCTTACATGACTTCTGTAACACTGTTTCTTTAAGAAGACACAGGAGTCAGTTCTACTGTCAATCCCAACGCAGCAATAATACGATAGAATGTTGATACCTTGGGTTCCGTACGCCCTTTTTCTACGCGTGAGATATACGATTTGTTTGAACCTATACGCTGCGCCAATTCTTCTTGAGTGATATTGGCACGTTTGCGGGCATCCTCAATAATCTGACCTGTAAAGAATGCATTAGCACGTTCCTCTGCCATAGCACGTTCAGGCGAGCCTTCCTTTCCAAAGACTGCATCCAACTGTGCATCCACATCAAACATTTCAATGTCGTTTGCTTTCTTCATAATTCTGCTTTCAATTTAAGTGCTTTATTAATTTCCTTCTGTGGCGTTTTCTGGCTCTTTTTCTGAAAGCAATTGAAAAGCACCACCACTTGTCCTTGATCGAAACAAAAGAAGATCCGATAGATATTTCCCTGCCATTCGATTCGTAATTCATAGAGACCGTCACGTATTGACTTTACAAACTTCGACGGTAAGCGTTCCTGAGTCTTCAACAAAAGCATTCCATACAGAATCTTTTCTTGCGTCCCAGCATCCAATGACTCGAAGAAATCCTTGTAGTAGTTCTTATATGCTACGATTCTTCGTTTCATGGCTGCAAAGTTATTTAAAGTTTACCAACTGAGCAACTTTTTGCCAATGTTTTTTTGAAATAATGACTTTCCATAAGCATTTTGTTTAAGTTCAACAATAAGTTTACGTTTGCAAAGGTAGGCATTTCTCCCGAAACCACCAAACTTTTGACAAACATTTTTATTACAAAATAGAAGAACTCCATTGGACCATAAAGTGCTAAAACAAACAAATGGACTTTGTAACTCCAAACCTTGTTTTCCTTAAATATCGTAAATTTCTAGAAATAGTTTAGAGAATAATATTGGTTATTCGAAGATTTTTCGTATTTTTGCCTTCGTATTCTGTATAAGGATACAAGGACATATTGCTCAATAGTCTCTCTATCACCACTTGAGAAAGACGAGGCACGTAGGTCGAGATAGTCAAGCTACGTGCCTCGTTAGTTTCGAGCCTTATGGGCTTTATTTCCAAGTGGCGCCTTGACGGAGAATGAACTTGATCTTGGATTTCTTTGGGAGAACTGGTCGCTCCCACCCGCCTCCGAGGATCTGAATGGTGACAGTATCCTTCGAAGAGGCTTTGGCTGCAGCGATGGCGTCGGCAAGCGTGAAGAACTGGCCTCGACCCTGTTGATCAACGGTGATATCAGCATCGCAGCGATAAGGTGCAAGTACGGGAATCTCTGCACAGAGGGCATCAGCCAACAAGCGGGCTACGGTGTGGGCACCATATATATTATAATGTGTATTGTCCTGCTTGCCCTCGGGCTCCGTAGGTTCGGTACCAGGCAGATACCACATATGGAGTTTCTTAGACTCTTCTCTGCCTAGACGCTGCTCCAGATCGCTCGTGATCTGGTTGGCATCGATGAAATGGCAGTTCATGCGTTTAGCCACATCACGGGGTGCCACACGGTAGAGTCCGTGGGTATCGATCAACGAATCGCCCTCCTCGCCCTCAGCGCCATCGGCAAAAGTGGTATTGCGCAACTTCTCATCATCATCGTTTTTGGGTGTAACCTTGGCGAAGTTCCGACGTGCCACACAGTTCATGAGCACAGGGATGCCCCCACGTTCACGGGTCTCACGCACATATTTAGAGAGGTTGTAGTCGAAGGTAGAACCTGGTTCGGTGTGACGGGCGGGTTGCGGTTTCTCGTCGTTATGACCAAACTGGATGATAACGTAGTCACCCGGTTTCAACTGTGAGAGCACCTTATCCCAACGACCTTCGGTAATGAAGGACAACGAGGAACGACCGTTGACTGCATGGTTCGACACGAGGATACGATCATCGAAGTAACACTGCAGCGCCATGCCCCAGCCTCGCTCGAGTTTGCCTTTGGAGAGATCTTTATTGGCAGCGGTAGAGTCGCCGATGATAAAGATCGTGGTGGTCTTGTCGGGCGTGAATGCCGTGAGCACAAACAACGCCGTAAGCGCTAACACAAGAAGTTTCTTCATGCTAATACCGTTTTAATAATTTCCGATATATCAACAAGTTGCTGTTCTCCTGTCAACATATTCTTCAGGGTGAGTTTCTGGGCAGCCATCTCGTTCTCACCAGCCAGAGCCACGAAGGGAATCTGCTTGGCATTGGCATACGACATCTGCTTCTTCATCTTTGATGAGTCGGGGAAAATCTCCGTACGGATACCTGCCGCACGTGCCTGTGCCACGAAGGGCAGACAGTAGGCAGCCTCCTTCTCTCCGAAGTTGATGAAGAGCAGTTGAGTGCCGTTGACGGCATCCTTGGGATAGCAGTCAAGAGCGTTGAGTACGTCGAAAATGCGATCGACTCCGAAACTGATGCCGACACCTGAGATGCCAGGCATACCGAAGATACCCGTGAGGTTGTCGTAACGACCACCACCCGTGATGGAACCGATCTGTACGTCGAGTGCCTTCACCTCGAAAATAGCACCAGTATAGTAGTTCAAGCCGCGTGCCAGCGTGAGATCGAGTTGTATCTCATTCTTCAGGCCGAGAGATTTCAGGGTGTTAAGGATGAAACGGCTCTCCTCTACACCTTTCAGACCGACCTCTGAGTCTTTAAGCACCTCGGCAATGGTATCGAGTTTCTCGTCATTCGTGCCCTCGAGGGAGATGATGGGCTGCAACTTGGCAATCTGGTTTTCCTCGAGTCCATCGGCACGTAATTCCTCATTTACATTGTCAATGCCGATTTTATCGAGTTTATCGATGGCCACGGTGATATCGACGATTTTGTCGGCAGCACCGATGACTTCGGCAATTCCGGTGAGAATCTTACGGTTATTGATCTTTATCTGTACACGAACACCAAAACGGTTGAATACGGTATCGACAATCTGCATCAGTTCGACCTCGTTGAGCAGTGAATCAGAGCCTACGATATCGCCGTCAAACTGCCAGAACTCACGGTAACGGCCTTTCTGCGGACGGTCAGCGCGCCATACGGGCTGCATCTGATAACGCTTAAAGGGCAACTGCAATTCTTCACGGTGCATCACCACATAGCGGGCGAAAGGTACGGTGAGATCGTAGCGCAGACCCTTTTCGCAGAGTTTGGCTGCGAGGTGAAGGGCATTACGTTCTTTCAGTTCGTCGTCGGACACCTTTGAGAGGTAATCGCCTGAGTTAAGTACCTTGAAGAGCAGTTTGTCGCCCTCCTCGCCATACTTACCCATCAGTGTTCCGAGCGTTTCCATAGCGGGCGTCTCAATCTGCAGGAAGCCATAAAGTTGATACACCTGTTTGATGGTGTCAAAGATATAGTTGCGCTTCGCCATCTCCAATGGAGAGAAGTCGCGCGTTCCTTTAGGAATACTTGGTTTCTGTGCCATTTATTTCTTTCTTACAATTGTCTGGTCGCGGTCAGGACCAATAGAGATAATCTTAATCGGTGTTTCGAGTTGGGCTTCGAGGAAGGCGATGTAATCGCTAAATTCCTTCGGGAACTGATCCTCGCTGGTAAACTTGGTCATGTCGGTCTTCCAACCTGGCAACTCTTCATAAACAGGTTCAATACCCTCTTCGATGTTGTAGGGGAAGTAGTCGATCTGCGTGCCGTTCTGCTTGTAAGCCACACAGGCTTTGATGGTGTCGAATCCATCGAGCACATCGCTCTTCATCATAATGAGTTGGGTCACACCATTTACCATGATTGAGTATTTCAGGGCAACAAGGTCGATCCATCCACAACGACGCTCACGACCAGTCACTGCACCATACTCATGACCGAGGTCACGGATGGTCTTGCCCGTTTCATCGAACAATTCTGTGGGGAAAGGACCCGCACCGACACGTGTACAGTAAGCCTTCATGATACCATAGACCTCTCCGATCTTGTTGGGACCGATACCCAGACCTGTGCAAGCGCCTGCGCAGATGGTATTGGATGAGGTAACAAAGGGATAGGAGCCAAAATCCACGTCGAGCATTGTTCCCTGAGCACCCTCGCAAAGCACACTCTTACCGCTCTTCAGGATGTTGTTGATCTCGTGCTCGGAATCCACGATGGGGAACTGGCGCAAATAGTCGATTCCTTCGAGCCATTTCTTCTCAACCTCTGTGATGTCGTACTCGAAGTTGAGCGACTTCAGGATCGCCTCATGACGGGCCTTCGCCTTAGCGTATTTCTCCTCGAAGTGATCGAGGATATCACCGACGCGCAGACCATTGCGTGACACTTTGTCCGTATAGGTGGGACCGATACCCTTACCAGTGGTGCCTACCTTGTCCTTTCCTTTCTGGGCTTCGTAGGCTGCATCGAGCACACGATGGGTGGGCATGATGAGATGGGCTTTCTTGGAGATATGCAGACGGGCATGCAGATCATGACCACTGGCCTCCAGAGCCTTTGCCTCGTCCATGAAGAGATCAGGTGCCAACACCACACCGTTACCGATGATATTGACCTTTCCACCTTGGAAAATTCCTGATGGAATGGAACGCAGCACATACTTCTGGCCTTCGAACTCAAGCGTATGACCAGCATTAGGACCGCCCTGGAAACGGGCCACCACATCGTACTTCGGGGTCAGCACATCGACCACCTTACCTTTTCCTTCGTCGCCCCACTGCAAACCGAGCAGGACATCTACTTTACCTTTGTTCATAATACGTTATTTATTTTGTTTTTAACTTTTTCTCTTGTTCTTGACGACGCTTACGCGTGAGTTTTGCCTGACAAGTACTGCAGACACCATAAATGTAAAGATTGAAACCGTCTTTGCGGAAGCGTTTCAGTCCGACGCTCTCGACAGCCGCCACAATCTCCGGGGAGGTAATCTCTGTCACCTTCCCACAAGTCGTGCAGATCTGATGACAATGGTTATTATTGCCATAGAAAGCCTCGTATTTCGTAATTCCCTGAATGTGATGACGCATTACCAGACGGATATCCCTGAAGAGGTTAAGCGTGTTGTAAAGCGTCGCCCTACTGACAGGGAAAGTATATTTCTCTTCCAGTTCGACTTTAAGCTCATCAAGGGTGAAATGACCTTTATGGTTGTAGATGGCACGCAAGATAGTATAACGCTCCGGTGTCTTGCGATGACGGGTCACCTCAAGATAGTTATCTAGAATGCGTGTTACTGACTTGATTACTGATTCTTTCATCTATTGTTCCACTAAAACCGTACAAAGGTACGCATTTTCATGGAGACAAAAGAGAATTTATCTATAAAAATTCTAAATTAGCCTGTTTTAATGCACTTTTGGCAATGCGCTCATACACCAGTCCTAAGTTGGCAAAACGTTGTACGGCTGCCATTGCGGCCTTACGAACAGGGATACTCTCACCTTGAAGTGCTACTATAGCCTGATCAATGAACTCATTGATACCACGCTCGTTAGGTTCTTGACCGTTCATAAACAGACGGGTGATAATATGGAATCCGCAAAGTTGATAAAGGGGTTCGGATGAAGCCATCCAGGTATAAGCCTTCTCTGGGGCATAAGGCAGATACTGATAAAGGTTAAAGGCGGCCTGTTCTGCAATCTCCTGCGTAGGTGTCTGTTCCATCCAGATATCAATGACCTCGGGCAATACCTCGTTGGGTGGCATGATCATTGTCGCAAGAATCTTACACTCACGTACGTTCTCTTTCCATAGGGCAATGGCAAGGTCGTAGTTCTTGCCGATTTCTTCGGCCTTCTCGCGGAGTCTGGGAAGTGTAGCGCCCCAGTTCAGTTTGTAATCCACACCTTTGGTGCGCATAGAGGCAGCAATCGATCCGTCCATCATCTGACGGAACGACTGCTTGATCTCCTTCACTTGTTGTTGTATATCCATCGTCAGATCAGTGAGGCGTAAGACTGGCTGTAGCGAAGCATCTGATGGGCATAGCTTTCGCCATAATAGACATTAACATCGGCGATTTCACCGTTTTTATCATAAATGGGCAACAGTACAGGATTGATAAATCCCTTATAGGGTGCAAGGTTCAATCGCTCATAGCGGGCTAGCACCTCTGCATGGATGGCTGGATCGACCTTGACAGCATATCGTTCCACCAATTGACGGGCAGCCTCGTAGTCTCCCTCACTCTTGATGCGTTGAATCTCTGCTAACAGACGGGCAATAAGTTGGCGCAGGGCGGGATAATCGCTGATTTCAACGTAGGTCTTACCCTCACGGGAGACAAGATGCAGGCAATCGCCATTCTCATGACACCAATGAGCAATCAGGGCGCGGTTGCGCATGTGAGCTTCTTCGATCTGATGTCCTGGTGTGATACGAATCAACTGGGTCAGCAGACCATTCATCATATAGGTATAATACTGTGACTGATAGGCGAATCCATCGGGCAATAGTCCCAATTCCACCAATTTGGGGTCGGCCATGTAGTAGAGCCCGAAGAGATCAGCCCTCGCCTCCTCGATCGTATTGCCATAGGCTTTGAGGGCATCGGGATCAACACCAGACAACAATTGTCCACTACCGTGCCCCAGACACTCGTGGAGGTCGGTATGCAGATCATCACATCTATCCCCATATTGATCGATGAGTCGGAGTGTATCGGCATCGATCACAAACTCCTCCTTGAAGCCGTTACCATGCGAGGCTTTGTTATAGGCATCGGTGATATTGCTGATAGTGATACTCTTGGAACCATACTGTGCCCGGATCCAGTCGGCATTGGGCAAGTTGATACCAATAGCGGTGGAAGGATATTCATCGCCTCCCAGCATCGCCGCACAGATGACATTGGCAGAGACACCTTTGACCACAGGTTTGCGGAAACGCGGATCAACGGGCGAATGGTCTTCAAACCATTGGGCATTACGACTGATGGTCTGCGTACGCTGAGTTGCCTCTGTGTCGATATACTCTACCAGTCCTTCCCAGGAACCTTTCAGTCCCAAGGGATCGCCATACACCTCGATAAAGCCGTTGATGAAGTCGATGGAGGAATCGTGCTCCTGCAACCATTCGATGCAATATTGATTGAATGTCTGCAAATCGCCTGTCCGATAATAACTTATCAAAAGTGAAATAACCTTCTTCTGTTGTTCATTCTCTGCCACTGTCAGTGCTTTCTCCAGCCAATAGATAATATGTAGGATGGCATTGGCGTATTTCCCGTCGGCTGACCACACCTCTTCGCGGATGTTGCCATCAGCGGTCTTTACGAGTGTGGAGTTCAGTCCGAAGGATGGCGGTGTGTCAGAGGATGCCTGAGCCTGCTTCTGAGCAGCATAGAAGTTTTCTGCCTCTGCCTGTGTCACTCCGTCATAGAAATGGCAGGCGGATGTCAGCAGTAGGTCGGAGCCATCGGCTTTATTGACGCGTTTCGGTAGCACATCGGGGTCGAAGATAACTGGGAAGAATTCGTCACAGAATGCATCAAGAGTCTCTCCCTCTTTTAATGGCAGACGGCGCACATCAACCTGATGCAGTCGGGCACGTAGCCATTCGGACGAGAATGCGGGTTTGAACTTCTCACAGCCATAATGGTGATAGATGCCATTTGAGAACCAGACGCGCTTCAGATAGACTTCCAGAGCCTTGAAGTCGTCGGTATCATGGGAGATGGTTGCATCACAATAGATAACCTCCAGCATCTTTCGGATGCGGAGGTTGTACTTTCCAAACTGATCAAACGTAATGTCTCTCCCCCACAAGGTGGCTTCCGACAGGTAGAATACAAGCGTTTTCTGCTGAAGGGTCAACTGTGAGAAGCCATTCAATCTGTACCTGAGCAGCTGTAAGTCTGCAAACCGCTCATCTTGATAAGAAAAATCCACGTAAGTCCACTCCTCTTTTTAAGCTTTGGACTTCTTAGGGCGTTTAGCCAACATGGCGGGATGCTGCTTCAAATGCTGCAGGCGATATTCACGCGGGGTGATGCCTACCACACGATAGAATGAAGCATAGAACGACTGACGGTTGGCAAAACCCACCATGTCGCTAACCTCCTCCATGCGGAGATCCTGATATCGCTTATCCACGAGAATAGTCATTGCCTCGTCAATGCGATATTTGTTCACAAACGATGTGTAATTCATGTGGAATCGCACATTTACGACGGCAGAAATGTAACGGGTGTTGGTTCCGAGATCCTCTGCAAGTTTTTTGGCAGAGTAATCCTTGTCACGGTACTTCTTCTGCATGACGATAATCTGAAGGATCTTCTCCTGCATCTCATCCATCATCCGGGGGCTCACAAGACTTCTATAAGCAGCCTCCTTTTCTTTCTTTTCTGTAATGTTGTATTTAGCCATTTTGTTACATGGTTTATGATAATTTTTTGCAAATATACAAAAAAAATCAATATGTACAACTATTTTTTCATCTTTTTTTTATTAAAATCACTATCTTTGTACAAAAATTCGAGATTAATGGAAATTTTCGACGCCTTACAGCGATATTTTGGATATGATTCGTTCCGCGAGAACCAAGAAGACATCATTAGACACGTTGTGGCTGGCAGAGATGCCCTCGTATTGATGCCGACAGGAGGCGGAAAAAGTCTGTGCTATCAGATACCTGCCCTTGTCATGGAGGGGACAACGGTAATCATTTCGCCGCTCATCAGTCTGATGAAGGACCAGGTGGAGTCGCTCCGTGCCAACGGCATTGCCGCCGAAGCGCTGAATAGCGGCAACGACAGCACTGAGGACCTACTGATCCGCAGACGGTGTGTGGCGGGAGAAATCAAACTGCTTTACATCTCCCCAGAAAGAGCTATCGCCGAGGCCGACCATCTGTTGAGTCACATGCGACTGTCGCTATTAGCGGTGGATGAAGCCCATTGTATCAGTCAATGGGGCCACGATTTTCGTCCCGAGTACACGCAACTAGCAACACTGAGGGAGAAATTTCCGAACATACCGATGATGGCACTCACGGCAACCGCCGATAAAGTGACCCGTCAGGATATCATCGAACAGTTACAATTGAAAGACGCCCGTGAGTTCATCTCAAGCTTTGACCGTCCGAATCTAAGTCTTTCTGTAAAAAGAGGTTATAAAAACGCAGAGAAGATGCACTTTATCATGAATTTCATCAAGGCGAGACCATGGGAAGCAGGTATCATCTACTGTCTGAGTAGGAAGACGACGGAAAAGGTAGCAGAAGACCTCAGGAAAAAAGGTATCAATGCCGCAGCCTATCATGCCGGTATGAACCCGACGGAGCGCAACCTGACACAGGAACAGTTCAAGAACGACCAACTTTTGGTGGTCTGTGCCACGATCGCTTTCGGTATGGGTATCGACAAAAGTAATGTGAGATGGGTAATCCATTACAATATGCCCAAAAGTATCGAAAGTTTCTATCAGGAGATCGGGCGTGCAGGCAGAGACGGCGCCCCAGCGGAAACCATTCTCTTTTATTCATTGGCGGATATCATCCAACTGACGGAATTTGCCAAACAGAGCGGTCAGCAGGATGTGAATATGGAGAAACTCAGAAGGATGCAGGAATATGCGGAATCAAGAGTGTGCAGGAGAAGGATTCTGCTAAACTATTTCAGTGAACAGACCGACCACGACTGCGGTAACTGTGACGTATGCGAGAATCCCCCGAAACGATTTGACGGTTCGCGGTATGTGCAGATGGCACTGAGTGCCGCCAAGCGAACCAATGAGGAGATCAGACTCTCGACCATCATTGAGATTCTGAAGGGCATCCACTCTCCCACTGTCAGTAAGAAAGGCTATGACCGTCTGAAGACCTTTGGTGTGGGTAAGGAACTCACAACCAAAGACTGGCAGGACTATCTGTTACAGATGTTACAGATGGGATTCTTCGAGATCGCCTATAACGATGGTAACAAAGTGAAGGTGACAACGATTGGCGAGGACGTTCTCTACGGCAGGAAGCAGGCGGAACTCTATATTGTGGACCACAACGAGATGGAAATATCAAAGAAGAAGACAAAACTAAGACTGGAGATCCCGACTATCACCATTCCAGGACTTCCGCCGACGACGGGCATTGAGGATCCGAAGTTATTTGAAGCGTTGCGCAGTCTGCGTATGACCTGTGCCGAGGAAGAAGGTTTTCCACCCTATATCATTTTCAGCGACAAGGTGCTGCATGCCCTCGCCACCATCAAACCCACAACCTTGGAACAGTTCGGATGTATCTCAGGTATCGGTGAACATAAGCGGCAGAAGTATGGCGAACGTTTCGTGTCACTGATCAGGAAATTCGTTTAAAAACTAAAAAATCACCCCATAAATGTCACTTTTTGCTAAAATAAAGCACAGAAAGTCTTTTTTGTGCGAAATATTTAGTAACTTTGCGCGGTAAAATCATAGCTATGGCAAAGAAAAAGATATTGTTCATCAACCAGGAGATCTCTCCGTACGTCCCCGACAATAACTTGTCACTTATGGGAAAGAGCCTTCCGCAAGCAATGCAGGAACGTAATCATGAAATTCGTACGTTTATGCCGAAATGGGGCACCATTAACGAGCGTCGCGGACAACTTCATGAGGTGATCCGTCTGTCGGGTATGAATCTGATCATCAACGATACCGATCACCCCTTGATTATCAAGGTGGCTTCGATCCCGTCGGCCAGAGTACAGGTGTACTTCATCGATAATGACGATTATTTCGGCAAACGACTGATGGAGAAGGACGAGCAGGGAGAAGACTATACCGACAACGGTGAGCGTGCCATATTCTTTGCCCGCGGTGTGCTGGAAACGGTAAAGAAACTCCGTTGGATTCCAGACATCATCCATTGTCAAGGTTGGATGAGTGCTGCTATCCCCTTCTATGTGAAGACCGCCTATCATGATGAGCCGTCGTTTGCAGAGACGAAGGTGGTAACATCCCTCTTTGCACAGAGTCTCGAAAAGAAATTAGGCAGTGACTTCAAGCAATGTCTGGAGTTCCGTGAGGGGCGTGCCGAGCTGTTGAAGGACTATAAGGATAACTTTGATTTTAATGAACTGTCAAAAATGGCCATCGCGTACAGCGACGGTGTTGTGGTGGCAGATAAAGATGTGAAGAAGAGTCTCGTGGACTTTGCCAAAGAGAAAAACATCCCTGTGCTGGGCTACAAAGAAGATTTTGCCGAGGCCTACGAGTCATTCTACGAACAGTTGTTCCCCGAGGAGGACGAATAAAAACGAAAAATAGATACCCACTGAAAGATATATGAAGATAAGATTGTTGACAGCGATTGCATTCACGGCAATGGCAATATTCTCTTGTAGTGAAGATACGAATAATATCGGAGGTTCACTTACACAGGACACGGATAACTTGAAGATTAGCACAGGAATATATCAGGCGACCTCCAAATCGATTTTGGCCGACTCAGTCTATGCCCGTAACTTCGATTGCTATTTCGGTATGGTGAAAGATCCCGAGACCGACACCTACGTGAAGAACGAGTATATGGCGCAGTTTAATATGCTAGAGGATCTGATCATGCCTAAAAAAGATTCCATCATGAGTAAGGTTGGCGATGAGATCGTAGCAGACTCTTGTGAGATCTGGTTCTACTTTGACAAGGCCAACTGTTATGGCGACTCCCTTACCCCGATGAAGATGCGTGTGATGGAGTTGAACAAGGCGATGGACTCTGAGGCTACCTACTATAGTAACTATGATCCTGAAAAGGAGGGTTACATCAGAAAAGACGGTCTGCAGAAAGATATTGTGTTCACATTAGCCAATCTCACCTACTCTGATAGCGCTCGTAGCGTAACTGGTTATGTTGACATCGGGCGTGTGACCATCAATGACTCATACAAGGACAAGAACGGTAAGACTTATAAGAACTTTGGTTCATATATCCTGCAAAACTATTATGATCATCCCGAGTATTTCAAAAACTCCTATACATTTGTACACAACCTCTGTCCAGGCTTCTACTTTAAGCATATTGACGGACTGGGTGTGATGGCAAAAATGTCACGTATCGAGATGAAAACCTACTTCAGATACGCAGCCGGAAAGACTATTAATGCGGTACTGACGTTGGCATCTACTTCTGAGGTACTACAGACCGTGAAAGTTACCAACGACAAGGAAGGACTGGAACGACTGGTGAGTGATGATAACTGCACCTATCTGAAAGCACCTGCAGGAATCTTTACCGAGGTGACACTGCCTGTGGAGGAAATCATGAAAGATAATACCTCCCTCGATTATCTGCTCTCTGTCAGTATGAGTTTCGAGCGACTGAACAGTCTGAATCCGAATGATAAATATAACTTTGCCGCACCTTCGACCATCTTATTGCTGCCGAAGGACAGTCTGTATACTTTCTTTGAGAAAGAGAAGACCTACGACTACAAACGTTTTTATGTAGCTACACTTTCAAAGAATAATTACGCCTTTACGAATTTAGGTGATCTGATCTCAAGTATGTATGTGGATTTGATCTTAGGAACACTTGATGATCCTGATTGGGTAAAGAAACACCCAGACTGGAACAAGGTAGTGCTGGTACCCATCACACAACCCAAGACAATTACCGTCACTACGAACAGTGGTAGCACTACGACATCGACGACACCTATCAGTAACCAGATTGGTCTGTCGTGTACACAATTGGTCGGCGGTAAGAACTCACCGATAGACATCAAGGTGATCTTCGCGAAATTCCTATAGAGACAAGTGCTATGGCTGACGGATTTCTCGAGAAACATCATGAAGCGTATGAGGCCCGCAAGGAAGCGTGGCTCAGAAAGAAGAAACACTTGCCCAAAATAACCAAAAGAATAGAGCGCCCGGATGACGAGGCGCTCTAATTCTTTTAATTATCCGATTATTTTGTATTTGGCAAACTTTAACAGCAACTGTTTAGTACCTGCGTTCTTAAACTCCACAGTTGCCTTGGTGTTCTCACCAGTACCCTCAATCCGGGTCACAATGCCAATACCAAAACGCTGATGCTCGATTTTGGCGCCTTCCCGTAAGTCACTGGGACTGGGAACTGTCGCCATAGGGCGTGGAGCCACAGCATTATACACGCGTTTGAAGTTAGGACCGAAGGGATAGACAGGTTTCTCAGGTTGACGGGGTGCAACAGCACGAGGCTTCGGATCAGCCTTAAACTGTGTCGCTACCGGTCTTGGGTTCTGCATCCATTCAGGACCATCGCTGCGGTAGTTGCGGTTCCTTTCAAAGGAAGGCTTTTCTATAGTGCTGTCAGATTGTAACTGCAACAGTTCTGGATCGATATCGCGGATGAAGCGCGAAGGTGTATCATATTCCATACGGCCATAGCGCCAACGGTTCTGGGCACAGGTAAGGATGCAATGTTTCTCGGCACGTGTGATTGCCACATAGAGCAACCGGCGTTCCTCCTCAAGTTCACGCATGGAGTTGGTACACATCGGACTGGGGAAAATATTCTCTTCAAGTCCCACTACAAACACCGTAGGGAACTCTAGTCCTTTAGCGGAATGAATCGTCATCAACGTTACCTTGTCATTGGAGTCACCGTCATCACTATCCAGATCAGTGAGTAGCGCCACTTCCTGCAAGAAATCAGGCAAGTAAATCTGATCAGCCATATCCTCTTCGCGGCGTGACTCCACAAAATCCTGCATACCACTCAGGAATTCCTCTAAGTTCTCCTGACGGGAGATGTCCTCAGGGTTACGGCCCGAATAAATATCCTTGCTGATTCCTGAGTTCATGATGATGTCGTGGCCTAAGGTGTAGGCATCCTCCGTGTTGAGTCGGGAGATCCATCCCTCTATCAGTTCACGGAAGTTCTGGAGTTTGCTCATCGTTCCCTTGCTGACCTCCATCGGGAATAGTACGGGCTCCTTGATGACCTGCCAAAGACTGACGCCATAAGCCTGGGCCGTCTGGACAATCTTCCCGATAGTCGTATCCCCGATTCCTCGTGCCGGGTAGTTGACGATACGCTTAAATGCCTCTTCATCATTGGGGTTGGCAATCAGACGGAAATAGGCTATCACATCCTTGATTTCCTTGCGCTGATAGAAACTCAGTCCACCGTAGATACGATAAGGAATATTATCTTTACGCATCTGTTCCTCGAAGGAACGACTCTGGGAATTGGTACGATAAAGAATGGCGAAGTCGCTCCATGAACAGTGATCCTGTCGACGGATGCGTTTGATGTCCTGTGTAACGATCATGGCCTCTTCCTTATCAGAGTATGCCGGTTTCAGTTGCAAACGTTCCCCATGCTCGTTCTTAGAGAACACATTCTTTGGAATCTGACGCTCATTCCGACGGATCAGCGAGTTGGCAGCCTGTACAATCAACTGTGTAGAGCGATAGTTTTGTTCCAGTTTGAAGAGACGTGCATTCTGATACTGCGACTGGAAGTTAAGGATATTGTCGATGTTGGCCCCACGAAACGAGTAGATGCTCTGAGCATCATCACCCACAACGCACACTTTCTGACGCTCTTTCGTCAACTGATAGACGATGGCCTGTTGTGCGTAGTTGGTGTCCTGATACTCATCGACCAGTACGAACTGAAACTTCTCTACATATTTCTGTCGGATATCCTCGTGGTTTTGGAACAACATCCACGTCTGCACCAGCAGATCGTCGAAGTCCATCGCATTCGCCTGACGGCACCGTTCCGCGTACCTTATATATATAGTTGACACCTGTGGACGCTTCTGTTGGGCGTCGTCACTCGCCCAAGCACTCTGGGCATAGTGCTGCGGTAATAGCAAATGGTTTTTCGCCATCGAAATACGGTCAGCCACCGATGAGGGCTTATACACCTTATCGTCGAGGCCCAACTCCTTGATAATGGCTTTCACCAGTGAACGAGCATCGGTCTGATCATAGATCGTAAAGTTGGAGGAATAGCCAATCTTATCAGCCTCCGCCCTTAGAATACGGGCAAAGACACTATGGAAGGTACCCATCTGGAGATAACGAGCATGTTCGTCGCCCACCAGTCGGCCGATTCGCTCTTTCATCTCGCGTGCCGCTTTGTTGGTGAATGTTAGGGCGAGGATCTGCCAAGGTTTCATGCCCTGTTCCAACAGCCAGGCAATCTTATAGGTCAGAACGCGCGTCTTTCCTGATCCCGCACCGGCAATGACAAGACTTGCCCCATCACAGTAGAGCACCGCATCTCGCTGACTATCATTCAGTTGCTGAAGTATTTCGTTGTTCATTATTGCTGTTTAGGTAAATTTGAAGGCAAAGTTACGAAAAATATTTTGTATTCTTGTTTTTTTTCGTAACTTTGCATGCACAAGCAAGCATATTTGGTATGATACTCTATTTCTCAGGAACAGGAAACACCCGTTGGGTGGCCCAGCAGATAGCAGAGGCCATCGGTGAAAAATTGTGCTATATTCCCGATCTCATCCGGGAAGGGAACTACCAGCTGCAGTTAGCAGAAGGTGAACGACTGGGCATCTGCTATCCCACACACGGTTGGCAACCACCAAGAATCGTCCGTGAATTCATCGGAAAGATGACGGTTGTTGGAAAGCCGGAATTCTGTTGGGCATTGACCACCTGTGGCGATAATATGGGCGAGGCGATGACAATCCTAAATAAGGATCTGGAGAAGAAAGGTCTGAAAGCGGAGACTTGTTTCTCTGTCATCATGCCAGAGTCATATGTCTGTCTGCCGTTTATGTATACTGATCCTGAGGAGAAAGAGAAACGAAAGATCGCACAAGCCAAACAGCAACTGGTGCATATCATCGACATCATCAAGGCGTGCAGGAAAGGTGTAGTTGAACTGGAGAAGGGCGCCACTCCCCGCCTCTACTCCTATGTGATCGGCAGCTACTTCAACAAGAAGATGGTGACAGACCATAAATTCACTGTCGATGCCGACGTCTGCATCCAATGTGGCAAATGCGTCAAGCTGTGTCCTGTAGATAATATTGAAGGTACACCTCCCGTATGGTTACATAACGGAAAATGTACCTCATGTCTGGCCTGCTATCATTACTGTCCGGTACACGCCATCAATTTCGGAAAGATCACCCGAAAGCGCGACCAGTACTATTTCAATAGACGCGCGGACCGAAAATAGATGTGCCAATGCGAACCATTGTAGAACGGGTCTGTACGGCGATGAGATAGTCGTCGCTCATACCCCAGGAACGTTCACAGAAGGCATCATCATTAGCAAAATATTTCTGTTTTACCTCATCGAAGAAATCAGCAGCCGTCAGCATCTCCCGACGGATCTGATCCTTGTCATCCACATTGGATGCCATCATCATCAGTCCGCAGATACGGACATGTGACATCTCGCGCCATTCACCTGCTTCGAGCAACTCACGACAGGCATCCAAGGTAAGACCATATTTGGTTGCCTCTTCGGCAATATGGAGTTCCAGCAACACGTTGATGACGCGTCCGCACTTCTCCGCCTGACGGTTAATCTCTTTCATGAGTTTCAACGAGTCAACAGCCTCAATCATAGACACATAAGGAGCGATATACTTTACCTTATTCGTCTGCAGATGACCGATGAAATGCCACTCGATATCTTTGGGCAACTGTTCGTGCTTCAAGCGCAGTTCCTGTTCATGACTTTCACCAAACACCCGTTGTCCTTCCTCGTAGGCGGCCTCGATATATTCGTTGGGATGATACTTACTAATTGCCACAAGGCGTACACCCTGTGGCAACGTGTCGAGTATCTGATGTAAATGACCTTTTACGTCGTAGTCCATCGTTAATCTTCGTATTCTGGTTTGTCGTCTTTTTTATCACCCTTACTGTATTCGAAGACATCCATCAGGGTGGTCTCTGCCACAGATGCAATCACATAGTCGATCATCGTACCGCCCATCACCTCTTCAATGTTCTTCACGGCCCCGTTGAAAGAACCGGCCTGTGCCAGATATGTCACCGTTGAACGTTTCTCTTTCTCTGTCTTCTCGTCAATGGTGATAAACTGAAGTTTGGCCTTATACCACTTGTCGGCCATCTCGTCGTCGGAGAAGGAAATCTCCTTATAGGCAGCCTTCTTGATATCGGTGACATCGAATTCACCGCTGATATAGGAAGACATCTCCTCAATGATACGCTCCTCAGCCTCACTGAAACTCAGGGCATCCACCACATACGATTCCGTTACTTTCTTCTGCAAGCCATCATCCATCACTTTCTCGTAACGGATCTTGCATTCAAACCAATTTGCAGTTCTACTTCTCATTATTATTCTTTTGTTTTTTAATACCGTAATAGTCTTTATCCAACTCAGCCTTCTTCTTCTCCGTCAGCTGTTCGATGATCTTGTCGGCGATAGCCTCGGCACGGTCAGAACCGATAGCCGTTGATTTCTTGATCTCATCTTTCTTGGCAACAAGTTCTTCGGTCATCTTCTGTGCTTTTAAAGTGAAGTCTTTCTCCGAGCCGTTCATCTGATCTTTGTTATAAACTTTAGAGATGATCTGTTCTGCAGCCTTCGTGAACTGCTTGCGGAAGATCTCTTCTGCCTTCGACTTATATTCACGCATCTTTCCCTCACTTAAACCGAGCGAGTCTTTCATATGCTGCTGTTGCTTGACGATCTGGGCAATCGTGGCCGAATCCGTATCGGCACCGATACCCAACAAGGCATCCATATCCTCCTCTATCATTTCGTCAGGAACCGGTTCCTCTATGGGTTTTACATACTCCATATCATCCGGACTTGGTAACGTATAGAAGAACAAACCGACAATTGTCAGGGCAATAGCCAGGGCTGCAGCGCCAAGGAGTCCTGTGCGTTTCAAAGTCTGAGCCCTATTGATAGCGGCTTCGAAGTCCTCCACAGAGGCATAACGTTTGTCGGGATCGGCATCCGTAGCCTTCTTAATGACAGGTTTTAACTCAAACGGCATACCTGCGGAGTTATACAGGTAGGAGATCAATTTTCCTAATGAATAGACATCAGTACGAGCATCAATCTCACCTCTGTCAAACACCTCCGGGGCAATATAATCTTCCACACCCTCATAGAGCAGATCCACATCCACCTTCTTGTAGAAGGATCCATGACAGAGCAGACGGACCGCATTGTCAGTCTTTCTCATCAGGATATTAGAGGGTGCGAAACACACATGATAGATGCCTTTTGAATTTAGGAAAGCCGTAAAATCAAAGAGCGTCTTCAACGTAGCCGACATAAATTCGTTTCTGGCAACAATGGCAGGATTATCATTCAGCAACTGCTCAAGTGTCTGATAGTTACCCACCTCTACGGCGATAGCAAACACACCGTCGTCTTCGCCATTTGTCGAGAAATGCAACTGTGTCTTATGATCGATAGAAGCAACAGCGTCACTTTCTGCTTTCACACAATGACCGAAGAAAATATCCTCCGTCAACTCGTCGTGGAACTGTACGAAATTTGAATACTTTCCATCAATCAGCCGCTTGTAAAAGTAACCGTATGGCATGCGAATCTTAGAGGTCTTCTTGACTTCGCGCTGCTCAAGCATTTCTTCGAAATTCATCGCTCAAATGTTGTTTTTAATTGATTTTGATGGGCAAAAGTACACATAAATTCTGAGAAACGCAAATTTTTGGGCAGAGATTGCACAGTTTTACGATAATTTGTGTTACCTTTGCACCGGTTTTCACAAAAATAAGGTGTGAATTGCCAGGAAATAATTAAGTAAAACTTAAGAAGATGCCAGAAATATCTGTCCGCGGCCATGAGATGCCAGAGTCTCCTATCCGGAAACTTGCCCCTCTTGCTGCTGCCGCTAAGAAAAGAGGAACAAAGGTATATCACCTGAATATTGGTCAGCCAGACCTGCCTACACCAAAGGTAGGTCTTGATGCGTTGAAGCAGATCGACCGGAATATTCTGGAATACTCACCGTCACAAGGTTATCTCAGTTATCGCGAGAAACTGGTCAGTTATTACGCCAAATATAACATTAACGTCACTGCCGACGATATCATCATCACCTCAGGCGGAAGTGAGGCAGTTCTGTTTGCCTTCCTCTCCTGTCTGAATCCTGGCGACGAGATTATCGTTCCAGAACCTGCTTATGCCAACTATATGGCCTTTGCCATCTCTGCCGGAGCGAAGATCCGTACCATCGCCACGACCATCGACGAGGGTTTCTCATTGCCGAAGGTAGAGAAGTTTGAGGAATTGATCAACGAGCGCACCCGTGCCATCATGATCTGTAACCCCAACAATCCGACAGGTTATCTCTATACCCGTCGTGAGATGAATCAGATCCGTGACCTGGTGAAGAAATACGACCTATCTCCGCCTGCCATCTGGAGGGTATCGAACAGAATGTAATCCTGATCGACTCGGTGTCAAAACGTTATTCCGAGTGCGGTATCCGTATCGGTGCACTGATCACGAAAAATGCCGAGGTGAGAAAGGCGGTGATGAAATTCTGTCAGGCACGTCTCTCCCCGCCCCTAATCGGTCAGATTGTGGCTGAGGCATCACTGGATGCTCCTGAGGAATACTATAGAGATGTGTATGATGAGTACGTAGAGCGTCGTAAGTGCTTGATTGATGGTCTGAACCGTATTCCGGGAGTCTATTCTCCCATTCCAATGGGTGCTTTTTATACCGTAGCCAAATTACCTGTGGATGATGCGGAGAAGTTCTGCCGCTGGTGTCTGTCAGAGTTTGAGTATGAGGGTGAGACCGTGATGATGGCGCCTGCCGCCGGATTCTATACC
>ONNY01000006.1 GCA_900319305.1 uncultured Prevotella sp.
TTGTCGGTAGTCCACTGGTATTTGAATCCGCACTTCTCCTGTACCCGCTTCGAGCGATTGTTACCGTCGTAATAGCCAACCCAGACTTTCATCATCCCACAATCCTCAAATGCATGGCGAACCATCTCCTTTGCGGCCTCTGTCATCAACCCCTGTCCCCAATACGGCACACCCAGCCAATATCCAAGTTCGCATTCATCGTCACGTTCAGTCAAGTCCGTTGCATCCCCTGTTTTCAGGCCTATACAGCCGATGGGCTTTCCAGTTTCCTTCAGAACTACGGCATACGTCTCTGGGTATGAAAACACAGTACGGATGATTTCCAAACTCTCTTCCACGCTCTGATGTGGTGGCCACCCTGCGACAGGCCCCACCTGTGGGTTTTGGGCATACTTATACAGTTCTTCGGCATCACTATCATGCCAAGACCTCAGAATGAGTCTATCTGTCTCTAATCTCATCTTGTTTACGTCGAAGTTAGCATATTTTGAAGTAGTTCCCATATGTCAGCATCCGCCAAGTCCATTCCAAAGGACCGAAACGGAGGGTCGTAACTCCGCCAACATCTTTTCTTTCTCTGTCATATATTTCTTTGTCTTACCAATTCTTGACACCCTTTGCCCCTACTCCATCGTAGTCAGTCATAGTATTCAATTTGCAGTTCTTCGCTGACGTTGAAATCATCATGGAAACTGTCATCATACGAATAAACGATTCGCATGCCACGATAAGTAGAAGGGACTTTCAATGTTTCCAGCAGATGCCATTTGGGACGGCCAAAGTCGTATGATTCTCTGTCAAGGAGGATGCAGTTGGAAACAAAGTCAAAGTGATAGTACCCACCGCCGATGCACTGGTCACCAGGCTTCAGCAAATGCTTGTGCTGGTTGACCATGCCGAGGCGAAAGTAGCCATCCATTGTTATGATGAACTTGGGGAGCGTCATATCTTACTCTCCAATAATAGTTACTACCAATTCTCTGGAACCACCATAATTTCTGTACTCGCAGAAAATAGGAATGGTGATGCTGACACCACTCAGCGTCGATTTGGCGTGAGCAGGCATATCGTCAGCACCTTCCAACGTGTGCTCATACTCAGGACGATTCTCCGGCACAAGGCGATTAAAAATCGTTTCCATATCTGCACGAACATCAGGGTCACAATTCTCATTGATACTCAGTCCGCAACTGGTATGCTTCGTGAAGATGTTCACGATGCCCGTCTTCGGCAGTTTCGGCAATTTGCTTACAATCTCGCTCGTCACCAAATGAAATCCTCTTCTTTTGGGATTCAGTATTATCTCTATCTGTTGTACCATAACGGGTGCAAAGGTACGAAATAAATGGGATAACACTATCAAAAATACGCTAAACTATCCTAATAATCGGTGCAAAGGTACGAGAATATAGGATTTTTGACTATCTTTGCAAAGATATTTGCGAGAATGCTTTTTGAGTTAAGATGAAATATGGCAGAATGGAATGAATAGGATTATCAGAGAAGCAAGACCGACGGACATGGCTGAGATTATGCAGGTCATGGATGCTGCAAAAGGGATTATGCGGCAGTCTGGCAACATGCATCAATGGGGCGATGGCTATCCCTCTGAGACAGTCATTTCTGCTGATATGGAAAAGAATAGCGGTTTTGTCATTGAGGATAGCGGCGAGATCGTTGGATACTTTGCTTTCCTGCAATCCCCAGAACCGACATATAATAAAATCTATGATGGGCAATGGCTTGATGACACGCAACCATATCATGTAGTCCATCGAATAGCCAGTTATGCAGATGCTCACGGCATCTTCGACAATATTATGGACTTCTGCTTTTCGCATGACACGAATATCCGCATGGACACCCATCGTGACAACAAAATTATGCAGCACAACATCCTGAAGCATGGCTTCACCTATTGCGGCATCATCTATCTGCTATCGGGCGATGCGAGGCTGGCTTATCAAAGAATCGTTTGAAAAATAAGACACCAAGCCCCGCCGACCTTTTGTTATCAGGTAAGCGGGGCTATCAGATAGTTGTCAGTCTTTAGTAGTAGATGATGGTACGTGTGGTTACCATATCCTGCCCCATCATTGAAGATTTGCGACTGATCCAGTTTCCACGGTCATCGAACTTATAGTCTGTATATGGCGACTCAAGCTTCTGACCACCCATATCAATCGTTTCAGACACGACAACACCTTTCTCGTCATAATTGGGTGACGCTGTACCTTCCTGCCCCATCATGCTGAAGGTCAGGCTCTTCAAGCGACCGTTTTCCCATTTATATTTCACGTCTGTAGATTGTCCCATCATGCTCATCGTGGCCGACTTCAGATAACCGTCCTCATCATACACCAAATTGGAAATCTCTGAAGATGGCATCATCTGCCCTTCTTCTGTGAACTCGATGGTACGTGACATGCCCATCATCGTTGTAGTAATTGACTTGACGGGACCTTTTACATCATTGACCTCAAAGTCGTGGAACTTTGTCTGTGCCTGCATAGCGAATGGAATAGCCAGCAAGGCAATCATCATCATAACTTTTTTCATAATTGTTGTTTTTTAGTAAAGTAATGCAAAAGTAATGGTTTTGTCTGATATCTGCAAATTTTAGCGGGGAAAAATTATGTCTATTTTTAGAGAGATGCTGCCACCGATAACTGCCAACATCAGCAAGGTTGCTTCCGATATACGCGAGTAGCCTTGCTTTGTCTTGACCTTTCGCTGACTCATAGCCTTCCATTTATCAATGCCATAGACGAGGAAAGTTACGATATTGATAACTATCAGATAGTATAGAAATGGTTGGTTCATAACAAAGATGGGGAGTGCCGCCGTCTACTTGCTTCAAATAACTACAGCTGTGCCACTTGTGGCTACCATAAGCATCGACCCGTTGGCACCGATGGTCTCGTAGTCGATGTCGATGCCTACGATGGCATTGGCTCCCATGGCCTGGGCACGCTGCATCATCTCCTGCATGGAGGTATCCTTGGCCTCGGCAAGCACTTTCTCGTAACTGCCAGCACGACCACCTACGATGTCGCGGATGCCTGCAAAAAAATCTTTCACGAAGTTTGCACCAATAATGGTTTCACCTGTCACCACACCTTTGTACTCGCGAATGGTGTGACCTTCAATCTGTGGGGTTGTTGAGAGTATCATAATTATTTCTTTTTAAAAGTTTCTATCTATTAGACGTAAATATAATACGAAAAGTTGCAAATTACCCTTAATCGGTAGAGAACGCATATACCAATCCATACTTTTCATGTAGTTTCCGAAGAGAGCCGTCTGCCTTCATCTGACGGATTGTAGTGTTTACCATCTGTAGCAGATCCTCCTGTCCTTTCTGCATCAGCACGCCAATCTCGCCATGATTGAACGGAGCGTTCAACAGTGGGGCAGCAAGTCGGTCGTCTGTCTGCACATAATATGGAGCCTCCGTGATTTCCGTTATCATTACATCGGCCTCGCCCTCGGCAATGAGCGATGGGATTTCCTCGTTCTTAGGGTGAACGATGATGAAAGCATGAGTCAGATTCTCATTGGCAAACTTCTCATTCAGTCCACCAGGATTCACCATCACACGGACTTCGGGCTTATCGATGTCTGCTAATGACTTGTAGCGGTCAGCCTCCGATGCCCTGCAAAGAATCGTTTTGCCGTTAGCAAGATAGCCCTCGCTCATGAGCATCGTTTTACGGCGGGCATCGGTGATGGTTATGCCGCCAATAGCGAGATCGAACTTCTGAGGTTCTGCCAAGACATCTGACGTCAGCGTAGGCCATGAGGTCTTTCTGAACTCCACACCAACGCCTATCCTTTTCGCTATCTCCTTTGCTACCTCAATGCCAAAACCCCAGTAAGTACCGTCAGCCTCACAGAAGGATAATGGTCTGTAATCGCCAGTAGTACCAATGAGAATGGTGCCTCGCTCAACTATCTCTGCGACCTTTCCATTTCCCTCTGAAAATTCCGTCATGGTGCGAACATCAAGCGTACTTGGGGACAAAGCGACAGAATGTCGAGCACCGCATGAGCACAAAAATACTATTTGCGCTATCAAGATAAGCGACTTATCACAAAACATATTGCAATTGAGTTATGATTCTTCGGCAAAGATACAAAAAATTACTCAATTATTCGTAACTTTGCAGGCAAATTCTTACGACAATGAGAAAAGTATTACTCGACGCACATACGCATACGGTGGCATCCGGACATGCCTACAGCAGTCTGCAGGAGATGGCCAAAGCTGCTGCCGACAAGGGGCTGGAGGTATTGGGCATCACAGAGCATGGCCCAAAGGTTCCAGGCACATGTCCACAGTTGTATTTCAAGAATATGTTCGTAGTGCCTCGCCAGATGTACGGCATACGCCTGCTGATGGGGTGCGAGATGAACATTCTCGACACAAAGGGCAGTCTGGACCTGACGGACGACTACATCGACTACCTCGACCTTGCCATAGCCGGCATTCACGGTGCTTGGTATCAGGGCGGCACTAAGGAAGAGAATACGGAGGGGATGATTCAGGTCATCAGGAATCCGAAAATTCACATGATCAGTCATCCAGGCGATGGCTCTGCAGAACTTGACTTTGAGCAGTTGGTTCTGGCTGCCAAAGAAGCGCATACGTTGTTGGAGGTAAACAACCATTCGCTGGCTCCTCAGCGCAAGAAAACAGTGGCAAGGGATAACAACTTGGAGATACTGCGTCTGTGTAAGAAGTACGATGTTCCAACGATTCTGGGTAGCGACGCACACATTACGTTCCAGATAGCCGATTATGAGCGACTCTACCCTCTCCTTTTAGAGACCGAGTTTCCTGATGAACTGATTATGAACTACTGGCCAGATAAGTTCTTCGATTACCTGGGGATTCAGAGATAGAATGTGAAGTTTTAGGTTATTGGTTAGTAATGTAGATCTCCTTTTCCGATGTAATCACTGGCATATTGGCCTCTTTCCAAGCAATGATGCCACCTTTGAGGTTTACGCACTTGTAGCCGACATCCGCCAACTTACCAGCAGCATTGGCTGAGCGGCGACCACTACGACAATAGACAGCAATGGTCTTGTCAATGGGTAACTTAGCCTTAGCCTGCTCTATGAAGTCACTTTGGAACTGGTCAATAAGGATAGCTCCCTTGATATGCCCTTCAGCAAACTCATCAGCCTTACGTACGTCGAGGATTACCACGTTGGAATCTGCTATCAGTTCAGCAAACTCCTTCACTTCCATGTTCTCAAAGTTCTTTGCAGGGTGTTGTTGGCCACAGGCAGTTGTTAGCCCAAGTGCGGCAAATAAACAAGTCAAAATTTTCTTCATATTTCTTTTATTTAGTTTGTTATCAATAATACGACGAGGTATAATCCAATAAAATTACGATATCAGGAACCAAACAACTGGCACCAGAAGGGCAGGCAGGAGATTGAGCGTCTTGCAATCCTTCAAGTTCAACAGTGAGAGTCCGCTGCCCGTAATGAGCAGTCCACCGACGATCAACAACTCAGCCATAAGCGCGTCGCTGATAGCAGTACTACTAATATGAGCAACAAGCCAAAATATGCCTTGCCAACAGAACAGCACTGGTGCCGCCAGAACCATACCGATGCCGTAAGTAGAGGCGAACACCATTGAAGACACGAAATCGAGCGTGGCATTGGTGAAGAGAAAGGTGTGGTCGCCCTTCAAGGCGGAGATGACAGGACCGAGCATCGACAGCGGACCGATGCAATAGAGCAGAATGGCTGTTGAAAGACCTTCGGCGAGGCGATTGCCGTCTTTCTTCTTTTCGCGCTGCAATTTGTCAACGAGACGTTTGAACCTTCCGTCGATATCGAGTGCTGTGCCGATGACTCCTCCTATAGCCAGCGATATGATAAAAAGCACAGGGTACTGCGACTGGTGAAAATGGCTAATGGTGGCATTCAGACCGATAGCCAGAGATGCCAGCCCCAACCCTGTATATAGAACCTCTTTATATTTCTCCTTCACACCACGATGCAATAGGCTGCCGATGATGCTGCCTACGATGATGGTGGTTGCATTCACAATTGTTCCAATCATATATAATTCATTGCTTTTGCATCCATTTCCGAAAGACGATCGAGGGCAGCAAGAAGGGTCTCGTCACGTTTAGCGAAGTGAAAACGAATTAGGTGGTTCACATCCTCGCGGAAGAAGCAACTGCCAGGCACTGCCCCTACTCCAACATGCTCTGCCAGCCATTCGCAGAAATGCAAGTCGTCTTTCACACCGTACTTTGAGACATCGAGCAACACGTAATAGGCTCCTTGCGGATCAGTGAACGTCAATCCGAACTGGCGCAGACCGTCGCAAAAGAGCTGCTTCATATGTGTGTAATGTGCCTGAAGTTCGTCGTAATAGCTGTCAGGGAAGCACAGTCCAACGGTGGCAGCCTCCATCAAAGGAGCCGCAGCGCCAACGGTCAGGAAGTCGTGCACCTTCTTCACGCGGTCGATGATACGTTCAGGAGCGATGACATAGCCCAGACGCCAGCCCGTAATACTATATGTCTTGGAGAGTGAACTACATGATATGGTGCGCTCCCACATACCGGGCAGCGTGGAGATGTAGACATGTCGATGAGTAGCGTAAACGATATGCTCATAAACCTCGTCGGTGATGACATAGCCATCATAGCGTATCACGATATCAGCTATCTGCTGCAGTTCATCGCGGGTAAAGACCTTGCCACAGGGATTGGAAGGGTTGCACAACACCAGCGCCTTAGCTCCCTGTCTGAAAGCATCCTCAATCAGGTTGGCGTCGAACGAGAATGTCGGCGGAACAAGCGGGATGTACACAGGTTCAGCCCCTGTAAGAATCGTATCGGCAGTATAGTTCTCGTAGAACGGCGAGAAGATGACTACCTTATCGCCCGGATTCACCACGGTCATCATCGCCGCCATCATTGCCTCCGTCGAGCCACATGTAACGACAATGTTCTTATCGGCATCTATCGGCAGTCCCGTCCAGCGACTTTGTTTCTTAGCCAATGCCTCGCGGAAGTTCTGCGCTCCCCAGGTAATTGCATACTGATGAGGGCCAGAAGTTGCAATCTCTGCCAGACGGTCGGTAATCTCCCGTGGCGGGTCGAAGTCAGGGAATCCCTGAGAGAGATTGATGGCTTCGTAGCGGTTGCTGATGCGGGTCATGCGCCGGATGATGGAATCCGTGAAGTCCGCCGTGCGTGTGGATAGTTGTCTCATTATTCTATAACTGTCATTCTCATCGGATTAATTATTGGTGCAAAGGTACAAATAATCGTGGAATTATAAGTACTTTGCCCTTGGTTTTAAGTGAATTTGTGATTAAGAATATCCGAGATGAGTTACTTTTTTGTCAAAATTATGCTACTATATTAAAAAGAATTGTTATCTTTGCCCCATCAATCTAAAACATTAACAATATGAAAAGATTATCATTAGCAGTCATGTTTGTGTTCTGTACGCTCGGAATGGCGGCGCAGGACGGTATCCAAGTGATGTTTGGGGGCACCCAGCCCAACATCTACGACTTCGCGTGGGCATTTATCTTCCAAGATGACGGTGATGCAGAAGAGTGTGATCGTGAAGCCACATCCGGCATTGCAGAAGCCCTGGAGCGCTACAGCAAGAACGAGAACCAAAATGACAACGTGACGCTTGTAGTCGACAAGAAAAGCGGGTTCATCAGTTATCAGCATCAGTATCAAGGAAATACGCAACTTATAGAGATGTGCTACTGGAACGAGGCCGACAAGAAGCACAAGCTGTTTGCCTTCAGCAATTGGTCCTACTTTAACGACCTTCCCGATCAGGGACAGTACGACACACTCGTGTTCCTGCGCTACACTAACGCCACAAAGAAGATGGAATTCTGCGCACCTCCAGGTTTTGAGGTGAGCTACGAGCAAAACACCACCTATTCGCTGCCCCGCGTAGGTAAGGACATCATCATAAACAAGTGGGATAAGGATGGACTGAAAACTCAAAAGACGCTGAAATGGAACGGTCACGGATTCAACAAGTAAAACTAATGGTAGTTGCAGCGATGCTAGCTGCCTATGGAGGACAAATGTCAGCCCAAGATACAGACTATGTCCCCCAGCGTTCAGATTATTCTTTCCACTCTGATGTACATGCCATCAATGATGATGGTGATGTGCGTTGGGATTCCATCGTCGTCTATCTGACAGATGCAAAGGGGCATACGCAGGAACTGTATAGTCAGGCCCTGCCGCTCGACACCTTACAATGGAACAGGAACTGCATCGGGGAGATCGTGGAGGATGACTGGAATTTCGACGGCATTCCAGACCTTCAGGTGTGTACGGGGCCGATGAACGGATTTGGTAACTATACTTACGATGTCTGGTTATGGAACGACAAGACTCATAAGTTCGAAGAATTGAAGTACGACTGTGAGATCTACAGCCCATCTATCGACTCCGATAACAAATGTATCGTCAGTTTCTGGCGGCTTGATGATGAAGTAGAGATCATAAAGTACAAGTGGAAAGACGGTAAACTCTTCGAGTTTGAACGTGAACAAATGTCAGCCAGTAATCTGGCGGATGACTAAAATTACTTTCTGAACAACATCCTATCATGAATAATCCCCAGCCAATTCTGATGTTTGGCTGGGGATTTCTCTTTGGATCTGTCAATTAGTATTTCACAACGAGATAGTTCGACATGCTCCAGAACTTAGCAGGATCAGTGACTGTCAGAGTGCTTGTTCCATTACCATTATCTTTTATTGTGTAAGAACCAGCAGGTGCCTGAGTCAGAATCTCCGGCTTCTTGCCTGGGATGAGGAACGACGTCGCATTGCGGATGTCGATCTTGGTAAATGCAGAGGGGTTCACCTCCGACATATTGAGCTTTGCCTTCTTCAGAAAACCGCCTTTCAGGATACCAGCCTCTTTCAGAGCTTTCGTATTGTCGATGCATACGTATGCCTCATTCAGAAGGTCGGTCTGGGCTGTGATGGTCTCATCCTTTGCTCTCGAGTCTTCCTCAAGCGTAGTCACCTGGGTGTTCAATTGAGCCACATTCTCCTTCAGCACACTGATATCAAAGTTACGCTTCTCCAGTTCCTCATTCAAGTTCGCGATGGCTTTGTCCTTCTCCTCTATCTGAGCTTTGAGCGATGCAACAGTCTTCAGCAACTTGGCGTTCTTGCCGTCGCTATCACCGAGTCGTTTCTCCAGTTCTGCAAGTCTTTCACGCTGGCGATCAAGAATCTCCTTATAAGCAGCGATATTCTGTTTGATCTGCTCTTTTCGTGACATGTTTGATTCCCCAACACTACGAAGGACAGTACCGTCGATATCGAGCACACTGTCCATACTGGCATTAACAGCGTCAAGGAAGAGATCCATATCGTTCATCTCTGCCATCTGTGTTGACAAGGCAGACCTCAGTGAGTCGGCTTCCGGGTTTGACTTCGTTTTCTCTCCACATGCTATGACAAGCATGGCCATTGGAAGTACCAATGCAAAATAAATCAGTTTTTTCATGAATCTAAAATTATAATATCATCATATGCTTAAGCAATCAATTGACAGATCTGCTCAAAATAGTGACGGTCGATGTCGTCGAAGGTTGCCAAGTGTTCACTGTCGATGTCGAGTACGGCGATGATGTTTCCGTCTTTATTGAACACCGGCACGACGATCTCTGAACGTGACGCACTACTGCAAGCAATGTGACCTGGGAACTGCTCTACATCAGGCACAACAATCGTCTCACGACGCTGCCAGGCTGTGCCGCAGACACCTTTCCCGAAAGGGATGTGCATGCAGGCGACAGGACCTTGAAACGGCCCCAGCAGCAACTCTTCGCCAGCGACCCGGTAGAAGCCAGTCCACCAGAAGTGCATCTCCTGATGGATGGCTGCTGCCACATTACTCATGATGGCAATCTCGTCGGTCTCGCCTTCGATGAGAGAGGCGATCTGACTGACCAGCATCTGATACTGCTGTTCTTTCATTAACCGCCGAAGTTATCGTACATGATACTCTCGGGCTCTACGCCGAGCGAGTCGAGCATTGACACCACTGCTGCCGACATCGGGCCAGGACCGCACATGTAGTACTCCACATCCTCGGGAGCCTCGTGGTCCTTCAGATAGGTGTTGAGCATCACCTGGTGTACGAAGCCCGGAGTATATTTCACACCAGCGGCATCGGCTGCGGGATCGGGACGGTCGAGGGCGAGGTGGAAGTGGAAGTTCTTGAACTCCTTCTCCAAGCCCAGGAAGTCGTCGAGATAGAACACCTCGTTGAGGGCGCGGGCACCATAGAAGTAGTGCATCTCGCGATCGGTGGTCTTCAAAGTCTTCGTCATGTGCATGATCTGTGCACGCAACGGCGCCATACCGGCACCACCACCAACCCAGATCATCTCGCGCTTCGAGTCGAAATGCGGGTGGAAGTCGCCGTAAGGGCCACTCATGATTACCTTGTCGCCTGGCTTCAAAGAGAAGATGTATGAAGAAGCGATACCAGGGTTCACCTCCATGAAACCACTGCGATCAGGCTTGAACGGAGGCGTAGCAATACGAACGGTAAGCATGAACACGTCACCCTCAGCAGGATAGTTAGCCATCGAGTATGCACGGATTGTAGGCTCGGGGTTCTTACACTTCAGCGGGAACAAACCGAACTTCTCCCAAGAAGGCAGATACTCGTCGCCGATGAGAGACTTATCGAAGTCCTTATCGTAATCGATGCAATCGAAGGCAGGAATCTTAATCTGAGCATATGAACCAGGCAGGAAGTCCATGTGGGCACCAGCGGGCAGCTGCACCTTGAACTCCTTGATGAACGTAGCCACGTTCTTGTTGGAGATGACGGTACACTCATACTCCTTCACACCGAGGATAGACTCATCGACATGAATCTTCAAGTCACCCTTCACCTTACACTGACATCCGAGGCGCCAGCCAGCCTTGATCTCCTTACGAGAGAAGTGAGGCTTCTCTGAGTCGAGGATCTCGCCCCCACCCTCAAGCACCTGTACCTTACACTGTCCACAAGAGGCCTTACCACCGCAGGCAGAGGGCAGGAACACACCATTCTCGTTAAGCGTTGACATCAGCGAGTTACCCTGGGCTACAGAGATAGTACGGTCGCCGTTGATAACAATATTCACGTTGCCCGAGGGAGAAAGATACTTCTTTGCCACGAGCAGGATGATCACCAAGAGCAGGATCACCAGGAGGAACACTCCTATACTATATGCAATAAACTGTGCCATACCTTATCAAATATTTAATCCAGAGAAACACATCATCGCCATGGCCATGAGACCCACGGTGATAAACACAATGCCGAGGCCCTGCAAGGGCTTGGGAACGTCGCAGTACTGCATCTTCTCGCGGATGGCACCCAAGGCAACAATCGCCAGCGTCCAACCGATACCTGAGCCGAAACCATAGACGACGGCATCCAAAATAGAGCCGATAGCCTGAGAGTTGCTGGGATCCATGAGGATGCGCTGCTGCATGAAGAGCGAAGCACCCATGATGGCGCAGTTTACAGCAATCAGCGGCAGGAAGATACCCAGGGCTGCATAGAGCGAGGGAGAATACTTCTCAACCGTCATCTCTACGAGCTGCACCATACCTGCAATCACGGCGATGAAGAGAATAAAACTGAGGTAACTCAAATCGACGCCCTCAACGAGGCAGTCAGGACCTAAGACCTTAGTCTGCAACAGATAGTTCACGGGGACGGTCACGGTGAGCACGAAGGTCACAGCCAGACCCAGTCCCAAAGAAGTCTTCACGGTCTTCGACACGGCAAGGTAAGAACACATGCCGAGGAAGAAGGCAAAGATCATATTATCGACGAAAATCGAACGGAATAGTAATGATATTGCGTGTTCCATACTTTATTTCTCCTTATAAAAATATGCACGATGAACCCAAATCACACAACCCACGAGAATCAGAGCCATTGCCGGCATCGTCATCATACCGTTGTTCACATAGCCGAAGTCATAGCAAGCATCGGGGATAATCTGGAAGCCCAGCAGCGAACCACGTCCGAGGAGCTCACGGACTGCACCTACAATTACCAGAATCATAGCGTAGCCGAGACCGTTACCCACACCGTCGAGGAACGAAGGCCAGGGCTTGTTCTGCATGGCAAACGCCTCGAGGCGCCCCATCAGGATACAGTTGGTGATGATCAGACCTACATACACGCTCAGTTGAACACTCACGTCGTAGGCGAAAGCCTTCAGGATCTGAGAAACGATAGTCACGAGGGCAGCCACAACCACCAGTTGCACCACGATACGAATGCGGTTAGGGATGGTGTTGCGGATGATAGAGATAATCACATTCGCAAAGGCGGTAATCACCGTCACTGCGAGACCCATCACGATGGCAGGCTTCAACTGCGACGTAACGGCAAGTGCAGAGCAGATACCCAGCACCTGTCCGAGAATCGGATGGTCGAGGTTTAACGGATTCGTGAAAGCCTCTTTATTTTGTTTACTGAATAATGCCATACGTTAGTCCTCCTTCAAATTAGTGATATACTGTTTCAGACCTTCACGAAGCATGTCAGAGACACCATTAGAGGTCAGTGTAGCACCTGTGACACAGTCCACCTCAGAGGCTGGATTCTCCACATTCTTCACCACACCGATGGCGAGTTGGCCGTCGTCAGAATAGATCTTCTTTCCCTGGAACTTCTCCTGCCAAGCCTGAGAGTCCTTGATCTCAGCACCCAGACCTGCAGTCTCGCTTTCATGGTTGAAGTAAGCACCGTAGATGGTGTTCAGGTCATCATCGACAGAGATGAAGGCAGAGATGCCACCCCAGAGGCCCATGCCCTTCAGGGGGAACACATACTTCTTCTGTCCGTCGATCTCACACTCGTAATAGAGCTTGTTGCCAGCCTCTTTCTCATCCTTCACCACCTCAGCATACTTGGCCTCAGCCTCAGCGCCGTCCAAACCGCGGATGTTCAGTGAATAGAGAATCTGCTTCTTAATATCGAGAGCCACGTTAGCATCCTGCATCGGCTTCAGTGCCTGATAGACAAATGCCAGCAGGAAGGCTACGATAACCACGAGAATCGCACTATATATAATAATGTACGAATTGCTGTTAGTATTCAGTTTCATTTGGTACCTCCTCTCTTTAAGCGTTTCGAGATATTACGCTCCACGATGAAGTGGTCGATCATCGGGGCACACATATTACCAAAGAAGATGGCGAGCATCATACCCTCAGGATAACCGGCATTCATCACACGGATGATGACTGCCATCGCACCGATCAGGAAGCCATAGATATACTGACCTGTAGCGGTGCGGCATGAGGTAACGGGATCGGTAGCCATAAACACGGCACCGAAAGCGAAACCACCGAGGATGAAGTGATGCCACCAAATCATAGACTGACCGGTGTGCTGGAAAAGCAGTGCCAGTACAGCACCACCAACGAACACACTCAGCATAGTGCGCCAAGAAGCGATGCCAGCCCAGAGCAGAATCACAGCACCGATGGCGATGGCAATCAGTGAGGTCTCACCAATAGAACCCGGGATGAAGCCGCAGATCATATCACAGATAGAACTGCTGGGATCAATACCCTGTGCCATCTGTCCGAGCGGTGTAGCAGCAGTGAAGCCGTCGGGCAGGTTGTTACCCAGACCGAAGATAGAATCCTGAGCCACCCATACCTGATCACCTGTCATCTTTGAGGGATAAGCGAAGAACAGGAACATACGAGCTGCAACGGCGGGGTTGAAGATGTTCATACCCGTACCACCGAAGATCTCCTTACAGAAGATCACTGAGAAGGCACAGGCCAATGCCAGCATCCACAGCGGACAGCCGATGGGGACAATCAGCGGGATGATGATACCTGAAACGAGGTAACCCTCCTGGATCTCCTCGCCTTTCCACTGGGCCCAGGCAAACTCAATACCCAAACCAACGATGTAACTTACCAGTATCTTCGGCAGTACGGCGAGAAAACCATAACAGAATATCTCGAAGAAGCCAACACTTGCGAGTGTGCCTGCTGCAAGATAATTCTGGTAGCCGATATTATACATACCAAACAGCATGGCAGGCATCAGGGCGATGACCACCATACTCATAATGCGCTTCGAGTCAATGGCGTCGTGAATGTTGACACCAGACTTTGACGTGTCGTTAGGCACAAGCGCAAACGTCTCAAAGCCGTCGAAAACACTACGGAAAGCATGCAGCTTACCGCCCTCTTCGAAGCTTGGCCTCATTTTGTCGAATAAGTTTCTTATAGCACTCATGTCTTTATGCGTTTTCTTTACGTAAAATATTCAGTCCTTCACGCACGATGCGCTGTAATTCCAATTTCGAGGAATCCACGAACTCTGCCAGTGCAAAGTCTTCAGGGCTAACCTCATAAATACCCAAAGCCTCCTGACGGTCGATATCACCAGCGATGATAGCTTTAATCAGGTACTCAGCATAGATATCCATCGGCAGCACCTTGTCGTACTCACCGCTCATAATCATGTGACGCTCACCACCCTTGATACGGGCATCGAGTGCATACTGCTTCTTACCACACAGCCAAGAGAAGTAGCTGCGGCTTACAGAGAACTGCTTGAAACGAGGCAGGATCCATCCCAGCAACTCGTCGGCATCATTACCCTCAGGAATCACGGTAATCTCAGAGCTATGGGCACCGAGGAAGCCTTCCTTCGTAGTGGGCTTACCTGTCAGTACGTTACCATTGATGATACGGACACTCTTAGAAGCGTCGTAGCTATTGGAAAGCAACGTGGAGAGTTCCTCACCCACCAGCATATCCACATAGGCAGGGCTCTTGATCTCACTGCCACAGAGGGCTACCGTACGACGCAGGTCCACTTTACCGCTGTTGAACAGACGTCCGATGAAGAGCGCCACAGAAGGGTCGCCTATGGTCCAAACCACCTCACCCTTGTTCACTGGGTCGATGTTGTTCACCTGTACACCTACATTTCCTGCAGGGCACTTGCCGTCGAACACATTCACCTCGGCATCCTTCACGTTCTCAAGGGCAGAGCCAACACCTACACCGAGATAGGTCTTGGCAATCTTCGAGAGTGCCGTGATACCAGTCTGGAAGTCAGCCTCCTGTCCCTTTACCTCGTACTCGAAGTCGGCAGCCAAAGGCTTGTCGCGCAGGGCAGAGACGAAAATCGCCTTAGGCATCACCGACGGATTAGTCGATACAGCATAAGGCAACTGGTTGATGTAACCGAAAAGACCAGCTTCGAGCAGGGCGTCGATGACAGCCTTACCGTCAAGCTTCGCAACATCCTTCTTGCCGAAATCCACATAACTCTGCTGAGCGTCGGCATCCACCTTAACACAGAGCACTTTTCTACGTTCACCACGCACGACGGCACTCACCGTACCACTGACTGGCGAGGCAAACTTCACCTCAGGATACTGTTTGTTCACAAACAACGCATCCCCGGCCTGAACCTTATCGCCTTCCTTAACGACAACCTTCGGCGTCACACCCTCAAAGTCATCCGGCATCAAAGCGTATTTGCCGTTTGACTTCAACTGGATCTTTTGCTCAGCTGCGCGTCCTTTCAGGTTAATGTCCAAGCCCTTGTGTAGCTTAATTACATTTGCCATTTATATAATATTTAGTTGAATAGTTGCAAGATGCGAGTGCAAAATTAGTAAAAATCGGGCAAAATAAGAAATAAAAATTAAAAATTTTGAAGAAATCCCGATAAAATGTTGTATTTTTGCCACGTGAAGATACTAAAAAGGATTATCAACATAGTCATCTGGACGGTTATCGCCCTAAATTTGTTGACGGCAGCTGTCCTCCGGCTGCCAGTAGTCCAGCAGTCTGTGGGCAATAAGGTGTCAACCGTTTTAAGTGAGGCACTTGGTACGGAAGTCAGCGTGGGAAGGGTGGATTTAGGTTTCCTCGACCGTATCATCATCGATGACGTCACAATCCTCGACCAGCGCGACAAACCAATGCTTAGCATCACCCGTCTGTCTGCCAAAATCGATATTTGGCCACTCACAAAGGGTCGTATCTCCATTTCATCGGCACAACTCTTCGGTGCCCGTGCACGTCTCTGGCAGCAGAACGCGCAAGCCAAACCCAACTTCCAGTTCATCATCGACTCTTTAGCCCCAAAAGACACACTGAGTCATACCCCACTCGACCTCCGCATCAACTCACTGATCATCCGACGGTCCAGTATCATATACGATCGTCAGGATGTGGTACAGACACCAGGACAGTTCAATCCCCAGCATCTGCACATCAGCGACCTCAGTTCCCATATCAATCTCTGGGCTCTCACCGATGACTCCATCAGTGTGAACGTGAAAAAGCTCTCACTACGGGAGGCCTCAGGGCTGGACATAAACCGTTTGTCTTTCAAATTGATTGCCAACAAGACGCATGCTTTCCTCGAGCATTTCCAGTTGCAGATGCCAAGTTCCGACCTGCAGATCGACACGCTTCTTGCCGACTACAATATAGATGAGGAAGGTCTCGTCCCTGGCTCGCTTGACTACTCAGGAAAGATAAGGAATACAATTATAACACCTTCAGACCTAAGATGTTTTCTTCCATCGCTAAAGAATTTCCAGAGAGGTATTTCTATAGAGACTAAGTTTAATGGCACCGATCAGCAAGCCACGATTCCAGAACTGCATATCGCCACATCAGAACAGGATATCGACATCAATGTAAACGGATGGATTGAGAACTGGAACACACAACCTGCCTGGCATCTGGAAATGACAGAGGTGGCTTTGGCGGAGACCAGTCTTGACTTCCTTTCCAAACTGATTCCAGGGCTTCCCCAAGAGTTGACACGTATCGGAAACCTGAGAATGACAGGCAACTTCAGTCGTGAGACTAACGGCATCACCTCACTGAAGAGTCTGATCCATTCAGGCGCCGGCGATGTGGATGTCACCATGGCGATGGATGCCAACAGGAAATTCTCAGGCAACGTTCAGACAAAGGCTATCCGGTTAGGACAAATCCTTGCCAATACGCAACTCGGTACGTTATCAACCCAGTTACGCCTCAGCGGACAGTGGCCCAAAGACCAGAAACCAGATGTCAAGATTGACGGTTCTGTTAGTCAGTTCGACTACAATGGCTATACCTATCATGACATCAAACTCAACGGAGAATACAAACAAGGTACGATTGCGGGACTCTTCAATATCAACGACCCCAACTTGACAGTCCAGCTGAAGGGCGAGATGACAGAGAATCTGTTTGATACCACCACGTCGAAGGCGAAGAAAGCCCAGTTGCAAGGCGTCATCTCCCATTTCTCACCCGCTGCCACCCATCTATCAGATCAATTCGGCTCATCAGTGCTGACGGCAGAACTCGATGCTGATTTCACAGCCCACAATGTACACGATGCCCAGGGCAGCATCCGCATCAGCAATCTGAGTCTAACGGCTTCGGAGAAACACGAGCCTTATCAGCTCGATAATATGATCGTCACCTCCGGCTATGACAAAGGCGTACACTTCATCTCTGTCAAGAGCGACTTTGCCGATGCCGAGTTGAAGGGACACTTCGATTACAAGACGTTACCTCAGAGTTTCGTCAACCTCGTCGCCTCGAAACTCCCTACCCTGCCAGGTCTGCCTCCGAAACGGAAAGTCACCGACAACAACTTTAATCTTCACTTATTGCTGAGTAAGACCGACTGGATGAAACGTTTCCTCAATGTGGACCTCACACTCAGTCAGCCCATCTCACTCACAGCCCGTGTGAACGATAAGACAGAAGAGATATTCCTCGATGGCGAGTTGCCCTCTTTTGCCTACAACGGTGCCTGGTATGACAACGGCAACATCCATATCAGTTCACCTGCCGACACCCTGAACTGCGACCTCAACATCCAGAAAGTAATGGACGACGGACGGCGGATGGGTATCAACCTGCTGGCACATGCCGCCAACAACAACATCAACACCTCATTATCGTGGGATAACAACAATCCTGAACAGCAACAGAGCGGCAACCTGAACACCATCATCCGCCTCTACCAGAATCTGTCAGGACTACCTGAAGCCCAGTTCCGCGTGCAGCCCTCTCACATTATCCTGAACAACAGCACCTGGGATATCGAACCCTCGGATATCCTCTATCATAAGAACTATCTATTGGTGGACCACTTTGCCGTGCATCGTGGTACACAGCACATCATCATCGACGGTATCGCCTCTGAAAGCCTTTCTGACAGTCTCGTCGTAGATCTCAATGAGGTGGAAGTAGCCTATATCCTCGACTTGGTGAACTTCCATTCTGTCGAGTTCAGCGGAAAAGCCACAGGGCGCGCCACGGCTCGCTCACTCTTCCACGACTTCGCCGCCCACGCCAACCTCAGAGTGGGATTGTTTAAGTTTGAGGAAGGAAGGATGGGAACTCTATATGCCGACGTGGACTGGAACCAAGAGAAAGAACAGATAGACATCAGTGCCGTTGCCGACGATGGTCCTGAAGCCCAGACAATCATCAACGGCTACGTGTCACCCGTTCACAACACCATCGACCTCGATATCCGTGCTGATGGTACCTACATCGAGTTCATGCACAATTTCACCAAGTCGTTCCTGAGTAACATCACAGGGCACGCTGAGGGTTATGCTCGTCTGGCAGGCACCCTCGACAATATCAATCTCACAGGAAACCTCGTTGTAAATGGTGAGGCTACCGTAGCCCCCTTGAACACCACCTATCAACTGAAACGCGATACGGTGGTGATGATTCCCGACGAGATAGAACTACGAAATATGGTGGTTGTCGATCGCGACGGACATCAGGGAATCGTCTCTGGCAGCATCCATCACAAGCACCTCACCAGTCTCTCCTACGACCTGAACGTCGTCGCCGACAATCTGCTGGCTTACGACTTCACCGATTTCGGCGAATCCACGTTCTACGGCACCGTCTATGCCTCAGGCGAAGTCGGTATTCATGGACATGGCAATGAAGTATCCATCGACTGCGACGTGACGCCCCAGAAGAACTCGATATTCGTCTATAACGCAGCAACGCCTGATGCCCTCGCCAGTCAGGAATTCATCGAGTGGGAAGATGATTCTAGCAACTCGAGCATTTCTAGTAATTCTGGTAACTCAAACAAAAACAGTTCCAGCCGTGCCACCAGCACCAATATCTACATCAACTTCCTCATCAACACCACACCCGACGCCACACTGAACCTCCTGATGGATGCTGACACCAAGGACTATATCACGTTGAACGGCGAGGGTGCCATCCGTGCCACCTATCATAACAAGGGGGCCTTCAATATGTTTGGCACCTATACCGTCGAACAGGGCACCTATGGCATCACTATCCAGAATATCATCAAGAAGAACTTTACTTTCAACAAAGGTGGCACCATCATTTTCGGAGGCGACCCCTATCAGGCTGCCTTGAATCTGCAGGCTGTCTATACCGTCAACGGTGTGAGTCTCTCCGACCTGAATATCGGCAATTCGTTCAGTAGTAACACCATCCGTGTGAACTGCCTGATGAACATCGGAGGGCAGCCAGTCCATCCGCAGGTGGACTTCGACCTTGAGATGCCTACCGTGAATACCGATGAGCAACAGATGATCCGCTCTATCATCAACGGACAGCAGGAGATGAACCAGCAAGTGGTCTATCTGCTGGCCATCGGACGTTTCTATAATCAAGGTGCCAATAATGCCAAAGAGGATCAAACCGATCGTACCACGCTGGCCATGCAGAGTTTCCTCTCTGGTACGCTCTCCACCCAGATCAACACCCTGCTCGGACAGATCATCAAGAACAACAACTGGAACTTCGGTGCTAACATCTCTACAGGTAATGAAGGCTGGCACAATGCAGAATACGAAGGCATCATCAACGGACGCATGCTCAACAACCGTCTGATCTTCAACGGACAGTTCGGTTATCGCGATAACGCCACAAAGGCTACTCCATCGTTCATCGGCGACTTCGATCTGCAATACCTGCTCTTCCCCAATGGCAACCTCGCCATGAAGGTGTATAACCAAACCAACGACCGCTACTTTACGCGTTCAAGTTTGAACACACAAGGCATCGGTATCATCATGAAAAAGGACTTCAGCAGTCTGCGTGATCTGTTTACTTCGAGCCGACGTAGAGGAAAAGCATCCCAAGCAAAACAAGCGCCAGATCAAAAGCCTTAGCCTTGAGGTTCTTCTCGTGGAAGAACATCGCTCCGAACATAAAGCTCACGATCACACTACCCCTTCGGATCATCGATACGATGGAGATCATCGCATCAGGCAGACTCAATGAATAGAAATACATAAAGTCGGCTGTGGAGAGAAACACACTCACACCCACTATCGACCAGGACCAGTGGAACGGTGTTGTCTGTTCATGCTTAGGCCACCAAAGCAGCCAGAGCATCACACCCATCATCGCACACTGGTAGATGTTATACCACGACTGCACCATCATACGGTCCAGTCCCACGCCCCCGTTCTCGACAGGTGCCATCAAATACTTGTCATAGAGACCACTCACCGCTCCCAACATTGCTGCACCAACGATCATATAGATCCAGTGATCATGTTTGAAGTCGATACCCTCCTTTTTGCCGCTACGACTCAGCAGCAGGAAAGAAGCCACAGCCAACAGCACACCAACCCACTGCCACACGTTCAGTCTTTCGCCGAAGAACAGCAGGGCTCCCACCAATACCATCACCGGACGAGTAGCATTAATCGGTCCCACTATGGTCAACGGCAGATGTTTCATTCCGAAATAACCCAGAATCCAACTTGAGAGTACGATAACGGCTTTCAATACGATATATTTATGCATCTCCCATCCGCCACTCGCCGTATGGAAGACGCTGTCATCGAGCAGCGTCGTCGTACCACTCAGTATGATAAACGGCAGAAAGATCAATGAAGAGAACAAGGTATTCAGAAACAACACGGGAATCACGGCGTTCCCTTTCAGTGCCTGTTTCTTTAAGGAGTCATAGCAGCCCAACAATGCTGCCGACATAAATGCCAATATCAGCCACATATCAATATTCTATTTTTTCCAAGAACAGCGCATTGCCAGGCATACTCTCGCCCGCATCACTCCGCTGTTTTCCTTCTATCACCTTCTGAAATTCCTCCAGTGTGAGTCTGCCGCGCCCCACATCGACAAGCGTTCCTACCACGGCTCTCACCATGTTCCTCAGGAAGCGATTGGCGGTAATCTCGAAATACCAAGTCGATGGCGATGTCTGATGCCACTCGGCGGCTGTCACCTGGCAGAGTGTTGTCTTCACATCAGCCCCACTCTTGCAGAACGCGCCGAAGTCCTCATACTTCAGCAGCATCCTGGCAGCCTCGTTCATCAGTTTAAAGTCCAGCGGATAGTGTAACTCACACGAATAAGCCCTACTGAACGGATCCTTCACCGTATGCACATAATAATGATAGGTACGCGAGGTAGCCGAGAAACGGGCATGCAGGTCGTCAGCCACCTGTTCAACCTTCTGTATAGCGATATCATAGGGCAACAGTCTGTTCAATTTATAACAGAGTTGCTTGCCGTCCAGTTCACCGTCATAGTCAAAATGAGCCACCATCATCCGCGCATGCACCCCCGCATCAGTCCGTCCAGCCCCCGTCACACCGATCTCTGCACGAAGCAGTGTCGAGAGCGCGCCTTGCAGCCGTTCCTGTATCGAGTCGCCGTTCGGCTGTATCTGCCAGCCATGATAGCGAGTTCCATCGTAACTCAAAGTGACAAAATATCTCATTGCGGGTGCGAAGGTACAAAAAAAAACTTATAAATATAACATTTTTGGAGAATAATCATTATCTTTGCACCAAATTACAACTTAAAGCAAGGACTAGTATGAGAAGACATTTTGCGATAGTAGCACTGACGCTGGCCGCCATCATCCTCTTGGGTTGTGGAGGCGGTAGTAGTAAAGAACAGAGACAGAAAGCCGAACAGGCGATAGAATCAGCTCAGAAGAACAGAGACCTCAAACAGCTGATGATGCTGGCCGACAGTTTTGAACGTGCCGGTACGCTCTCATCTGCAAAAGCCTACTACTGGCGAGGCTATGCCAGCGACAGGATGAACAAACGCCGTATGGCTGAGTTCTATTGGAAGACCTCCCTCCAGACAGCCGCCAACTCTAAGGATCCTGACGATGTCGATACCTATGCACGTTCTGCCAGCCGACTGGCAAACCTACTCACCGTTCGCGGCGAGTATGAAAATTGCCTGAAGGGAGCCATTCCTGCTGCCGAATTTCTGGAGACGCATAAGTGCGACACCACCAGCGACTACATGAACCTGCTGATCTATATCGGCTGTTGCCAGATGGGACTCAACAAAGCAGACAAGGAAACCGAAGAGCACTTCAGCATTGCCTACGAGAAGCATCTTGCCAACATTGAGAGCACTCACAGCGACGAGTCTTATAAAGACGCCATCGCAGGTCTCATCAATATTGCCTATGCCTGTATCACCACCCAGAACTATGATCAGGCCTTGAAGTGGACAGACCGCTTCGGAAAGCTGCTCGGTGAATATGAACAGCGTCAGGGCATCAACACCGACTATATCGACAAGCAGTTGGCCCGTTTCTATATCTATAAGGCCATCGCCCACGAGCGGATGGGACAGGAAGACGAGGCAGAAAAAATCTACCAACAATTCCTAGAAACCAATTTCAGCAAGACGCCTGAAGGAAAGATCAATGCCAACGAATTCCTGACAGCCGCAGGTCGTTGGGATGAAGCCGCCTTCAACTACCGCAGTCTGGATGCCATGTTTGAAGGAAAGGATGCCTATACCATCGACAATATCAGGAACTATGCACTGAAGAAATACAAGACTAACCTGCAGGCAGGCCGTCTTGACTCTGCTATGGTTGTCAGCCGTCTGATCTGCGACTCACTGGATCATGCCTTCAATCTGGCCAAAGAGATCGATGCGGAAGAGCAGGTAGTCATCATCGACAAGATAGAACAACTTACCGAACAGCAGGCAGAGTCAGCCCATGAAAGACAGATGAGGCTGTTCGTACTCCTCGGCATTCTCTTCCTCTGCTTCATCGCTTATGTCGTCTATCGTAGTTACAGAGGCCATAAGCTGCACAAGGCCCACACAGAACTGAAGGCCGACTACACCGAACTCGAAGAACGCACCGCAGAGAAGGCACGCACCCAGACACTGCAGATCACCGCCCTCGATGCCCAGAAGGCTCTCCTGCCTGCCCCGCTGCCTAAGCGTAAGGATCTAACCGTACTGGCTACCCTCACCTCAGGAACAGCACTGAGCAGCGACCTATACGATTATCTCATCCGCGACGAACAGCTCTTCTTCTGCATTGGTTCGGCTCATGGCGACACCATCCAGTCATCGGTACAGATGGCAATGGCATGGTCGCAGTTCCGCACGGCAGCCGCCATCACAAACACCCCTGGCCTCATCCTCTCTGCCATCAACAGAAGTCTTGCAACCATCCACGGCGACAAGCCCGTTGTTGATCTCTTCGTTGGTGTACTCAACCTCACCACAGGACAGTTAGACTACAGCCAGGCAGGCGCCATCAGTCCGTTGCTGATGGAGAACGACGAAGTGACGGTACTCCCCATAGAAACCACACCAGCTGCAGGATCTGAAGAGACAGCATCCTTCTTCAACCTGCAGACTGAAGTTGCCCCAGGCGCGATGCTTTACCTCTACACACCTGGTGTTGCCGCCGTCACCAATGCCGAAGGCAAGATCTACGGTGAGAAACGTCTGCGCGGCACTACCCTTCAGGCCTTGAAACTCAACTCACAGCCTGCAGCTTTCCTCGCCAACATAACCGAGGCGCTGAAGAACTTTACAGGCTCAGAACAGCAGGCCACCGATCAGACGATGCTGCTGATACGCCGCAACTGATAAAGTCAAAAGAAAAGAGGCACCCGCAAGTGCCTCTTTTCTTTTGATATCTTTCAGAGATTATTTCTTCTCCTCTTTCTTCTCCTCAGCGGCGGGCTTTGCAGCGGGCTTATAACGCTTGTTCAGACCGTTGATCACATCCTGAGTGATATCAAACTTCTTGCCACCCAACAGGATGTTGTCACCAGCCTTCGAGAGGATCAGGTCGTAATTCTTATCCTTGTTATAGTCCTTCAGGAAGTTCTGCAGAGAGTCACGCAGTGCCTCATTGAACTTGGCAGTCTCTGAAGCGAGTTCACCCTCCAGACGAGCCTGCAACTCCTGCAGGTCACGCTGCTGACGCTCCAGGGCAGCCTGCACACCAGCGGCCTGCTCACGGCTCTGGAATCCGTTGTTGTTAATCTTCTGCTGGAAGTTGTTCACAGCAGCCTGAAGGGCATTACCCTTCTGAGTCAGGGTGTTACGGGCATTGTTCGACTTCTTCTGAAGGGTTACGCTGTAATCCTTGGCGAAGTCATACTGAGTCATCAGAGAATCCACCTCCACATAGGCGATCTTCACACCAGAGGCAGAGTTACCAGCAGCAGTTGCGGGCTGCTCGTCCATCTTAGGACCTGCATTGTTGCACGATACCATCATAGCTGCGATGGCCAGTGCAGAGAAAATGTACTTTTTCATTCTTCTTTAAATATTTTACTTTTTTTACCTTTTTACTTTTTCACTCACAGCGAACTCGCTCTTCTGTCGCATCTCCCGATCCTGATCCATCACGCAGTGAATCCCGCGTTCCTTCATCGCCTCAGAGTCGTGAATATGCTGCGACTTAAACGTGCCTTGCTTCACAAATAGCACCCTCACGAGGAAAAATACCATCGCAATAGCAATTATTAACGTGCTTATGAGCAGAGTTTCAATCATTTTTTGTAATTTTGCGCTGCAATTCGGCTGCAAAGGTAATCATTTTATGACGAAATCAATCAAAAAATACATTAATTATGAATAAAAGTGATTTAAAACCTGCTGTTGTCTTCGAAGAATTTGCGAAGATTAACGAAATTCCCCGCCCTTCGAAGCGCGAGGAGAAGATGATTGAATACCTCAAGAACTGGGGTGCTCAGCACGGACTTGCCACCAATGTCGATGAGACAGGCAACGTGATTATCCGCAAACCGGCCACCCCGGGCATGGAAAACTGCAAGACCGTGATCCTGCAGAGTCACATGGATATGGTGTGCGACAAACTTGTCGATGTGGAGTTCGACTTCGATAAAGATGCCATTAAGACCTACATCGATGGTGAATGGCTTACCGCTGAGGGTACCACCCTCGGTGCCGACGACGGTATCGGCTGTGCCATTGAACTCGCTATCCTCGCCTCCGACGATATCCAGCATGGCCCCATCGAGTGCGTCTTCACCCGCGATGAGGAGACTGGTCTCTCTGGAGCTGAGGGTATGAAGGCAGGATTCATGACAGGCGACTACCTCATCAACCTCGACTCTGAGGATGAAGGCGAGATCTTCGTCAGTTGTGCAGGTGGTCGTAACACCACTGCCAAGTTCACCTTCCAGCGTCAGCAGGCGCCTGCAGGCAGCTTCTTCCTCAAAGGTGCCTTGAAGGGACTCATCGGTGGACACTCTGGCGACGACATCAACAAGAAGCGCGCCAACGCCATCAAGCTCCTCGCCCGTTTCATCTTCCAGACCATGAAGCGCTATGAGGGTGTAATGCTCGCCCAGTTCCACAGCGGCAAACTCCACAACGCCATTCCTCGCGACGGTTACTTCGTAATCGCCGTGCCCAACGACCTGAAGGAGAACGTACGTGCTGACTGGAACATCTTCGCCTCAGAGGTGGAAGACGAATTCCATGTCACCGACACGCAGATGCAGTTCATGATGGAGAGCACCGATGCCGAACCCGTCATCGATCCCGCTGTCGCCAAGAATTTCATCTGGGCCGTACAGGCTGTCGATAACGGCATCTATGCCATCTGTCAGGACGAGGCTCTCGGCAGTATGGTGGAGACTTCAAGTAACATCGCCAGCATCCACACCTCAGAGACCACCATCGACATCCTCTCATCACAGCGTTCCAATGTCATGTCAAACCTCGACAACATGTGCTACACTATCCAGGCAGCCTTCGAGCTCGCCGGTGCGGAAGCCGTCTCTGGCGAGGGTTATCCCGCCTGGAAGATGCGTGCCAATTCCAAACTCCAGGAGATTGTCGTAGCATCCTACAAGAAACTCTTCAAGAAAGAGCCCGTTGTTCGCGGCATCCACGCAGGTCTGGAGTGCGGTCTCTTCTCTGAGCGTTACCCCAACCTCGACATGGTAAGCTTCGGCCCCACTCTTCGTTTTGTCCATACGCCCGATGAGCGTCTGCATATCCCCACCGTCCAGATGGTCTGGGATCACCTGCTCGACGTCCTTAAAAACATTCCGCAGAAATGAAGTCGCGCGCGTATATTATAATAGGTGTATCGGTCCTGCTGTTGTTCGCATCCTGCGGACAGCAGCACAAGGCCGAGAGTCTCGTCAGTGATTTTGTGGCAGAAAACATGGAGAATCCATCAGCCATCAGTGATAAGGACTATGCTGATCTCGGCACCACCCGTCATATCAGCGACTCCCTCATCACGCTTATGCGCCAGCGCGGTGCCTCAGGATTCAAGAAAGGCATCACCTATGGCAAGATGCCATCTGGCGACCTCTACTTCCTGAGAATGAGCTACATAAGCAATGGCGACACCCTGCGAAACACCTTCTACTTCGATTCTGAGCTGTCGGAGGTGGTGGCTTTCAAATAACTTTTTTCGAAAAAAGTTGCCCAAAAATTTGCAGAAACGAAAAAATAGTCGTACCTTTGCACCCGCATTTGAGGAGATAACCCCTCGGTTTCTAACACGAAGCATTCTTGGAAGGATGGGTGAGTGGCTGAAACCAGCAGTTTGCTAAATGGTCGATTCATCTAATGGTTAGGATACAAGATTCTCAATCTTGGCATAGGGGTTCGATTCCCCTATCGACTACCAAAAAGAAACCCTTGCAAATCAAATTTGCAAGGGTCTTTTTAATTTGTGTCATATACTAAAAATTCCACTTAACGGCCAGCGTCGGGTTAATAAAAAATGACTTATCATCTACGACATTGTAAATGAAGTTATTGCTAATTTCCACCTCAGTACCGACAGAGAAGTGATCAGTGAAATTATACCAGAACTGCGGTTCAGTAAGGACAACGAGCATACCATGGTTCTCGTGACCAGGACGCCAGTTCTCGCCACGCCAGAAATCAATAAAGCCGTCGAAACGACACTTGTTGTGGGCGAAGTTGATGCCCCACACACCTGTCAACTGAACACTGGCATAAGCACGTGTGTATTCGTAACTCTTGAAATACTGCTTATACATCAACTGTACCGACCACGTCTTAGAGAAATCCTCGCTGTGTCCGTTGTAGGCGAAACCAGCCAACGCAGCCTGTTGGTAACTGCCAAAACGGTTCAGACCGCCATTGTACTCAATATGGGCAGCAATGGGAGACTGTTTGCCAAGGTTGAACTCACGAGAAATCTCGGCATAGGCACCCTCAATAAACTTACTGCTGAAGTCGATATCGACGAAGTAGAACCAAGAACCCCAGTTGTCGGCCTTGAACTGTTCGAGGGTCAGTGTCACATTTGCGCGACGGCCTTGATTGTCGTCCTGAGGTCCACCCAACTGTTCAGAATAGATGCTACGACCGAAGTCATAGTGCAACTGGATGTTCTGTGCATACATGGTGAGACCCATCAGGGCCATCACACCAAAAAGAATCAGTTTTTTCATGTTTTTTTGCTTTAATGGTTATTTAATAATGTATAAATCATTCGGGCTGTTTGTTCGGGGGCACACTGATCGCCTAAGCGACGGCGCACCTCCTCATAACCTGAGAGCATTGCCTCACGGGCAGGGCCCTCCAGGATCTTATCGAGTTCCTGACGGATATTCTCTACGCTGAAGGTGTCAGCCACCAACTCGCGTACCACCTCACGGTCGGCTACGAGATTCACTAAGGAAATATATTTCACTTTAATTACCAGCTTGCGCAGACGACCGATGAGCCAGGGCAACGGTGTCTCATAGCACACCACCTGCGGCACGTTGAAAAGCGCGGTCTCGAGGGTAGCGGTTCCGCTGGTAACGAGGGCGGCATGCGCCTCAGACAGCAATTGGTAGGTCTGGTTATAGACCACCTCTACCCCATTGTCTGCCACGAACTGACGATAATAGTCGGCTTCGATGGCAGGAGCCCCTGCAAGCACAATATGGTAGGTCTTCTCCAGACCCTTCACGGCAGCGAGCATCGCAGGCAGGTTGTCTTTGATCTCCTGTTTGCGCGAACCAGCGAGCAAGGCGATAACGGGTTGTGATACTGGCCCTTCGGCAGGCTCAGGGACCGTTAACGGTTGGTGAGCTTGTCGAACCAAAAATTCCTCCACCTCATTCTTCGTGGGATTACCCACATAATGGATGGGATAATGGTGTTTCTCCTCGAAGAAAGGTACCTCGAAAGGCAGGATTGAGAAGAGTTCATCCACATCACGACGGATCTGTTTGATGCGGTATTCCTTCCACGCCCAGATCTTCGGAGAAATATAGTAATACACGGGGCAGATGCCCTGTGCTTTCACATATTTGGCGATGCTGAGGTTGAAACCCGGGTAATCCACCAGGATCACGACATCAGGACGCCAGGCGGCGATATCCTCCTTACATTGGCGCATGTTTCCTAAGATGGTACGCAGATGGAGCAACACGGGGACGAAACCCATATAGGCCAGTTCGCGGTAGTGCTTCACCAAGGTGGCACCCTCCGCAGCCATCAGGTCGCCTCCGAAACAGCGGAACTCAGCCTGTGCGTCTTCCTGTCGTAAGGCGTGGATGAGCCGTGAGGCATGTAAGTCGCCGGATGCTTCTCCTGCTATCAGGTAATATTTCATAGGCGCCAGCTTTTGATGAGATCGAGGGCCTGATAGGCGGTCACATCGATCTGAGTAGGTGTAATGGCTATATAGCCGTGACTCAAGGCCCAGTTGTCGGTATCATCGGCATCGGGCTCATCGTTGGTGTATTGACCCACCATCCACCAGTAGTCGTAGCCACGGGGATGATGACACTGTGTCACCTCGTTGCCCCACGTGCCTTTCGCCATACGGCAGACCTTCACCCCCTGATAGTCGGGAACCTTGGGGAAGTTCACATTCAGACAGACACCTTGTGGCAGACCGTCGGCCAGCACCTTCTCCGTAATCCTCTTTATATAGGGGCGCAGCGGCTCAAAGTCGGCATCCTCCTCATGGTCACAGAGCGAGAACGCCACCGAGGGGATATACTTCATACAACCCTCGATGGTAACCCCCATCGTACCACTGTAATGCACGTTCACCGAGGCATTGTCGCCGTGGTTGATACCACCGATCACCATATCTGGACGACGCGGGCAGAGTTCTGCCAATGCTATCTTCACACAATCGACAGGTGTGCCGTTACATGACCAGACCTCCACCCCCTCGCGCTTTTCGCGCAATTGGAGCCGCAGCGGCACGGTAGCAGAAAAGGCACAGGAGAAACCGCTACGGGCAGATTCCGGGGCGCAGACGATGACATCGCCATAGGCGGACACCATCTCCACAAGTTCACAAATACCCTTGGCGGCATAACCGTCATCGTTGGAAATAAGCAAAAGCGGTCGTTTAATTTCCATAAAATATCACTGATTTGGCTGCAAAGTTACAAAAATCTCTTAATTCATAATTATTATTTCTTAATTATTTTGTAACTTTGCGCACAAATTTCGTTTTTAATCAAGAGAAAATGGGTAAAATTATTGCTTTGGCAAACCAAAAAGGCGGTGTAGGTAAAACCACGACGACCATCAATCTGGCCGCCTCACTGGCTACCTTGGAAAAAACCGTTCTCGTTGTAGACGCCGACCCGCAGGCCAATGCCTCCAGCGGTCTGGGTGTGGATATCACGGAAGTGGAGTGCTCATTATACGAGTGCATCATCAACCATACAGATGTGCATGAAGCCATCTATACAACCGACATCGAAGGACTCGACATCATCCCCAGTCATATCGATCTGGTGGGTGCAGAGATAGAGATGCTGAACCTCAGCGATCGTGAGAAGGTGCTCAAGCGCATGCTGGAGCCCATCCGTGAGGAGTACGACTTCATCCTCATCGACTGTTCACCGTCGTTAGGACTCATCACCGTGAATGCCCTGACAGCAGCCAACTCGGTGATTATCCCTGTGCAGTGTGAGTATTTCGCCCTTGAGGGTATCAGCAAACTGTTGAACACCATCAAGATCATCAAGAACAAGTTGAACCCGCTGCTGGAGATCGAAGGCTTCCTGCTGACGATGTACGACTCTCGCCTCCGTCTGGCCAATCAGATCTACGATGAGGTGAAGCGCCACTTCCAGGAACTGGTGTTTAAGACCGTCATCCAGCGTAACGTGAAACTCTCGGAGAGTCCCAGTCACGGTCTGCCAGTGATCCTCTACGATGCCGAATCTACGGGAGCGAAGAACCACCTGGCGCTGGCAAAGGAAATCATCTTCAAAAACGACAAAAGCAAATAGACAATAATGGCTGTAAAGAAGAAATACGACCGTAATGTGCTCGGTCGCGGTTTAGATAATATCGGCGGTAGCAAGGGGCTCGGACTCGACGCCCTGATTGACACCCATGATGTACAGACAAAAGGCAGTTCCAACCTGATCGAGGTGCCCATCAACATGATTAAGGCCAACCCCAACCAGCCCCGAAGGGAGTTTGATGAGTCAGCCCTAAAGGAACTGGCAGCCAGCATCCGTGAGATCGGTCTGGTGACAGCAATCACCGTCCGTCAGATGCCCGACGGCACCTATCAGATCATCGCCGGAGAGCGCCGTTGGCGAGCCTCACAGATGGCAGGTCTGACCTCGATCCCCGCCTATATCCGTACGGTGGAGGAAGATAATGCGATGGAGATGGCACTCGTGGAGAACATCCAGCGTGAGGATCTGAACGCCATTGAGATCGCGCTGGCCTATCAGCATCTGGCAGAGGCTACCGGCATGACGCAGGAGAAGATCTCTGCACGCGTGGGTAAGAGCCGCACCTCCGTGACGAACTACATGCGCCTGCTGAAGTTGCCCGCACAGATCCAGATGGCCTTGAAGAACAAAGATATCGACATGGGGCACGCCCGTTCGCTGCTTGCCATCGACAGTCCTTCGCAGCAGTTGAAACTGTTTAAGGAGATCCAGCGCAACAATTACTCCGTGAGAAAGGTGGAGGAACTGGTACAGCTCATCAAGAACGGTGAGAACCTGCAGCAGGCAAAGAAGACCGCAGGCGTCACCCAGCTGCCTTTGGAATTCAGCATCCTCCGAGACCGTCTGTCGGAACTGTTCCATGTGAAGGTGCAGATGACCTGTTCCCCACAGTCAAAAGGAAGGATCAGCATCCCGTTCAACAATGAGGATGAACTGGAGCGCGTGATGAACATCATAGATAAAATGAAAGACTGACATTGAGACAAGATAGAAACATAACACGTCGGGTAATCATGGCCGCATGCTTCATGCTGGCAGGACTGCAAGGGCTCTCCGCACAGGAGAAAGCCGACTCACTGTCGGCACCAGACAGTCTGATGGCGATGGAGTCCGCCCCGATAAACCTGAACGTTGACAGTATCGTCAATAAGACCAAGAAGCTCAAGACACCAAAAGACTGGAGCACCTGGCGTCCCAATCCGAAGCGTGCCCTCTGGCTCGCACTGGTGATCCCCGGCGGAGGACAGATCTACAATCGCAAATACTGGAAACTGCCACTCATCTATGGCGGATTCATGGGCTGTATCTATGCAATGAACTGGAACAACACGATGTACAAGGACTATTCGCAGGCCTATATGGACTTGATGGATAGCGATCCGAACACCCAGAGTTACAACCAGTTCCTGCACCTCGGAGCATCCATCACGACGGATGCTGACAAGAAGCGCTATGAGGAGATCTTCAGAAAACGTAAAGATAAGTACAGGCGCTGGCGCGACCTGAGTTTCTTCGTGATGATCGGTGTGTATGCCCTCTCGGTGATCGACGCCTATGTCGATGCGGAACTCTCCGTGTTCGACATCTCGAAGGACCTGAGTCTGAAGGTGGAGCCGACGATCATCAACAACGGTTCGTCGAACAATGTGCTCGACAACTCCTCAGTGGGTTTGCAGTGTAGCCTCAATTTTTAAGGAATATGATCATAAAGAATAACATAAGGATTTTAAGTTTTATAGCGATGCTGTTCTGCAGCATATCGCTATCAGCACAGACGGTCATCGACGATTTCGACGACGAAGAAGAAGACGAGGAAGAAGTTGACAGCCTGTTTGTGCCGATGGAAGACGAGATTGCCGTCACCGACAAGGAGGGTAACGAGGAATTGATAGAATTCCCCGAGGCCATGACCTATGATCTCGACAGTCTGTTGAATCTCTATATGTCGCGTACCTTCTTAGGCACCCCAGGCGACTGTGAGATGACCAACGAAAACCCCACCTATCCGAAGGAGGAATATGTGGCTCGTCTGAGCCGTATCCCCTCCGTGATGGAACTGGCATACAACGACATCGTGCAGCGATTCATCGATCGTTACAGTGGGCGCCTGCGCTACTCCGTGAGTTATATGCTCGGCGCAGCCAACTTCTACATGCCGCTGTTCGAACAGGCGCTGGAGACCTACCAGTTGCCGTTGGAGTTGAAGTACCTGCCCATCATCGAGTCGGCACTCAACCCGAAGGCCGTCTCCCGAGTAGGCGCCACCGGTCTCTGGCAGTTCATGCTCGCCACGGGTCGCCAGTACGGACTGGAAGTGAACTCGCTGGTTGATGAGCGTCGTGCACCGGTGAAATCATCCTATGCTGCCGCCCGCTATCTGCGCGACCTCTATCGCGTCTTCGGCGACTGGAATCTCGTGATTGCCGCCTATAACTGCGGCCCGGAGAACATCAACAAGGCCATCCACCGTGCAGGCGGCGAGAAGGACTACTGGAAACTCTACCCCTATCTGCCGGCAGAGACACGAGGCTATGTGCCCGCCTTCATCGCGGCCAACTACATCATGAACTACTACTGCGAGCACAATATCTGTCCGATGACCTCAGGTCTGCCTGCAAAGAGCGACACGATCATGATCAGCAAGGACATCCATCTGGAACAGATAGCAGGCGTGGTGGGAACCGATCTCGACATGCTGCGCTCGCTGAACCCCGAGTTCCGTCGCGACATCATCCCCGGCAACACCAAACCCTATGCCGTCAGGATGCCCATAGCCGACATTGGAAAGTATATCGACCTGGAAGACTCGGTCTATAACTACCGCCGTGTCGAACTGTTTACGAAACGCGCCATCGTCGATGTGAACGACGATCTGCCCACCTATAGTAAGAAGCGTTCACGCTTCGGTAGGAAGAGCAGCCGTTATGCCCGTAACAGAGGTGCCCGCTACAAGCGAGGCAAGAGCTACTCTTCAAGACACAAGGCGAGCAGCAAGCGGAAGAAGTCATCATCCAGGAAGAAGTCATCAAAGAAAAGATCACGTAGAAGGAGGTAAACTATGGATGTAGAGCAGCAGATATACCCCGAAGAAGCGGATGAGAAACTGATCAATGATGCGTTTCAAGAACTCTTGAACAGTTACCTGGCATCGCGCCACCGTAAGAAGATCGATCTCATCACGAAGGCATTCAACTTTGCCAAACAAGCCCACAGAGGCGTGCGCCGTCTGTCGGGTGAGCCGTATATCATGCACCCCATCGCCGTCGCACAGATCGCCTGTGCCGAGATCGGATTAGGCTCTACCAGTATCTGTGCCGCCCTACTCCACGATGTGGTGGAAGACACCGACTACACCGTTGAGGACATCTCCAACATCTTTGGTGAGAAGATCGCCATGATTGTCGATGGACTGACGAAGATCAGCGGCGGTATCTTCGGTGAACAGGCCTCAGCACAGGCCGAGAACTTCAAGAAGCTGCTGCTCACGATGAGCGACGATATCCGCGTGATCCTGATTAAGATCTGCGACCGTCTGCACAACATGCGCACCCTCGAATCGCAGCCAGCCAACAAACAGTATAAGATCGCAGGAGAGACACTCTATATCTATGCGCCCTTGGCCAACCGTCTGGGACTGAACAAGGTAAAATCAGAACTTGAGAACCTGAGCTTCAGGTTTGAGCACCCCGAGGAATATGCGTCGATAGAAGCCAAACTCAAATCGACCCGTGCCTCCCGCGACGAACTGTTCTCACAGTTTACCGAACCCATTGAGGCCGCCCTGAAGCAGATGGGCATCCAGTATGAGATCAAGGAACGCGTTAAGACGCCCTACTCCATCTGGAGCAAGATGCAAAACAAGCACGTCACCTTCGAAGAGATCTACGATATCCTCGCCGTGCGCATCATCTTCACCCCGAATGTGAGAGAAGAAGAAGTCAACGAGTGCTTCAAGATCTACGTTGCCATCTCGAAGATCTACAAGTCCCACCCCGACCGTCTGCGCGACTGGCTTTCACAGCCAAAGGCCAACGGCTATCAGGCCCTCCACGTCACGCTGATGTCGAAACAGGGACGCTGGATAGAGGTGCAGATCCGTTCCGACCGTATGAACGAGATCGCCGAACAGGGATTCGCCGCCCACTGGAAATATAAGGACGGAGTGGACAGCGAATATACCGAGGATGAGAACGAACTGAACGAGTGGCTGGGCACCATCAAGGAGATCCTCGACGACCCGCAGCCCGACGCGATGGACTTCCTCGACACCATCAAACTGAACCTCTTTGCATCAGAGATATTCGTATTCACCCCGAAAGGCGAGATCCGCACGCTGCCAGCCGGTTGCACGGCCCTCGACTTCGCCTTCTCCATCCACACCTTCCTCGGCAGTCATTGCATCGGTGCGAAGGTGAACCACAAACTCGTACCGCTCTCACATAAATTGAATAGCGGCGACCAGGTGGAGATCCTCACCTCCAAGTCACAGCACGTCAGTCCTTCGTGGATCAACTTCGTCTCAACGGCCAAGGCCAAGGCGAAGATACAGGCCATCCTGCGTCGCGACAACAGGGAGGTGCAGCGTGAGGGCGAAGAGATCCTGAACAACTTCCTCGAGCAGAACGGTTTCGAACCTACCGTGTCGCTCACCGACCAGCTGACGGAGTTCCACGGCTACAGCAAACCTCAGGAGTTCTTCCTGGCCCTGGGAGAGAAAGTGGCCATCCTCGGCGAGAAGGATATCGACCGTCTGAAAGGAAAGAAACAGGAAGAAGAGGCAGGCTGGCGTAAGTATGTGCCCTTCATGAGCAAGAAGAAACAGGAGGACGACACCGAACAGCCGAAGTCGAAGAAAGATCTTTTTGTGGTACCCGAGAAGTTCAACCGCAAGGTGCCCGTGTATATCTCAGAGGAGAATATCAGCCAGTATAAGTTCCCCGGCTGTTGTCACCCCATCCCCGGCGACGATGCCCTCGGCTATATCAACAACAAGAAACAGATTGAGATCCACAAACGAGCCTGTCCTGTGGCAGCCAAACTCAAGACCAGTTTCGGCAATAAGATCCTCGACATCAAATGGGACATGCACAAGATACTCTTCTTCGAGGCCACCATCCGCATCAGTGGTATCGACCGCGTGGGTATGCTGAACGAGATCACCCAGGTCATCTCATCACAGATGAGCGTCAATATCCATAAGATCACCATCACCTGTGAGGACGGCATCTTCGACGGCAGCATCGAACTCAAAGTCCACGACCGCGAGGATGTGAAGAAGATCATCAACAACCTCAAGCACATCGCCGATCTGAAAGAGATCTCGGAAATCATGTAATAAATAAGGTTCGCATCCCTGCGAACCTTATATTTTTTTCGTCAGATTTGTTGTTTTGTTGTCACCAGACCAATAACTTATTGACAACAAACCTGTTACGGGTGGTAACAGATCTAAAAGATGCTGATAAACAGTTAACGCTTCAGATTCCTTATACATACTTATAGTTTGTGATTAGCTATATACGTTGCAAAAATACAAAACTTTTAGAAATTAACCGCCCTTTAAGGAGAAAAAATGATAATAATTAGCGAATTCCTTGCAACTTTCAGAAAAACTTCTTGCTAAAGCAAGCGGCAGAGCCGAGAAAAGTTGGGTGTTTAGAATCAGAGAAAAATCAGTAAATCAGATATCAGTTTTTATTTTGCGTGGGTGGAGTGCCAGATCATCGGATACAGAATACAGAAATACAGTTTATTTGGGAGGGGGTAAAATCGAGTCAATGGATTCAGATTTCAGTTTTCAGTTTTTTTCTGCGTGGGGGTATAATAATAATTGGGAGAGGCACTTCAAAAATGGTACAGATGGCAGATGGCAGTTTTGTTAGAAGAGGTAAGAATAAGAATATATATAGATAACTATATAATATAATATGTAAACTGTCAATTTTGACGTCCAAGCTTAAAAACAGCCTTTTAGGGCAGCTATCGCTACCTGAAGCGTCTAAATCGTATTAAACTTTATTATTTTTTACCCTGCATGATTGCCTTGAAGAATTCCTTAAAATATTCAAGCGTTGATACGCCACACATCTTACAAGTCTCAATAAACGTGTGGTAAATAACCGATACTTCTGCACCATCATGGCTACCAAAAGTCAGCGAGTTCTTGCGTCCCTTCGGTAGCAAGCGATCAGAGATCGAGCGTTTGCGCTCTACTGTCATAGGGCGTAGGGTGCGCTCAGCAAGTGAGTTATCGATACTGTACCGGCCATCTTTCAGATAGAGGATGAGCTGGTTCCAGAAACTCTTCAGATAGTTGAGTGCCTTGTTCATCAGGTAACCTCTCATACCACTTGTATCAGCTAGGAGCTTATCTAGCCGCTGTCGGATCTTCTGTATAATCTTGGTGGTCTGCTCACCTTGCCGTTCTTGCTGTATCTGCTGTGGAGTAAGATGTCTCAATCGGTACTGTTCTTCCAGATCATACAGTCTTCCGATGTTCGAGATAAAGTATTCGGCATCAGCATCCTTGCCTTGTTCCTGAGCATACTTAAACTTAGCTCTTGCATGGGCCAGACAGCACAGGTGGTCCACATCTACCATCTCTTTGTCCAGATACATATAGACATTAAAGCCGTCCGACTGGAGTGCATCAATTTCAGTATTACCAAGGAAGTCGCGAAGCACTTGGCGTCCACGACTGCCATCGTCGTAGAAATAGACTGCTACCTTAGCTTCTTTGTTCACCATACACCAGATGTATTTCTTTCCGTACTTACCGGCTACCTTCACTCTACACCATGTCTCGTCGCAGTTTACGACTGCACCTTTGGCAAGCAGTTTTTCCTTCAGTACAGGAAGCACTTTCTTAAGGTGGTCAGAGCCCTTTACAAACCAGTTGTATACGGTATTGCGGCTAACCTTCATCTTGTTGTTCAGCAAGCGCACCATCTCGCGATATACTGGGGTATTCATGTGATACTTGTTGAATACGAGATTGGCCAGCAATGAGCAAGAAGCATGAGTGCCAGGGAAACGTTCTATTACGGTCTCGTTCTCTGACTCAGCGCTAACCTTGGGGAAATAGCCCTTGCGCATAATGCCGTCCTTATCCTTGTAGATAATCATCTCGTAATCGTGCTGTACAATATAGGATACCTGCTCGTATGTAGATTCGTAAACGCTCTTGATCATCGTTGCTCCTTCAGGGAGAAGATTCACATCGGACTCATGTAAAACTCGGTTGTCTGCAAACATCGTCTGATACTTCATTCCCTTGCGATACTCGAAGCTTTTCTGGGTTTGTTCTGTA
>ONNY01000082.1 GCA_900319305.1 uncultured Prevotella sp.
CGCCGTTACAAACCTGTCGCTGAGGGCTGACAAGGAGATCAAGATCACTGATAAGTTCTCAGTACCCGTCTTCGGACAGGTGGTGGCCAACCCATCTTCACAGAAGGCATACCTGGTCTTCGGGTTTACGCTGCGCCCATAATCTTACCAGGTTGACCCCCTCTTCTGCATCACGCAGGGGAGGGGACTTCTTTTTTTTAACGAAATGACAATTTGTAACAGTTTGATAGGTTTTGAAGTCAAAATGATAACAAAAAGAAATTAATTATCGTTGTATAGTTTACAAAACGATAGTTGTGCAAGTTTTTAACAATCATAACGAAAGTAAAATTATTTTTTTTCGATAAAAATACATTAATTTTGCAGCCAAAATTGAAAAGAAGGTAAAAAGAGAACATGCAAACTTCAAAATATCATATGGACACAAAGTACATTTTCGTCACAGGTGGTGTGGTTTCCTCACTTGGTAAGGGCATCATCTCCGCCAGTATCGGTAAACTGTTACAAGCGCGTGGCTATAAGGTCACCATTCAGAAATTCGACCCCTATATCAACATCGACCCAGGGACGTTGAACCCCTATGAGCACGGCGAGTGCTACGTGACGGTGGATGGTATGGAGACCGACCTCGACCTGGGCCACTATGAGCGTTTTACAGGCATTCACACCACCCGCAACAACTCCATCACCACAGGTCGCATCTACAAGACGGTGATCGACCGTGAGCGCCATGGCGACTATCTGGGAAAGACCATCCAGGTGGTGCCTCACATCACGGATGAGATCAAGCGCAGGATGCTCCGTCAGGATGAGAAGGAGGAGCAGTTGGACTTCGTGATTACAGAGGTGGGTGGTACCATCGGCGACATCGAGAGTGCGCCGTTCATGGAGGCCATCCGACAGTTGCGCTGGCAACTGGGGCGTGATGCCGTGTGTGTGCATCTCACCTACGTGCCTTACCTGAAAGCCGCAGAGGAACTGAAGACCAAACCCACCCAGCACTCCGTCAAGGAACTGCAGGGCATGGGTATCCAGCCCGATATCCTCGTCTTGCGTACGGAGCGCCACCTTGATGACCATCTGCGCATGAAGGTGGCGTCGTTCTGTAATGTCGATTTGGAGTGCGTCGTGCAGAGCGAGGACATGCCCTCGATCTATGAGGTGCCAGTGAGCATGCAACAACAGGGTCTTGATGCCGCCATCATGCGTAAGATCGGCATTCCTGTGGGTGAGAGACCTGCCATGAAACCTTGGCACGACTTCCTCGAGAAACAGCGCAATGCCTCTCGTGAGGTACATGTGGCCCTCGTGGGTAAGTACGACCTCCAGGATGCCTATAAGAGTATCCGTGAGAGTCTGAACCTCGCAGGTATCTACAACGACGTGAAGACGAAGATCCATTTCATCAACAGCGAGAATATCACCCGTCAGAATGTGGCATCCCAACTCGATGGGATGGCAGGTGTCGTGGTTTGCCCAGGTTTCGGCACACGTGGCATCGAGGGTAAGATCATCGCTGCTGAATACACACGTACACACGATATTCCCACCTTCGGCATCTGTCTGGGTATGCAGATGATGGTGATCGAGTTCGCCCGTAACGTTTTGGGCTATAAGGATGCGAACAGCAGTGAGATGATGGAGACGCCACACAACGTCATCGATATGATGGAGGAGCAGAAGAACATCACCCAGATGGGTGGTACGATGCGACTGGGCGCCTATGAGTGCGAGTTGCGCGAAGGCAGTCGTGTTGCTGCCGCCTATGGAGCGGAGAAGAAGATCATGGAGCGTCATCGCCACCGTTATGAGTTCAACAACGCCTATCAGGAGGAGTATGAGCAGAACGGTATGAAGTGCGTGGGTATCAACCCTGCCGCCAACCTCGTAGAGATCGTGGAGATCCCAGAAAAGAAGTGGTATATCGGCACCCAGTTCCATCCGGAGTATTCGTCAACGGTCCTGCATCCGCATCCGTTGTTTATGTCGTTCATTAAGGCCTGCATCGATGGAACAACTCAAGCATGAATGTGGTGTGGCGATGATTCGCCTGCTAAAGCCCCTGTCGTATTATGAACAGAAATACGGCACGTGGCGTTATGGCCTGAACAAACTCTATCTGATGATGGAGAAACAGCACAACCGTGGTCAGGAGGGTGCTGGTGTGGCCTGTGTGAACCTCGACGCCCCTGCTGGTGAGGAATATATGTTTCGTGAGCGTGCAGAGGGCAAGGATGCCATCACAGAGGTGTTCAAGCACGTCGATAAGTCGTTTGCTGGTCAACTCTATATGGGCCATCTGCGCTATTCCACCACAGGTAAGAGCGGCCTGCAATATGTGCATCCCTTCCTGCGTCGTAACAACTGGCGCGCCAAGAACCTCTGTCTGTGTGGTAACTTCAATATGACCAACATCGACGAGGTCTTTTCTTTCCTGACTGCTCAGGGACAGTCCCCTCGTATCTATGGTGATTCCTATATCACGCTCGAACTGATGGGCCATCGTCTGGATCGTGAGGTGGAGCGTCTCTACGCTGAGGCCCGTCAACAAGGCCTGGAGGGCACTGCCATCACCCGTTATATCGACGACCATGTGGAGATGGCGAACGTGCTGAAGACCACGATGCTCCATTTCGATGGAGGTTATGTGATGTGTGGTCTCACGGGCTCTGGTGAGATGTTCGCTGTGCGTGATCCCTGGGGCATCCGTCCTGCGTTCTACTATCAGGATGATGAGTTCGTAGTCTTGGCTTCTGAGCGCCCTGTGATCCAGACCACCTTCGATCTGCAGGCAGAGGATATCCAGGAACTCCAACCAGGTCAGTCGCTGATTGTCCGTAAGAACGGCGAGAGTCATCTGGAACAGATCCTGGCAGCACAGAAACTGTCGGCTTGTTCGTTCGAGCGTATCTACTTCAGCCGAGGTTCTGACCGTGACATCTATAACGAGCGCAAGCAACTGGGTGAGCAACTCCTGCCTGCCATCATGCAGGCCATCGATGGTGATGTGGATCACACGGTCTTCTCCTATATTCCCAACACGGCTGAGGTGGCTTTCTACGGCATGACGGACGGCGTGCGCAAACTGCATGGTGAGGTTCGCACAGAGAAGGTGGTGTGGAAGGACATCAAACTGCGCACCTTCATCACGGAGGGAACGGAGCGCAACGACCTCGCTGCCCACGTGTATGACATCACCTACGGCTCGTTGGAGCCTTATAAGGATAACCTCGTGATCATCGACGACTCGATCGTGCGAGGCACCACGCTCAAGGAGAGCATTTTTAAGATTCTCGACCGTCTGCATCCCAAGAAGATCGTCATGGTGTCGAGTTCGCCACAGATCCGCTATCCTGACTACTACGGCATCGACATGTCGCATCTGGAGGAACTCTGTGCCTTCCGTGCCGCCATTGACTTGATTCAGGAGCGGGGCTTGCAGCGCCTGATCGCCGAGACCTATCGCAAGTGCAAGACGGCACCGACGGCTGCCAATCACGTGCGTACCATCTATGAGGCCTTCAGTGTCGATGAGATCAACCGTAAGATTGTGGAGATGCTGTGTCCTGAGGGCATGCAGGCACCTATCGAACTGGTGTACCAGAGCATCGAGGGCTTGCATGAGGCTTGTCCTCATCATCCTGGCGACTGGTACTTCACGGGTCATTATCCCACGCCAGGCGGCATCCGTCTCTGTAACGAGGCTTTTGTGAATTATGTAGAGCAAACACTGAAAAATCAATTATAAACGATAAAGAAAGGACAGAAATATGTGTGGAATCGTAGCGATATTGAATGTAAAGGAGCAGACACACGAGTTGCGTGAACAGGCGTTGAAGATGAGTCAGAAGATCCGTCATCGCGGACCCGACTGGAGTGGCATCTACTGTGGTGGTTCGGCCATCCTTGCCCACGAACGACTGAGTATTGTGGATCCGGAGAGTGGGGGACAGCCCCTGTTCTCGCCAGACCGCAAACAGGTGTTGGCAGTGAATGGCGAGATCTACAACCATCAGGAGATCCGTCGCCGTTATGCAGGTCAGTATGAGTTCCAAACGGGCTCCGACTGTGAGGTGATCCTCGCCCTCTATCGTGAGAAGGGCATCCACTTCCTCGAAGACCTCAGTGGCATCTTTGCCTTTGTGCTCTACGATGAGGCGAGCAATGAGTTCCTGATCGCCCGTGATCCCATCGGTGTGATTCCCCTCTATATTGGTTACAATAGCGACGGAAAGGTGTTCGTAGCTTCAGAGTTGAAGGCGCTCGAAGGTCAGTGCGACCACTATGAGCCCTTCCTGCCAGGCCACTATTACTGGAGCCGTGAGCCGGGCATGAAACGTTACTATCAACGCGATTGGTTCGAGTATGATGCTGTGAAGGATAATCCTGCCAGTGTGGAGGCCATTCACGATGCTCTGGAGGATGCCGTGAAGCGTCAGTTGATGAGTGATGTGCCTTATGGTGTACTGCTCTCAGGCGGACTCGATTCCTCCGTCATCTCTGCCATCGCTGAGAAATACTCCGAGATGCGTATCGAGGACGATAGCAAGACCAAAGCCTACTGGCCCCGTCTGCACTCCTTTGCCGTCGGCTTGAAGGGTGCCCCCGATCTCGCCAAGGCGAAGCTGGTGGCTGATCATATCGGAACCGTTCACCACGAGATCAACTACACCATCCAGGAGGGCCTCGACGCCATCCGCGATGTGATCTACTTCATCGAGACCTACGATGTCACTACCGTCCGTGCCTCTACGCCGATGTATCTGCTGGCACGCGTCATCAAGTCGATGGGTATCAAGATGGTGCTCTCAGGCGAGGGTGCCGACGAGATCTTCGGAGGCTATCTCTACTTCCACAAGGCGCCGTCAGCAAAGGACTTCCACGAGGAGACCGTTCGTAAACTCTCCAAACTCCATCTCTACGACTGTCTGCGAGCCAACAAGAGCCTCTCAGCCTGGGGTGTGGAGGGTCGTGTGCCCTTCCTCGACAAGGAGTTCCTCGATGTGGCCATGCGCACCAACCCTGAGGCAAAGATGTGCCCGGGCTCTGTCGTTGAGAAGAAGATTGTCCGTGAGGCCTTTGCAGATATGTTGCCTGAGGCCGTCGCCTGGCGCCAGAAGGAGCAGTTCAGCGATGGTGTGGGTTACTCTTGGATTGACACCTTGAAGCAGATCACGGCCGAGGCTGTCAGCGACGAACAGATGGCACATGCCGCCGAGCGCTTCCCCATCAACCCGCCGAAGAACAAGGAGGAGTATTACTATCGCTCCATCTTCGCCGAGCACTTCCCCTCCGACTCAGCCGCCCGCAGTGTTCCCAGTGAGGCCAGCGTGGCCTGTAGCACTGCCATCGCCCTCGAATGGGATGCCGCCTTCAAGAATATGAACGACCCCTCAGGTCGTGCCGTCAAGGGCGTGCATGAACAAGCCTACTGATACAGTCTATCAACCTTTTGACTTGATTTTTTTTCCATTTTTCTTTGAGAAATGGAAAAAAAAGTTTATCTTTGCCTCTGAAATTGTTATAATTAATCCTTTTGATTGAGCCTATGGTTACATTGATTGTTCTATTACAGCTTGCCATTGTGCTGACGATGATTTTCATCGGAGCCAGAATCGGCGGTATCGGAATGGGTATCTACGGCATGGTAGGCGTCTTCATCCTCGTGTTCATCTTTGGCATGCGCCCTGGTAATATTCCCATCGACGTGATGCTGATTATTGCCTCGGTGATTACCGCCACGGCAGCACTGCAGGCTGCAGGAGGCCTGGACTATCTGGTAGGTCTGGCGGATAGGTTCCTGCGCAGGAATCCCTCCCGTATCACCTACTATGGACCGCTTACCACTTGGCTCTTCTGTCTCCTGGCAGGTACAGCCCACACCTCGTACTCGTTGCTGCCCATCATTGCAGAGATAGCCAGAAGCTCGAAGATACGCCCGGAACGTCCCATGACCGTATCGACGATAGCAGCTTCGCTGGGCATCACCGGCAGTCCGATGTCGGCAGCCACTGCAGCTGTCATCTCTACCGACCTGTTAGGCGGACAGGGCATAGAGCTGAAAGATATCATGCTGGTGTGTATTCCTGCCTCGCTTATTGCGATTCTCGTGGCTGCGTTTGTACAGAACCGTGTGGGCAAGGAACTGGATGCCGACCCTATCTATCAGAAGCGCATCCGCGACGGGCTGATAGATCCCGAAGCCGAAAAGAAAACGTTGGTGCGGATGGTGCGGAACCCGAATCAGCGTGCCAAATGGAGTGTGTTGGTATTTCTGACGGGTGTCATCCTCGTGGTGCTGTTCGGCAGCATCCCTTCACTGCGTCCTTCGTTTGAGGTAAATGGCACTACAGAGAGTCTTTCGATGCCCCAGACGATCGAGATCGTGATGATGTCAATGGCTGCCCTGATTCTGATTGTCGGCAAGTCGGGTGTGGATAAAGTCTCCAGTGGCAACATCTTTTCTTTAATGGCAATATCGAGTTCTTCAAGAGCCATATCGCAGATATCGTCTCCCACTATCCGTTCCTCTTCTCAGTGGCGCTGTTTATCATGAGTATCATGCTCTTCTCCCAGGCTGCCACTGTGCGCACCCTTTTCCCGTTGGCTATCGGTCTGGGCATACAGCCACTGGCGCTGGTGGCTATGTTCCCTGCCGTTAACGGATACTTCTTTGTGCCCAACTACCCCACGGAGGTGGCAGCTATCAACTTCGACACCACTGGAACAACACGCATAGGCCGTTATGTGCTGAACCATTCGTTCCAGCTCTCTGGCTTCATCACCACCTTTGTCAGCATTGGTGTCGGTTACTTGATCATATCATTCCTTTACTAAAAACAATAAAACTATGTCAGAACAGAAATTCAGAAAAGAGTCCGACCTGTTAGGCGAGCTCAACGTTCCCGTCGATGCCTTATACGGCGTGCAGACGCAGCGTGGTATTAACAATTATCACATCTCGCGTAAGACGATGTCGATGTATCCAGACTTTATCAAGGCCATCGCCTATGTGAAGCTGGCTGCGGTACAGACGAATCACACGCTTGGAGTTATTAACGACGAGATAGCGGGTGCTATCTCACAAGCCTGCCGTGAACTCATCGATGGCCAATGGCACGAAAACTTCCCCATCGATATGATGCAGGGTGGTGCTGGTACATCGGTGAACATGAATGCCAATGAGGTGATTGCCAATCGCGCTCTTGAGATCATGGGCCATGAGAAGGGAGACTATCAGTATTGCCTGCCTAATGATCACTGTAACTGCGGTCAGAGTACCAACGATGTCTATCCCACAACCATCCGTCTGGCCATCATCCACATGAACAAGAGCCTGATTGCAGCCCTTACGGGACTGATCAGTGCCTTCCGCTATAAGGGTGACGAGTTTAAGGATTGCATCAAGATGGGGCGTACCCAGTTGCAGGATGCTGTGCCTATGACCTCTGGACAGGAATTCAACGCCTATGCCAACAATCTGGAGGAGGAGATCCTGAATCTGGAGCGCAATGTGAAACTGTTGCATGAGATTAATATGGGAGGCACGGCGATTGGCACGGGTCTGAATGCTGTACCTGGCTTTGCCAAACTCTGTGCAGCCAATCTTGCCAAACTCACAGGCGAGCCTTTTGTGTCGGCTACCGACCTTGTTGAGGCAACACCTGATACTGGCGCATACGTCAGTTACTCTTCAGCCCTGAAGCGCCTGGCCGTGAAACTCTCCAAGATATGTAATGACTTGCGCCTGATGGCTTCAGGTCCTCGCTGTGGCCTCAATGAGATCAATCTGCCGCCTAAGGCTCCCGGCTCTTCCATCATGCCGGGAAAGGTGAATCCTGTGATTCCTGAGGTAGTGAATCAGGTTTGCTTCAAGGTGATTGGTAACGACACCACCGTTAGTTTCGCTGCCGAGGCAGGACAGCTTCAGCTCAACGTGATGGAACCTGTGATCACAGAGTCGCTCTTCGAGAGCCTTATCTGGTTGAAGAATGCCATTGAGACGCTGACGGAAGAGTGCGTGCTGGGCATCACTGTGAACAAGGAACGCTGCTTGGAGATGGTGAAGAACTCTATCGGTATCGTCACAGCCCTGAATCCCTACATTGGCTACAAGACATCGACCAAAGTGGCCAAGGAAGCACTGGATACTAACCGTTCGGTCTATGACATCGTGCTCGAGAAGGGACTGATGACACAGGAGAAACTCGATGAGGCACTTGACCCGAAGAATATGCTTGTGTCTCACAAGTTCCTTTGATACATCGTACCTCTCAGGGACAGTCCCCGAGATGAAAAAGAAAACTCCTCTGGTTTTGACAACCGGAGGAGTTCCGTTTGTCAGTGAGTAAGTTGAAAAGTAAAATCTTATGTACTATTGCAAGGGGCTTACTCGCCTTTCAGGTAGAAGGTGTAGGTTTCGCCATCTGTGTCCTTAATCGTCATTTCGCCCTCATCGTTGTAGGAGACGATCTCCAGTCCTCCTTTAAACATGACGGTCTTACACATCTCCTCTTTCTGAGAATTGAAGGCATTGTCCAATATCTCCTTCATGGTATTTTCCATGCTGGGAGCCTGTTTGATGACCTCTTTGACCTTGTCGGTATACTCGGTCTTCATCACCTGGTATTCTGCCTGACTGGCATCATAGGACACGGTGAGTTTGTTGCCTTCGAGTTTGAATGGGGCAGGGGGTGTGGCGATGATCACGCCTACAAGGCCGACTCCATCGACATTCGACTCGCTGTAAACGGCCTGAGTCAGTTCGTTACCTTCGAACAGGAAGATGAGCGTCGTAGATTCGCCCTCATCCGACAGATCGGTCACCCAACGGCCTTCCAAGTTATAATCCTGGGCACTCAGGTTCATCACGCTGCACAGCAGCACGGT
>ONNY01000028.1 GCA_900319305.1 uncultured Prevotella sp.
TTAGTTATTGGTAAAAGAAAGTTTTCAACTGTAGGGTAACAGGTGGTCGCCGTGAGGCTCCCATTTAAACTTTCAAATTTTTAGCTCTTGTGAGCTGAAGATTTCTTTTAGAGAAAAGGATTTTTAGTTAAACATAGGCTTTTTTTGATGCTGCTGCTCGAGAGAGTTGCGGCATCTTTTTTTGGTGGTTACAAAAAAAATGTGTACCTTTGCACCCTAATTACGATATAACATGATTATTCATAGACTTTTCACATTACTCCTGACAGTAGTGTTTGCTTGTAACATCAGCAAGATCTGTGCTCAGGATGAGATTATTGAGCATCAAGGCAACAAATACATTATCCATGTAGAGAAACTGGATCCTGACAGCGAGATGTCGCTGCTTGATATATTGCATATCTGCCCAGAGTTCTTTTCCACCGATGGCAAGAATATCACTACCGACTATCTCCTGTCAGTTGACGACATCATGCTGGGGGTTGACTATAAGCCCCTACTGGAAGGCATCAAGGCCTGCGAACTGAGTGAGGACTGGCAGTATTGACCTACAGTTTAAGGAAGGCAGCAAGGGACTGGACGGCAAATTGTCCTTCAGCGGCAGTACCTATGGCAACGGAAGAGTGTATGCCGACATGGCCAGTACGGGCGAGCATGTGACTGTACGCGGTTTTGCACAGACCAGTATGAATTATGGCAAGACCGATGGACTGGAACCCAGCAGCATCGGCGTTTCAAATTCCAGCAGGGATTCGGTGACCTGAAAAGTCGTATCACCGACGCTTCTTCTCAGTTGATATGGCCAGATCTTGAGCGTTGGGGAGAGATATCAGGCATTTATGAACGAACTCTCAACGATAAAGAAGCTGTGCTCTATATCGAGACAGGTCTGGGCTATAGCAACAACTCCAATGAGGCCTATAAGATACGCTCTACTGTCCCTTCATTAATCGCAGAGTTTACCATTCCCTTCAGTAAGGACCTGTCGATGATAGCAGGCTGGGAGATCGATTATGCAAACAGTTTGTTAACAGGGCTCAGACGTGAACAGTATCTCAACAACGACTTCTACGTACAGCTTGACTACACCCACGGTCCCTGGGTGCTCTCCTTCGGTGACCGTTTCAGGATTAACAATTTCTGGAACAAGTTCGAGAACAACGAAGATCGCTCTACCTGGTCCTACCATCGCAATGAAAACGCTCTACATGCCAGCATCGGCTACAAACATCAAAGGCATTTCGTACAGGGCACCTTCAGCCGCAGTTATTTTAATCCGACCATCGTGGATTTCCTGAATATCAATGATGAAAACCACAATAGCTTCCTGACAGACTTCAGGACGAACCTGGCTTGGCGGGCTGAGGCACGCTATAACTACCAAACCAGTAACTTTGTGCTGACAGGCAGTCTGCTCCACACTTGGCTCACAGATATGCTGTTGCCCAACGAATACGTTACAGGGCTCAGAACATCAGCCACATGGAACAAAGGACCGCTGCGACTCACTGTCGGTGCGAACTTCTTCCATCGGCATATCAACGGCACTCCAAACATGGAGAGTCTTTATAACAACTTCTACCAACTGAAGCTGGCACCCGTCTGGCAGATCGGAAAAGGCTTCCGCCTGTCGTCTGTCTTACTCTATAACAGCAGGCAGCAGTACTTTTACGAGATACATCCACATCTCTATGCCTCAGTCAAAATCAATAAGGATTTAGGGAAGCACGTCAATATCTATGCCGATTTCCACGATATTGCAGGACAGCCAACGGGTCTGACCGACGATCTGCTGCACTCTTATAAAAACCGTGCGCTGACCATCGGACTGACTTACTATCCTTTCAGGAAATAAAAAAAGAGGCTTAGTCTTTCTCTATCAGACAGACTGCATAAGCAGAGATACCCTCCTCACGACCTGTGAAGCCCAACTTCTCGGTAGTTGTGGCCTTGATGGAGATATCATCCACATCACAGCCGCAGATTTCTGCCATGCAGGCTTTCATCTCAGGGATACGAGGATTCATCTTCGGACGTTCTGCACAGATGGTGGCATCGATATTCACCAGATGATAGCCTTTGGTGGCAATCAACTCGATGGTCTTTTTCAGGATCACCTTACTATCCATACCATCTGTAAACTCGGCGGTATCTGGAAAGTGATAACCGATGTCACGCATATTAGCAGCCCCCGTCGGCATCGCTGTGGCCCAGCAGGCCTTTACTATGTTCCAGTTTAATGCCACCCATCCACAGGTCGCGTCCCTCTACTAACTGATGGACATCATAGCCCATTCCAACCCTTATCTTCATATGTTTTACCTTTTTACTTTCTTACTTCTTTACTTTTTAAATAGATCCTTGATGCCGTCCAGATCGAAGGCAAGTGTGAAACGTAACGTCTGATCCAACGGATTGCTACGAGCCGTAGCGATGACGTAACCCACATCGAGCGAGAACACACTCATACGGAAACCGCCACCCACGGTAAAATACTTCAGATTACCCTTCGACTCACTCTGATGATGATATCCTGCACGCAACGAGAACTGGTCGTGATAGACATATTCTGCACCCACGCTCCACTGGATCTCCTCCAGTTCCTCCTTAAAACCACCAGGTGCATCAGAGAAACTCTTGAAGATACCACTGATGGAACTCACATCACTATACTCACGGCGCACGCGCTCCTGATAGTCGCTATTCGATTCACCTTCCTCCTGCTTCGGCACAGTGGGCACCAACAACTTATTGAGATCGGCAGCAATGGAGAAACGGTTATACTCATCAATAGGTACCATCAGCGAGGCACCCAGACGCAAATTAGCAGGGAGGAACTGACTCTCGTCATCGCCATAATAAGAAATCTTACTACCGATGTTCGAGATGTTCACACCAAGACCCAACTGGCATTCACGACTGCCTAACATCACATAATTATTATAGTACATGGCCAGATCAGCCGCAAAGGCTGAAGCAGGTTTGGAATCTTCACTATAGTCGTAGCGCAGGTCACTGTGGATCCAGCGGATGGCAGCAGCCAAGGAGATTTTCTCACTGAGCATCAGTGAATAAGCCAGGTCGATGGCCATCTCGTAGGGCTTTACCGTCATACCGTCATCGACAAACACTTCACCCAAGGAGAAATAACGCAGTGAACCGCTAATGGCCGAATAGTCACCAATGCGATAATAACCTGCCAGATAAGCCAGATCAATATCGTTGACCAGTTTCCTCAACCAAGGGGTATAGTTCAGGGAGATACCCGCACGACTGATACAGAACGGATACTTGGCAGGATTCCAATGCTGGGAGTTTACATCAGGATCGGTGGCGACGCCCACATCACCCATACCTGCGCCACGGGCATCAGGGGCAATGGTCTGCGAGATCACTGCATGCTCCACAGGATTGAACATCATGCTCTTATCATCCTGCGCGGAAGAAGTGAGTATTGAAAGGTGAAAAGTGAAAAGTATCACCATCACCCTTCTCAGCCAATGTCCTCTGTCTTCTTTTATCTTCATATATCTTCCTCTGTCTTCTTTCTAATAACGTTATTCACTACCTAATTATTGCTTAGGACTATCAATTTATTAGTATAGGTGGCATTGAGGCCGCCATTGCCTTCAACCTGGATACGATAGATATAGACACCCGTCATCAGTCTGCTGCCGCCACCGATCGTCAGATCCCAGTCTATCGTGAAGGTGCCTGCCGTCGGAACACCCATCTTCACATACTTCCACAACAGGCGACCTGACATGTCGTAGATATCAAGCGTTGCATCCACCATCGTGCTGCTACGATCGTGATTGACGATAAACGAAGTAGTGGTAGTAGCAGGATTCTTCGTACAGATCACACTGATATCCCCATTACCACTACTCCTATCGACATTGAACACAAGTTCTGAGGTCGAAGAGTTGTTCAGCACATCCCAAGCCCTGAAAAGCAGTTTATGACGACCTGGAGATAGTTCTGGAATCATAAAACCGACAGTTCCGCTACGGTAGTCGCCGAAATTGAAACTGAAATAGTTGTTCAGGTTATAGGTCTTTGCCATATCCCCGTCGATCACAAGTTCCAAATCGTGTCCTACGGAACTGCCTGAGGCGTTGATACCACTGTCGTCATAGAGTTCGGCACAGAAATAGGGTGTTGCATTCACCGTACCGCCATTCGTAAACGACTTCGAGTTCAAATAACAGTAGATGGAGGGGCCGATGGAATCCGTCTGGGCCGAACCACTGCCATTCAGCGTGAAGTTCCCATACGTACCATGATAATGCTGCTGGCTGTCCTTGCTGACGGCATAGAGTGTCATCAGACCATTGCCTTCGTCATAACTGATATCCTTAGGTACCGCAAAGGTGAAGCCGAAGACATGATCCCGCACGCTGTTGGAACCCTGATAGAGCATGCGTGTGCGATCCTCATAGACAAACGGTTCCTTTGACGACTCCTTATCATTGAGCCTACAGACGATCGTCTCCTTGGCATCCTGCACCTGTGCCGTCACCACCCCGTCGAATGGAGCCTCTGACACCACATGCCCACGCACCTTGACAACTGAACCTGCTGAGAGTTGGATGGCTGAACTGGCAGACTGGCCATTGATGCTGTCGATCACAATGTCAGGCTGCGGACAAGCCAGTTTCAGGGCTGGATCGCCCAAAAGCGTATATTGCAGTTTGTTGGGCGACGTATCACGACCCTGTTCCACCAGATCGCACTTCGCCTGACGCACAGCCTCACCGATCGAATAACCAGGCTTCAGCACATAGCCGGTAAAGGTGGTGTTCATCTGTTCGTTATAACTGGCAAACACCGTTCGGGTAGTACCGAAGAAGGCCACACCCCCACCCTTTGGGTTCAGCATCACGGTCTCACCGATATTCTCTTCCTGTCCGTCGAAAGGCATGATGTCGCATGAGGCCGTCACCCAGAGTGGCAGACGATCCGTGATGGAAGTCTCGAAGTCCTTCAGTTGCATCACCAGTTCATGCGAGAAGGCATAGGGTGCCCCATGTCCGCAGTAGTTCATCATCAACGCCCCAGCAGTCATCTGCTCTGTGATCAGACGTGTCACATCCGGATAGGAATAGCCAGTAGAGGAAGGCACGCGCTCATAGGCATCCCAGTAGATCTTTCTGATCTGATAGGAAGGATGGGCCGTCTCAATCAGTGTGGCCACCTTGTCGGCAGCAGCCATGTGCGTATTGTCATTGCCGTCATCGCCCATCATGCAGATGGTGTTCTGCCAAGAGCCGGCATACTTGTTGTTAGCATAGTCAAGCAGCTTGTCTGTCAGCACCTGTGCCTCTTCCTCCGTTCTGGCAGGCAGGCGACCTACAGCCACATCAGGTTTTCCCAGATAGACGGTCCTGCCGTTCCGTTCTTCCTGAATCTGCTCTTCATCATCGAGCAGACAGAAGAAGTCATCACTCACATAACAGTTCACATGACTGAAGGAGTTCTCACTCTCAAAACAGAGCAGGAAGTCATCAGGATCGTAACCTTTCCACTCACCACAGCGCATCCGGTTATCCCAGGCTCCGTCGCCTAAGAGCAACAGGTATTTTGGCATGTCCGCCTCCGTCTCAGCCCGATCGTAGAGCATCTTCATATAGCGGCGATAGGCTGTGGCATCGGGTGTTCCACTGGAGAACTCATTGATCAGCTCATCGGCAGGTACGATTCTCACGCGCAGACCGTCGTGCTGTTCATGATAGGCCTTGATGCGCTCCGCCTGTGGTAACTGAGCCTGATAGGTGGGTATGATGATCACCATATCCACAGCCTCATCGGCATGATGATCCTGATTGGTGATATGATACACATATTCTGGCGAAGGCAGCTCTGCCGACTGCAAATCAGGCAACGGCTTGGGCTCGGCAAGTCTCAACGACAGATAGTCAAGGCGCAAAGCCTCTCCTGCCGTCTGTGTGATGGTGATGGTGTTCGTCCCATTCCTGGTGCCGGAGAGGGGGAAATCCCACATCGCCTCCTCCGCCACCGTGTAGTCATCGAGCCTTACCTGTTTGGAGACGCTTCCCACCACCGAATCATTGACAGCAATCGTAGCCTCGAAGTTAGCGTCATAAGTCAAGGCCACTGTGAGCATGCCAGCAGCACCATTGGCAGTCAGTTCATATTTCTGGGGAGAGCCCAGCGTGAAGAGTGTTTTATCATAGAGATTGCGCCCACCGTGATACCAGGCATAGTCATCCACCTCGTAAAGCGAATGATAGTCGTGGGGGCTCGGATAGCAGACAGCCTTCAGCAGTTCCTCGCTGATGGTCAAAGGCGCCTCATCGCTCTCCGTCAGGAAATAGTAACCGTAGTCGGAATAGGGATTGCGGACTCGGATGGCTGCCTCTGGTGTTTCCCAGTTCACCGGTCCTACGGCATAGAACACCCTCTGACTGCCGATCGTACATGTAGGCACCTCCGTCAGATCGTCCGTCTCCCTCAGGTAGTCACCCGTCAGGCATTCTGGTTGCAAGGCGCCCCCGTAGCCGTAGATCTTCACCTTCGAGGGATCAGAGAAGCCACATTTCCTGATCAGTTCGTTGGATAGTTGATAGAAGCCCGTAGCCGGCACACGGATCTTCGCCCAGGTGCCTTCTCGAAGCACAGAATGATCGGCATAGCGCGAGGGCTCACCCTCTGCCCTTGTTGCAGCCCGCTTAACAGGCTTCGCCTTCACATCGAGCATGAAACTCACCAGTTTCTGATACCTGCCGTTCCTATACACCAAGGGCACGAACGACACATCGAGCAGTCCTTGCTTTCGCGCCACACTGACATGCTGCGTCACTGCGGGCAACGTGGGCAGAGGCTTTCCGCTAATCTCCTGATAACGACGGATATCCGCCTCGCTCATATTGATGAATTCCGGATAGGCGATGCTGACGGTATAGACCGAATCGGCATAATGAGGCCCCAACGGTTTCTGCCAGGTGAAGACAGGTAACAGCGAGTCGATCCTGACCTGACTAGCCGTCAGATCAAAAATCGCCTGTGCCTCTGCTGCCAAGCAGAAACACATCATCACCATGCAGCTTATCAGCCTTCGCATACGCTTCATCAGTTTATAAACGTATCACAAGGCCATTTTATTGCGCTATTTGCAATTAAACTCCAGCACCTTACGCTCCTCAAGCCAACCCTCCAGATGGTCGTCGATATGCACGGGCCCCACTCCTGCTGGTGTACCCGTATAGAGGATGTCGCCTGTCTTCAAGGTAAAGAACTGCGAGATATAGGCAATGATCTCATCCACCCGATAGAGCATATCCGAGGTACAGCCCTCCTGCACCGTCTTCCCGTTGATATCCAGATGGAAGTGGATGCGCTGGATATCAAGGAACTTCTCCTTCGGCACCCACTCGCCAATGGCGGCAGAGCCGTCGAAACCCTTGCAGATGGTCCAGGGCTGCCCAGCCTCCGAAGCCTTCTTCTGCAGGTCGCGAGCCGTAAAGTCGATGCCCACAGTCAACGCATCATAGTAGCGATGGGCAAAGCGCTCTGGGATATTCTTCCCTAAACGGCAGATACGCACCACCACCTCCGTCTCATAGTCGATACGCCCCAGATGGTCAGGGATAAAGAACGGCTTCCCCTGGTTCAGGATCGCCGAGTCGGCCTTCGTAAAAATCACAGGCTCATCAGGCCGCTTCAGCGTCCCATGCAACTCCTGATTATGTGCGGCATAGTTCATGCCAATAGCGAATATCTTCATGTTGCTCCAATTTTGAGGCAAAAGTACAAAAAAAAATCGGCACAGCCTACAAGCAGAGCCGATTTTTTAGTACAGGCATACTTTCCTTTAACCGAAGTCAAAGTCAGTCACATAGTGGTCGAAGGCGAGATCTTCGGTGGGACCGTAATCTGCCAGAATCTTCATGATGTCTTCCTGCTGCTTGGGCGAGAGCAGGTTCTCACCATGATAATAGCGATAGTAAGGCCCGTTGCCACTACTGAAGTAGTTCTTTACATACATACGTGCCTCAGCCTTCTCTTTTTGAGGCACATTCCTATAGATACGACTGAAGCCCCATGCCTTCCTGACAATCTTCTTCTCAAGATAGCACTTGCAGGTGCCACTCTTCCAAGCCTGAGGAAAGACGGCATGTCCGCTCAGCTTGTCCGCTGGCTGCAACAGGCCTGCCTGATAATGCATACACGTCTCACGCAGCTTACAGTCGTTGTTGAAACAAACCTGAAATCCATATGGGAGATTTTCGTATTTTAGTTCTTTTTCTGTCATCTCTAACACTCAGATTATTAACTTATTGATATTCAATTCCTTAATTCCAGCCAAGGGCTTTCAACCCTAACATGATCCTTAACGTCATCCCTAACATCAACCCTAACGCCAACCCTAACATCAGGCTGCGTCGAGGGGCACGACCTTGTAGAAATGCGAATTACTGCGATTGGTTGATTCATAGCCGAGACTCCTCATGACCTTTCCTATGCGCACCTTATTGCCAAAATTGCACTTCACAGAATGGTACTCATCATGAATATGCTTCAGCAGCATCGCGGCACTCATCATCTTAGCCGTCTCACCATCCTCAGGCTTACGGAAACAAGCCTCTACTATCTCAGCAATGTCTCCCTCATTCATATAGTTCAGGTTCAGCTGCTGAATGCGAGCCACCTCTTCATTGCTGAACCAGTAAGGTGTCTTGGCCACTTCCAACTCATACAGCACCTGCGCATAAAGCTGGTTGTAGTCAATCTCGCCTGTATTGTCGATGAACTTACCCTCTGGAATCGTGATACAGATGTATCGACGGCTACCCGTTGGGTCAGTCAGCGGATAGGGATTGTTCGTAGTAGCCACAAATGAGGCATAGCGAGGACGATCTTCCTGCGTGGATCCATAGATGGGCCTGCCGTTGACCTTGCTCTTCGACAGCAACTGCTTCACCTCTGGGTGCTGAGAAGGACGGATGGAGTCAAACTCATCGAGGATCACCAGAATGTTGTTCGTCAGTGCCATCTCCTTATCAAACTTATTCGACAGGTTCAGGTGGTCCAGACAGTACTCACGAAGCGATGGTGGCAGCAGTCGCTTAAAGAAGGTGGTCTTGCCACATCCCTGTTCACCGATCAGCATGGGTACACACTCGTTGCCGTGTAGCGTATCCATCTGCTTCCAATGGGCCACAGCCGAGCGTAGCCAGGTGGCAAAGAATCCCTGCTGCTCAGTCGTGAGACCAGGCAGTCGGCTGAGCAACTTGGCAATGTGGTTCTGTCCATCCCATTCGGGCAGATGGCTCAGGTAGTGGTTGACGGGATTGAAGGCCGGCACATCCTCGGAGTGTACGAACTCCATGATTTCCGTCTTCGGACTGCCCTTTTCACACACATGTTCCTTTTTTGCCCTGCGGATGATGCTGTTGAGAGCCTCCTGCGTCAGCGGGCGCCAATGCGGTGAGTCCTCCGGCGTCTGATCTGCAGCAGACTCAGGGTTTTTAGTTACATACTCCACCTTTCCGTTCAGCACATTGCGATGGAACAGGTAGTTTTCATTGAGAAACAGCTCTACTGCGAGCGTTGTCTCGAGAGACGCATCAAGCATCTCCCCATTGTTTTTGGTTTTGTTCATTGAGAAAAAACGATTTAAAGATTAAACTACTTCCTTTGGTCCTTTTCCTTAGTCTTTGTAGCGCTTTTCACAGCGTTATTGGGCGTACAATACTGCGATAAAACAGCATCGCCGTTTCCGCATGCAAAGATACAAAATATTTTAGGCAATTCCAAATGTTTTGCCAATTATTTACCAGTTTTTTCGCAGCAAATGTGCTTTTTTTATTCCCCTATTATAATAATAAGGTGAAAGCCCATGTTAAGGTTGACGTTAGGGTTGGTGTTAGGGATGATGTGAGGGATCATGTTAGGGTTCCGAAGCTGAAAAATGCCCAGAGTCCCTTTAAATAAAGGACTTCTGAGTTTTGGATGTTAGGGTTAGCACTAATAGTCGCAAAAGTCTGCTTTAAATGTCAAGCAAACGCTCCTTAAGGCTCGCAAAAAGTCCCCTACTTGGGACTGATTTAGTCCCAACGTGGGACCATTTCAGTCCCAGCGTGGGAATAATACGTTTTATTGACTTCAGGAAAAGGTCTTCTTAAAATAATCGCATAAACATTTGGTTTTTCCTTTGCTTATTTGTACCTTTGCAATCGATCACTGGCATTTGGGCCTTAGTGAAGGCTGCTGGTGTGACTTTCGTGGGTTAAACATTAGCGTTGGCTATTATTCAAAGTGTTCCGAAACTTGCAGGTAGAAAGAACAAATCTTGATAATAATGGTAACGCCTACTGGTATAGTGGGCGTTTTCCTGTTTCGAGATTTAGGTTTCCTGCAAGTACCTGGAACACTGAACGGGGATTCGTCCACGTTTTGTGTCTGTACTTGCAGGAAACGGTTTGTTTATTGGCTCGACGCATTATAAAACTATAATGCTACATGGCTAAATCGTTAATTGAGGAGCTGCCTCGCATCGTGAGCGAGGGCAGACGGGAGGCTGCACAGATACTGGAGCGGCTAAGTAGTGGTACGCAGATTGGACTACAGACCAATGAACTGGTGTTACCGAGTAAGGATGTGAGTGGGCTGTTTAAGGGCAGTACGCCCCAGATTCCTAATGCCTTCACAATGGCTGGCGGTAATGGGGAGTGGATGAACCGCCTTATCTATGGTGACAATCTTTTGGCGATGCAGGCTCTGCTTGCTGGTGATGCCCAGACGGGGCTTCCTTCACTTCGTGGTAAAGTTGACCTTATTTATATTGACCCTCCGTTTGATTCTAAGGCAGACTATCGTACCAAAATTTCATTGCCTGGTACGGATATTCAGCAGAAGCCAACAGTTATTGAGCAGTTCGCTTATGCAGACACATGGGAAGAAGGTACAATATCATATTTAAAGATGATATGTCCAAGACTAATATTGATGAAAGAATTACTATCAGACAAAGGAAATATACTTGTGCATATTGATTGGCATGTAGCTTCTTATGTAAAGTTGCTTATGGACGATATTTGGGGAAAGGAAAACTTTAAAAACGAAATCATTTGGCATTATCAAACTTTTCAAGGTCAGGTAAGGAGTTACTTCCCAAGGAAACATGATAACATTTTCTTTTATTCAAAATCTTCATCTTCAACTTTCCATCTCCTAAAAGACAATAATGCTGAAGAAACCATTGATTTCACTCGGTGGAACGAGTTCTTAAATGAAAATAACGAGATTACTGGTGCATATTACCCTGAAACTGATTCTCGCTTCAAAGGTTATTATAATCGTTTTATAAAGGAGAATCATCGTAAGCCGGGGCCCAATGATGTTATCCTACGTATAGAGGGGAATACTATAGATTCTGTTTGGGACATTAAAGCAGTAGACCCCAAGAATAAAGAAGAACGTGTAGGTTATGCTACCCAGAAACCTGAAGCTCTATTGGAAAGAGTCTTAAATGCCTGTAGTAATCCAGGCGACCTCGTCTGCGACTTCTTCGGCGGCAGCGGTACAACGGCTGCTGTAGCAGAACGATTGGGCAGACGTTGGATTACCTGCGACATAGGCAAACCCGCCTCCTTGGTTATGCGCAAGCGATTTATAGACCAAGAAGTAAAACCGTTCTTATATCAGAGCATTGGTGATTACCAGAAGGAGGCGTTTAGGAACAACAAACGCTATAAGCATGTGGGAGATTTGAGCCAAGTGGTGTTGGGCCTGTATGGCGCTCTGCCCTTTACACTAGAGCAGACGAACGACAGGAACTTCGGATATATAAAAGGTACGCGCACATTAGTAATGGTAGATTCGCCTAACCGACTGACAACTGCTGCCACTATCCGCAAGGCTGTAGAAGCCAAAGCAAGTCTGCTTGGTGGCGATTGGGAAAAAGTGGTCGTGCTGGGGTGGAACTTCGCCTTCGATATTTCGCAAGCGATTCAGAAGTATGAGAACTCGAACGTGGAGGTGTTGGTGATTCCACCAGACCTGTTGGATAAGTTAGCAAAGAAGGGCTATAAGAAACTGATTGACGATAAGTCGGTGCGCTTCTCGTCGCTGCAATACCTGGTGGCGAAGCCTTTAGTGGTGAAGCAGAATGGCGATCAGGACGAGATAGACGTGGAGTTGGAGAACTATGTGCTGCTGTCGCCAGACAATATCCCGCTGGATGATAAGGACAAAGAGAAACTGCAACAAGTGTTGGAGCGCGACCCGCTCAGTCTGATAGAATACTGGAGCATCGACCCCGACTACGACGGCGTGACCTTCCGCTCTACTTGGCAGGACTATCGGGAGAATATGGAGAACGACAACGACCCGCTGCATTGTGTCTATAAGACTCGTCTCAGAGTACCCCATAAGGCTCAGAGAAAAGTGTGCATCAAGGCAGTAGATGTGTTTGGATTTGAGAGTCAGGTAATCAAGGAGGTATAGGCTATGGCAACAAACGGAATGAATGCTTCGCTGGAGTTAGCCAAGCGACTCAGCGAGACGGTAAACGCAGCGTGGGAAAGTGGCGAGCTGTTGGAACAGGTGACACCCACAACCCAAGACTTACTGAAGTTTTGGTTCTCGGAGGAATACTGTTCTTTGAGGAATCGTAACTTCCATACAGGTCAGCGCCAGGCGATTCTCAACATTGTTTATCTGCATGAAGTGATGGGCGTTAAGAATGTGATGGAGTATTACGAACAACTGACGCCAGACTTGATGCCAGTTGTGGAGTTAGCAACCTTGGGACAGAAGAAATACCAGATGCCTAAGTATGCCGTAAAGATGGCAACGGGTACTGGTAAGACTTGGGTAATGCATGCCTTGTTGCTTTGGCAGATGCTGAATGCCAGACATGAGGACGTAAAAAGCGGGCGTTTTACAAAGAACTTCCTGATTGTGGCTCCTGGTCTGATAGTTTATGACCGTCTGCTGGATGCTTTCTGTGGACGTATGCAGCGAGATAAGGAGGAACGGGATATTGAAACCAATGACTTCTATCTGAACCAGGAAGTCTTTATACCTGTTCACTATCGGCAAGAGGTGTTTTCGTTCATTCAGAATAATGTTGTCACCAAAGACGAAGGTATAGGAAGGAAAACAACTGGCGACGGGCTCATAGCCCTCACCAACTGGCACCTGTTTGAAAACCAAATAGAAGAAGAGAATACAGGTGAAGACGGAGAACTGACACCCTCAGAGATTATTGACAAGTTGTTGCCTATCCGTCCTGGCAAGGCAGCCGGTAATGACTTGGGTATGCTGGATCGCCGCTATCTACGAGGTTCGGAACTGGAGTATCTTGCAAGTCTGGAGGACATCATGGTAATTAATGATGAGGCTCACCATATTCACGAACTGAAGCGGAATGGCGAGATAGAGGAGGTAGAATGGCAGAAAGGATTGAACGTCATTTCCGAGAAGAAAGGTGAACGATTCTTCCAAGTGGATTTCTCGGCTACGCCCTACGACCAAAGAGGTTCAGGCAAGAAAGCACAAAAATGCTACTTCCCCCATATTGTCGTAGATTTCGATTTGGCTACCGCTATGCGTAAGGGTTTAGTAAAAACGTTGCTTTTGGATCGTCGTCAGGAGTTGACAGAGCTGAAGGACTTGGACTATAAGGCTGTTCGTGACGAAAGGAATAAAGTTTGTGACCTAAGCGACGGACAACGGTTGATGCTGCGTGCTGGATTGGCAAAACTGAAGAGACTGGAAACAGAGTTTACGGCTGTCGATGAAAACAAGAACCCCAAGATGCTGGTCATTTGCGAAGACACGTCTGTGGCTCCTTTTGTAAACCAACTGATGTTGGAGGATGGTCTGGCACAAGAGGATGTCGTAACCATTGACAGTAATGCCAAAGGTGAGGTAAGCGAAGAGGAATGGAAAGAAACCAAAAAGAAACTCTTCGATATCGACAAATACCAGAAGCCCAAAGTGATTATTTCTGTGCTGATGCTGCGTGAAGGATTTGATGTTAATAATATCTGTGTGATTGTTCCGCTACGCTCTTCGGAGGCTCCTATCTTGTTGGAGCAGATTATAGGTCGAGGCTTGCGTCTGATGTGGCGAGAACCAGAATATCAGAGCATCAAGGAACTTGACCGAAAGCGAGTGCTTCAGCTCCACACGCATCCCACTACTTATATTGATATGCTGAGCATCATTGAGCATCCTGCTTTCTTGCAATTCTATGAAGAATTGTTTGCCGAAGGACTGGCTGCCGAGGATACTGGCGAGACTGGTGCAAGTGGTGCAACAGGCGACTTAATCAGAGTGGGGTTACGTGAGGACTATGAGCAGTTTGACTTTGAATGGCCTATGATAGTCAGAGAAGCGGAAGAGGAACTGGAGGATGTAGATATAGACATCAGTACGCTCCAGCCGTTTACAGCGTTTCCTTTGGAGAAGTTACGACAGTTCCTGGCTGTCGAGGGTGAGACATTCATTTCTCAAGAAGCATTGTCTAAGACGCAGTTTGGACGGTATAAGGTAACTGCCAATCTGTTTACTGCCACCAGCTATAATGAGTTCTTGCAGAAGTTGCTTCGAACCATTACATTGAGATTTGACAAAGGCGGTCCACGTAGCGGATTACCCACTCTGCAAATCAACGAGGCTCGTATGATTGCGGTTGTAGATATGTATATCCGTACAAGACTGTTTGGTCGACCATTTAACCCTTTTAATGGAAGCGACTGGAAGATACTCTTATCGAAAGATGCTATTGTTACAAAGCATATCATCGAGGAGATGGCACGAGCAATCTTCAACATCCAGAATAACATCATGACGACGGATGCTCAGGTGGTGCATACCAAGTTCTCGTCTGTTGCAGAGATTAAGATGCGTGAGTCTTTCTCATTAGAGGTCAGCAAATGCATCTACAAACGATTGGGATATCCCACGAGTCGTGGCGGATTCGAGAAGGCGTTTATTGAATTTCTCGACAGAGACGGAGAGGTGGAGCGCTTCTTGAAGATAAACGAGAGCCAGCATTCCTTCGCAGTCATCTATTACATGAGGAAAGACGGACTAATGGCTACCTATCATCCTGACTTCATCGTTGGCACGGAGAAGAAGATATATCTGATAGAGACAAAGGGGAACGACAAGCTGTTTGATAAAAACGTTCGACAGAAGCAGACTGCCGCAGTAGAGTGGGCACGCAAGATAAACGAACTGAAGCCCGAAGAGCGAATGAATCGTGAATGGGAATATGTACTTATTAGCGAAGACAACTTCTATGGATTGTCTTCCAGCGGTGCTACCATCACAGATATCTGTGATAGATGTAAAGTCTCGTTATCTGCAGCTATGGGAGAACTTTTTGTTTAGGGCCATAAGTTAGAGGTGATGGCAAAGGTGGTGGGCGCAATGGTGCCTGCCCCTATTGCACCCGTAAAGATAAAAGGGAGGTGCGCCCGATTGGAGCACACCTTGAATAAAGATCAACGCAGATGGATCACAGGGGAACGGTGTGAGGTTTTGGGTAAATTATTCTCAAAATATTTGGTTGGTTCGGGAGAATTATTTACCTTTGCTGCCGAAAACATATTG
>ONNY01000166.1 GCA_900319305.1 uncultured Prevotella sp.
CCAACGATCTGCAGCAGGCGAAGGATCGTGCTGGCGGTCGCTTAGGTAATAAAGGCGATGAGTGTGCAGTCGTCGCCATCAAAATGGCAAAGTTCTAAAGCCGTATGAAGTTTGTCTCCTGGAACGTGAATGGCCTGCGGGCCTGTGAGGGCAAGGGGTTCAGCGACACCTTCCGTCAGCTGGATGCCGACTTCTTCTGTCTGCAGGAGACGAAGATGCAGGCCGGACAACTCGACCTGCAGTTCGAGGGTTATCAGTCGTTTTGGAACTATGCCGATAAGAAAGGGTATTCCGGCACCGCTGTCTATACCCGTCTTCAGCCTCTGAACGTCACTTACGGCATCGGCATCGATGCCCACGACCATGAGGGCCGTGTCATCACCCTTGAGATGCCCGACTTCTTCCTGGTGTGCTGTTATACGCCCAACTCACAGGACGGCCTGAAGCGTCTCGACTACCGTATGACATGGGAAGACGACTTCCGTGCCTATCTGCAGCGACTTGATGCACAGAAACCCGTCATCCTTTGTGGCGACCTGAATGTAGCCCACGAGGAGATCGATATCAAGAATCCCAAGACCAACCGCCATAATGCGGGCTTTACCGATGAGGAGCGTGCCAGGTTCTCCACCTTGTTGAAGAGCGGGTTTACCGACACCTTCCGTTATCTGTATCCAGAGGAGGTGAAATACTCATGGTGGTCCTACCGCTTTCAGGCGCGCCAGAAGAATGCGGGGTGGCGCATCGACTACTTTGTCGTCTCCGATCGTCTGCGCCCGCAACTCTCCGATGCCCTGATCCACACTGACATCTTAGGCTCCGACCATTGTCCGGTAGCACTTATCCTGAAATAAAAAAATCCCCGCCTGAATCAGCGGGGATCTTTTTTTATTTCTAAAGTAAATTGTTTTTAGATGCCTAAAGCACTCTTGGCCTTGCTGGCAGCATCGTCGATGCTCTTGCTGGCTTTCTCCTTGGCAGCAGCCTTGGTGTCCTCAACGGCCTTGTCGGCAGCAGCCTTCGTATCCTCAACAGCCTTGTCAGCAGCGGCCTTGGTGTCGTCAACCACCTGGTTGGCAGCAGCCTCTGCATTCTCGCCGATAGAAGCCAGACTGTTCACGATGCTCTCGGCAGGAGCCTCGGTCAGAGCGGCTACAGCAGAAGTCACAGCAGCGTTGTCACCGGCAAATGATTTGATCTTCTCTGCATTCTCCTTCAGGAAAGCCTGTACCTGAGCCACGAAGTTCTTGGCAGCCTCGGGGTTGGCAGCAACCAGCTCCTTGACCTTAGCCTGGACAGCAGCCAGAGCCTCCTGGAACTTGTTGGCATCCTGAGCGTTTATCTGCTCTGTCAACGCGCTGATGGTGCCGGCAATCTCGTCCTCTACGTTCATTACTGCCACAGAGTCAGTTGTCTCTGCAGTTGCCTGTGTCTTGTTTCCGCAAGAAGTGAAACCGATGGCCATTACTGCCATCACGACGAATAATACTTTCTTCATAACACTACAATTTTAATTAGGTATAATTGATAAATCGCAACAAAAGTATAGCATTTCATTCAAAAATAGATAATTTTTAGTGTATTTTTAAACTTTTTTGTACTTTTGCACCCATGACAACAGTATCATTCAAACCAAAACTGTTCTCCACGTTGAGACATTACGATCGTCAGCAGTTTATGACCGACTTGCTGGCAGGTATCATTGTGGGAATTGTGGCACTGCCTTTGGCGATTGCCTTCGGTATCGCTTCTGGCGTGACGCCCGAGAAGGGTATCATCACCGCCATCGTGGCTGGTCTCATCGTCTCCGTCTTCGGAGGCTCGAAGGTGCAGATCGGTGGTCCCACGGGCGCGTTCATTATTATAATATATGGTATCATCCAGCAGTATGGCTTCGAGGGTCTGACCATTGCCACGCTGATGGCAGGTGTGTTCCTCATCATGTTCGGCATCCTCCATCTGGGTACGATCATCAAGTACATCCCATATCCGATCATCGTCGGATTCACGTCGGGTATCGCCCTCACCATCTTCACCACGCAGATCAAGGATCTCTTCGGACTGACGATGGCGTCAGTGCCTTCCGACTTCATCGAGAAGTGGATAGCCTATTTCTCCGCCTTCCCCACGATCGATGTCTGGAGTGCGGGAGTCGGTGTCCTGAGTGTGGCTGTCATTGCCTTGTGGCCCAGGCTCACGCGCCATGTCGCTGTAGGAAAACTGCCTGGCAGTCTGATCGCCATCATCGTGATGACACTTGCCGTGCTCCTGCTGAAGCATCAGTGGGGTATCACCAGTGTCGAGACGATCGGCGACCGATTTGCCATCTCCAATCAGCTGCCTGGTGCTGAGGTGCCTGTGCTCACATGGGACATCATCAAGGGCCTCGTATCGCCTGCCATCACCATTGCCATCCTCGGTGCCATTGAGTCGTTGCTCTCTGCCACTGTGGCGGATGGTGTCATCGGAGACCGTCATGACTCGAATACCGAACTCATCGCCCAGGGTATGGCAAACCTGGCAAGTCCGCTCTTCGGCGGTATTCCTGCCACCGGTGCCATCGCCCGTACGATGACGAATATCAACAACGGCGGACGTACGCCTGTGGCTGGTATCATCCATGCCGCCGTGCTGCTGCTCATCTTCCTGTTTCTCATGCCGTTGGCACAATATATCCCCATGGCATGTCTGGCAGGTGTGCTGGTTATTGTGAGTTATAATATGAGTGGCTGGCGCTCGTTCCTGAGCATCATGAAGAATCCGAAGAGTGATGTCATCGTGCTCTGGGTCACCTTCCTGCTCACAGTCATCTTCGACCTCACCATCGCCATCGAGGTGGGCCTGATCTGTGCCTGTCTGCTCTTCATGCGCCGTATGGCTGAGACCACCGACGTGCGTGTCATCAGCGATGAGATCAATCCCGACGAGGAGGAGAGCGACTTCCTGATGGGCAATCTGGAGCACCTCACGATCCCCGAGGGCGTGGAGGTCTATGAGATCAACGGTCCTTACTTCTTCGGAGCCGGCAACAAGTTCGAGGAGATTATGGGTGCCTTAGGCCATCAGCGTCCGAAGGTGCGCATCATCCGTATGCGTAAGGTGCCCTTTGTCGATTCCACGGGTATCCACAACCTCACCAACCTCTGTCTCATGTCTCAGGGTGAGGGTATCCAGGTGGTTCTCTCGGGTGTCAACCCGCGCGTGCAGCAGGTGCTCCACAAGGCCCGTTTCGACACACTCCTGGGTGAGAAGAACATCTGTTCTCACATCACCCTCGCTTTGGAACGCGCCAAGGAACTGCTGTAACTTTTTGTTTTTGTTTGTACCGTATAACTGATAAGTTCTTTTATGCAGAAGATTGATTTGAATGGTAAGACCATCTTGGTGACAGGAGCTGCGGGATTCATCGGCAGC
>ONNY01000036.1 GCA_900319305.1 uncultured Prevotella sp.
CTGGCAACAGGCCTGGGCACCTTCTTCGATCTCGTCCCAATAGGCATCCTGTTCGTGCTTGGGCAGCACCACATAGAAGGTATAGGTCTTATTGTAGGCAAGTGCAGAGGCGTACATGTTTGGGCGATAATCAAGTTCCTCAAGGGCTTTGTTGACTTTTTCCAGAGCTGACTTACTGACATTGGGGCGCTTATGCAATACCCGATCCACCGTACCTGTTGATACACCGGCACGGGCTGCAATGTCTTTGATGGTAATGTTCTCTTTTGCCATTTCTTGCGATTTTTCGGCAAAGGTACAAAGATTTTCTGATATAAACCAACATCTTGATTAAAATAATTGTATCCGAAATCGTTTCCGTAAGTTTTTTACCTAAATTCCGCATAAATATTTGGAGTTCTCGGAAATTTTGTCTAATTTTGTCCTCGCAAACGAAAGATCATTTGTAATCTATAATTTAAAACAATAAAAAATGGCAAAAATTGTAACTTTAGGCGAGATTATGCTCCGCCTTTCCCCACAGGGAAACGACCGTTTCATTCAGAGTGAATCATTCCGCATCATCCCTGGTGGTGGTGAAGCAAACGTTGCTATCTCAGTAGCCAACTATGGTCATGAGGCTTACTTCGTTTCTAAACTCCCAAAGCATGAGATCGGACAGATTGCAGTCAACGCACTGCGTCGTTATGGTGTCAACACCCAGTTTATTGCACGTGGTGGTGACCGCGTAGGTCTTTACTATGCAGAGACTGGTGCTTCCATGCGTCCGTCGAAGGTGATCTACGACCGTGCTCACTCTTCTATCGCAGAGGCTGATCCTTCTGATTTCGATTTTGATGCTATCATGGAAGGTGCTGCCTGGTTCCACTGGAGTGGTATCACACCGGCTATCAGCGACAAGGCTGCTGAGTTGACAAAACTCGCCTGTGAGGCTGCCAAGCGTCATGGTGTCACCGTATCTGTGGATCTGAACTTCCGTAAGAAACTGTGGACCTCAGAGAAGGCTATTTCCATCATGCGTCCTCTGATGCAGTATGTGGATGTCTGCATCGGTAACGAGGAGGATGCAGAACTCTGTCTTGGTTTCAAGCCCGATGCTGACGTAGAGGGTGGTAAGACTGACGCTGCTGGTTACGAGGGTATTTTCAAGCAGATGAAGGCTGAGTTCGGCTTCAAGTATGTCGTTTCTACACTCCGTGAGAGTTTCAGTGCTACATTCAATGGCTGGAAAGCGCTGATCTATGATGGTAAGGAGTTCTATCAGAGCAAGCGTTACGAGATCAACCCGATTATCGACCGCGTAGGTGGTGGTGACTCATTCTCTGGTGGTCTGATTCATGGTCTGCTGACAAAGGCTACTCAGGGTGAGGCTCTTGAGTTTGCAGTTGCTGCATCTGCCCTGAAGCACACTATCAATGGCGACTTTAATCTGGTAAGTGTTGATGAGGTAGAGTCTTTGGCTGGTGGTAATGCCAGTGGTCGCGTACAGAGATAATATTTAGAATAAGAATATGGCTAAATTTGATAAGATTGCAGTATTGAAGAAAATCGGTGATACCGGTATGGTACCCGTTTTCTATCATAAGGATCTTGAGACCTGTAAGAACGTGGTGAAGGCCTGCTATGAGGGCGGTGTTCGTGCGTTTGAGTTTACGAATCGCGGTGACTTCGCTCACGAGATCTTTGGTGAGTTGGTGAAGTGGGCCGATAAGGAGTGCCCTGAGTTGGCACTGGGTATTGGTTCTGTAGTGGATGCTCCCACAGCAGCCCTCTATCTGCAGTTGGGTGCCAACTTTGTGGTTGGCCCGCTGTTCAACCCAGAGATTGCCCCTGTATGTAATCGTCGTCTGGTGCCTTACTGCCCTGGTTGTATGACAGTTTCTGAGATTGGTAAGGCTCAGGAGTTGGGTTGCGACTTGACAAAGGTATTCCCCGGTGACGTGGTTGGTCCTAACATGGTGAAGGGTCTGAAGGCTCCGATGCCCTGGTCGAAGATCATGGTAACTGGTGGTGTGGCTCCCGAGGAGGAGAATCTTACGAAGTGGTTCAAGGCAGGTGTCTTCTGCGTCGGTATGGGTTCTAAACTTTTCCCCAGTGATAAGGTAAAGGCTGGCGATTGGCAGTATGTGACTGACAAGTGTAAGGAAGCACTCGGTTACGTGGCTAAGGCTCGTGCCTAAGAGACTTTCCCTCCCGTCGATAGTGGCGGGAGGGATCTTTTCTAACTATCTATGAAATATTGGCTATTCATTGTATCAACCATCCTTTTTTCGGCTTGTACGCGTCCTGATAGGCAGACCGTTGATAAGCTGAATCTTCAATCTTATGCCTATCATTACAGGAACATAGACAGTACACTACATCTGGCGCAAAGGGCGTATCAGATGGCAGAAGACTATGATGCAGGAAAGGCAGAGGCACTTAACAACCTGGCTTTCGTGCATATCGTGAAGATGGAATACGATGAGGCAGAACGACTGTTGCAAGAGGTGACGGAGGTGACTGACAACCAGTTGCAGTGTTTTATAGCCTATGTCCAACAGATGCGTCTGTGTCAGCGCCGATCGAATAACAGGGCATTTCATGAGTATCGTGAGTTGGCAGATCTGGCGATGCGCAGGATCAATGAAGAGCGGGAACAACTATCCCCAGCCGAGGCCAGGCTGCTGTTATACGCGGAGACGGAGTATGCCATCGTGAACTCAACCTACTACTATTACGTAGGATTGGAACGACAATCAATTGATGCTTTATTATCGATTAATCCTACTGAAATTCAGAAAGATACAGCACAATTCCTCAACTATCTCTATAACATCGGTGCAGGTGGTATCCTGACAGAAGGGACACAACAGACCATCAATCAACAGGAGTTTGATCACCTGATGCGTTGTTTCCTGATGGCTCGTGACGGCGGCTATCCTTACTTCGCTGCCAATGCTCTTGAGGCACTCTCTGAACATCTGATGGATGCTGATACCCGCAGACAATTGATCACCGATAATCTGCCTGCCCTGACGTTTATCAATCCTGAGAATGTAGAGGAGGATATGCTGGCAGGTTGGTTGGCGGAGACTTCATTAGACATCTTCCGCGTGTATGGTGATGTGTATCAGATTGCCGGTGCTTATCGTACCCTGGCGTCTTGTTACCGTCAGATCGGTGATTATGAATCGGCGCTTTTTAATCTCGAACAGGCCCTCTCAGATTCAATCATCAATCAGGCACCAGACCTGGTAGCCAGTATCCGTGAGCAGTTGAGTGTAGCCTATGCAGCGATAGATGATAAGCCACAGAGTGACTTCAACCGCAATATCTATCTGGATATGCAGGAGACCACTCGTCAGGATCGGCAGTTAGAAGCCCGTGCCAGTCAGTTTGAAAAGACTGAGGGGCAATTGAATCTCATGTTGGCAGCCGTGATAGGCGCCATCCTATTGCTGCTGTTCTCGCTATGGCTCTTCAACCACATGAACCGTAAACATAATCATGAGGATGTGTCGGATGATCTCTTTGAACAGAAGAAAGAATTGTTGGCAGCCTGTCAGTTGCGGGTGGAGAATAGCGAAAGAAGGAATCTGGAACAAAGGGCGAAGGTATCGCTGGTTAATTCCATTACACCCTTTATAGACCGTATCCTCTATGAGGCCAGTCATTCTGGTAAACCCAATATCTCCTATATCCAGGAACTGACAGATCAGATCAATGCCTATAACGATGTGCTGACCTATTGGATCCAGTTGCGTCAGGGAGAACTGAGTCTGAAGATAGAGAGTTTTCCGCTGCAGCAGTTGTTTGATATCATCAGCAGAGGCAAGACTGGCTTCCAGATGAAGGGTGTGGATCTGCAGGTGGAACCTACTGAGGCTGTGGTAAAGGCTGATCGAGTGCTGACGCTCTTTATGTTGAATACCCTTGCCGACAATGCCCGGAAGTTTACCGAGAAAGGTGGAGAGGTGAAGGTATATGCCACGGAGGGAGAGCAATATGTAGAGATAGCGGTAGAAGATACCGGTAACGGTATGACTGAAGAACAACTGGCTCATCTTTTTGATCATAAGATTGTCGAAGAACATGGGTTTGGCTTGTTGAACTGCAAGGGTATTATTGAGAAATACCGTAAGATCAGTCAGATCTTCTCTGTCTGTAGCATTGCCGCTACCAGTCAGTTGGGCAAGGGTACACGTCTCTTCTTCCGACTGCCGAAAGGTGTGCTGCGCCTGATCCTGGTGCTGTTGTCGTTTGGTAGTTTGACGGCACAGGCACAAGGACTTACGCCTTTGGAGAAAGCCAATGCCTTTGCAGATTCTGCCTATTTTTCGAATATTAATGGTACGTTTGAACGTACGATGCAGTTTGCCGACTCCTGCCGCTATTACTTGAATGTCCATTATAAGTCCTTGAATCCGAAAGGGCATGACCTGATGCTGGCAGAGGGTGATGCCTCATTGACTTTCCCTGAGATCAAATGGTTCCACGATAGTGTGAAGACCAACTACACTGTGATTCTCGATATCCGAAACGAGAGTGCTGTAGCTGCCTTGGCTCTTCACAAGTGGCATCTCTATAATTACAACAACCGTATCTACACCCAACTCTTCAAGGAGATGTCGGCAGATAACTCGTTGGGTGAATACTGCAGGGCCATGCAACAGTCGCAGACTAACAAGACGGTGGGTGTCATCCTGCTGGTCCTGTTGTTGGTATCCATCGTACCAGCCTGGTATCTGCTCTATTATCGTCATCGTCTCTATGACAGATTTATGAAGGATCAACAGCGTGAGATGGAGTTTGAGATGTTGGATGATGAAATCAGACGTTTTGAGTTGGAAGACAACAACCTGCACGTGACGAATGCCGTGCTCGATAACTGTCTCTCAACCTTGAAACACGAGACAATGTATTATCCCAGCCGTATCTGTCAGCTGTTGGATGCAGGTGATATGGCATCATTGGCAGAGGTGGCCACCTATTATCGTGAACTCTATGGTATCCTCAGTGCACAGGCGATGCATCAGGTGGCGCCGATAAAACTTCATCTGAAACCCCTGCAGCATGGGATTCTTGGCGACGAGAATCTCGTACGTTACCTCTTTGAGATCCTGAAGAAGCAGTCGGGTGAGAAACATCCCGATATCCAGTATCTACCACAGGACGGTCCCTATGTGGAGATCCATATCCCCATGCCTCAATTGAAACTCACTGAGGCAGAGGCACGTGATCTATTCACTCCCTCAAAGGATCATCTGCCATATCTGCTTTGTAGGCAGATTATCAGGGATCATGGCGAGGCTACTAACAGAAGAGGCTGTGGTATCTATGCCACCTTAATAGAAGGAATAACAAATATGATCATAACATTACCAAGCGTATGGAGAAATTCAAAGTAATCATAGTGGAAGACGTGCCCCTGGAGTTGAAAGGGACACAGGGTATCATCCGTAACGACATCCCCGAGGCAGAGATCATCGGTACGGCAGACAACGAACAGAGTTACTGGCGCCTGCTGAAGCAGCAGATTCCTGACCTTGTATTGCTCGACTTAGGTCTGGGTGGCTCTACCACTGTCGGTGTGGAACTATGCCGACATACCAAAGAGTCGCATCCTGATGTGAAGGTGCTGATCTTCACGGGTGAGATCCTGAATGAGAAACTCTGGGTGGATGTGCTCGATGCCGGGGCTGATGGCATCATCTTGAAGACTGGAGAACTTCTGACGAGAAGAGATGTGTCAGCCGTAATGGATGGGAAGCAACTGGTGTTCAATGAGCCTATCCTTGAGAAGATTGTGGAGCGTTTCAAGGCTGCCGTCAGTGGACAGTTGGTGAAACAGGAGGCGCTTGTGAACTATGAGATCGATGAGTATGATGAACGTTTCCTGAGACATCTGGCCTTGGGCTATACCAAAGAGCAGATTACCAACCTGAGAGGTATGCCTTTCGGTGTGAAAAGTCTGGAGAAACGTCAGAACGAACTCATCCAGAAACTTTTCCCAGAAGGAACAACAGGTGTGAATGCTACACGACTGGTGGTAAGAGCCTTGGAGTTGCGTGTACTGGATATTGACAACCTCGAACCCGATGACGAGTAAGTACCACCAACGACTGGGCTGGCTATGTCTGGTGACAGTGATTGCTGAGACATTGCTGGTGATTCTCTCGTGGCTGTTGTCTGCCATGCGGGTTGAAGGGGTGCGCTCGTTGCTTTCCTCAGAGGGTATCAGGTGGTTCTTCAGTTCGTTTAGCGACCTGGTAGCCTCTCCGGTGTTAGTGTGTCTGCTTGTGTTGATGTGTGCTTTAGGGTGTCTGCAGAAGAGTAGGGTGACTACCATCTTCAGTGGGAAGAAAAGCATTAATTTCCGCGATCGTCTGGCGCTCTATGTGGCATTGGCGTTCCTACTGATCTATGTTGTCATCATCCTCCTGTTGACGTTGATGCCACATGCCATCCTGCTTTCTGCCACAGGTCATCTCTTTCCATCAGCGTTCAGTCGTAGTCTGGTACCTATCATCGCCTTTGGCATCAGTATCTTCAGTGTGGCCTTCGGACTGATGTCTGGTGTGATGCGGAACCTGTCGGATATCCTGCAGGCATTGTCCTTTGGTATCGCCAAAGGGGCACCGCTATTGGTGTTCTATCTCTTTGCAGTGCAGTTGGTGGGTTGTCTGCGTTTTGTCTTCGGCTAACGCGTCAAAACAAGACAAGCCCACTGCTGATCCTCTTTCTGCTGTTGCAGTGTGAGTCCTAACGTCTGGGCTTTTTCTATCAGGGTCTGACAATCGTCCGTATAGAAACCGCTCAGAATTAGCGTAGCATCAGCGTTCATCTTCGATACAAACTGAGGCATGTCGTTCAACAGAATGTTACGGTTGATATTTGCCATCACCAGATCGAAGGTGCCTTCCACCTTATTTAATTTAGAAGCATCGCCCAAGAGAGATGTGAAGCGGTTATCTATCTGGTTGATGACGGCATTGTGGCGTGCATTATCTACCGACCACTCATCGATATCATAGCCGATAGCCTCCTGTGCACCCAGTTTGAGAGCACAGATGGAAAGGATACCCGTGCCTGTACCACAATCGAGAACTCTGCCTTTTGGTTGCAGTTCCAATAGGGTAGAACAGATCATCCTTGTGGTCTCGTGGGTGCCTGTGCCGAAAGCTAACTTCGCATCGATCTCAATGGCGATGTCCGGTGTGCTATCAGGCAGATGTCTTCCATCATGAATAATCAGGTTTTCGGAGATAACTATCGGTTCAAAGCCTTCCTGTTCCCACTGCTCATTCCAATCGCGATCCTCTGCCTCCCGAATATCATAACTGATGGTGGTATCCTCAAAGGGGAAATCCTCCAAGGCTGTCTTGAGTACTGACACGTCAAAAAGACTTTGTTGGACATAGCCTTTCAGACCAGTCTCCGTCTCTTCAAAAGTCTCGAATCCTGCTTCTCCTGCCATTGCTGCAAGCACGTCACTTGCATCAGCAGAATAGGGCGAAATGGTAAAATCTACTTCGAAATATTTCATAAGATGTTAATTTTTAGCGCAAAATTACAAAAAATAGGGAAATTCCTCTCATAAGTTAGGGTTTTTCCCTAAATTTGCACTAAAAATCGTTGTATTTTTGCAACGTGAATCATTAAATTGACGAAGAAGATGAAAAAACTGTTATTAATTTCCATGCTTATCGGAGCCATGCCGTTGGCAATGATGGCTCAGGATGATGACCTCTATTTCGTGTCGAAAAAGAAAAAGTCGGCAGTGGTAGAGGAGGCGCAGGATCAGTTCGGCATGCCGAAGGATACCTATTATGCTGGCAGTAATCGTAGTGTGGATGAATATAACCGCAGGTTCAAAAGCCAGGTGGAGCAGATTGACTCTGTAGATTCCCTCCGAGAGGACTTCCAACTGACGAAGCGAATGACCCGCTTCGATGAATATCAGTTGGACAGTGCTTATTGGGCAGGATATAAGAATGGTCGTGAAACCTGGTGGGGTTGGCATTCTCCTTGGTATTACAGCCGTTGGGGATGGTATGACCCTTGGTATGACCCCTGGTATTCGCCATATTACAGTAGTTGGTACTGGGGCTGGTACGATCCTTGGTATTATGGTTATGCCGGTTGGTATGATCCCTGGTATTATAGAGGTTATTGGGGCTGGCGTTATCCGTATTATCGTCCCGTCGTTGTTATAGGTGGTGGAGGTGGACGTGCACATCGTACCATCGGTACAGGTTCGATCCGTCGTGACGGTTCAACACGTAGTTATCGTCATGGTTATACCGGTTATTCCAATATGAACAGAAACAGCAGTCTGCGTCAGCGTGCTGATGCCATGAGTGGTGGCAGACATTACAGTAGCGGTAATAACATCCGCAGTGGTAGTGGCAACTTCAGTGGCTATCGTGGCAGTGGTTCTACATCAAGTGGTAACTTTGGCGGCTCTCGTAGCAGTGGCAGTTACAGCGGTGGTGGCAGCTTCGGAGGTTCTCGTGGCGGAGGCGGTAGCTTCGGTGGTTCACGCGGCGGCGGAGGCGGCGGAAGTCGTGGCGGTGGCCTCGGTGGCAGAAGATAAGATTTATTCATTTTAGATAATTCATTTACGTAAGAATATGAAGAGAAAAGTTTGTTTTGCAGCCTTGGCGATGGCAGTCATCCTGCCCGCAGCTGCACAGGATACATATGAGAGCGCACGCCTTTTGGGTAGCGATCTGAATGGTACAGCCCGTTATGTGGGTATGGGTGGTGCGATGGATGCCCTTGGTGCAGATATCTCCACCATCTCTACGAACCCTGCAGGTATCGGCTTGTTCCGTCATTCCCATGCCAGCATCAGTCTTGGCTTCGTCTCTCAGCAGGATGCGGAGAAGTTTGACAACAAGAGTAAGACCACGATCAGCTTCGATCAGGCAGGATTTGTTTATTCCTCCAGATTGAGTCGTTCGTCGTTCATCAACTTCGCCTTCAACTTCCATAAGAGCAGGAACTTCAATCAGATTCTTTCTGCTGCCAATTCTTTGAAGGGCTGTTCTCAGAATGGTCTGACCTATGCAAAAGCAGCCTCTGGCGTGTATTACTTCGATACGAATATGCAGGATGAGGCGATAGGCTATTATGGAGTTAATGATCGTTCTTGGGCCTATAGTGAATCAGACTATATGAATGCCAACGTACTGATGTGTGATGTGGAAAAGCATTTGCAGGATCCTACTGCCGATTGGGTCTATTATAACGATGCCAATGCTTATACATTTGATAGAGCCCATCGCGGTTGGGTCAATAACTTCGACTTCAATGTCAGTGGTAACTCAAACGATCGTTTCTACTGGGGACTTACTGTCGGTGTGAAAAGTGTGAACTATCGTGGTTATAGTGAGTATGCTGAGACATTGGTGGATAAGAATGATAGTCCTATCGGTTCGGTGGCAGTCTCTGACGTGCGTCGTATCAAGGGTACGGGTCTCGATGTGACGGCAGGTGTTATCTTCCGTCCCTCTGCAGAGTCACCCTTCCGTATTGGTCTTTCTATCAGTTCTCCGACATGGTATGACCTCAATACGACCAACGACAGCTATATGCTGAATAACAGCCAGACGGGTTATTGGGATGATGGACAGAGTCATCAGGAATACGACTTTAAATTTTATACCCCTTGGAAGTTCGGCTTGAGTCTGGGTCACACCATCGGTTCTCAGGTTGCACTCGGCTTCGGCTATGAGTATTCTGACTACAGCAACTCTTCCAATCGTGTGAATAAGGGTGATAGTTACTGGTATGACGACTACGGCTATTCTCCCTCATACACCGACGATGCGATGAATGCCAATACGGATAAGTCGCTGAAGGGCGTGCATACCATCAGAGTGGGTGCGGAGATTAAACCTGTATCTGAGTTTGCCATCCGTCTCGGTTACAACTACGTGTCTTCACCTTATGAGGAGAACGGTGTACGTGATATGACGCTGGAGTCGCCTGGCGTATCTTATTCTTCTACCACCGACTATGTGAACTGGAAGGATACTCATCGCATCACCTGTGGTCTCGGCTATAAGGTCGGCGGCGTGAATATGGATCTGGCTTATCAGTATAACATGACGAAAGGTGACTTCCATCCCTTCCAGCAATATATAAGCTACTCATCGATTGGAATGAATACGGGCGTGAAGGAAGTGAAGTTCAACCGTCATCAGCTTCTGCTGACACTCGGATATACATTCTAAATTGAAACAATTCTGTATATAAATGCGGCTTTATGCAAATAAGGCCGCTTTTTTTTGTTTATTCAACTGAAAAGTAGTAACTTTGCGCAAAATTTTGTATAAACATTATTAGATATGAAAAAACTGTTATTGGGAGATGAGGCCATTGCTCAGGGTGCCATCGATGCAGGCCTGAGTGGTGTCTATGCCTATCCTGGAACACCTTCGACGGAGATTACTGAGTATATTCAGGACTCACCCGTCGCCAAGGAGAGAAATATCCATCGCCGCTGGTCCACTAACGAGAAGACAGCTATGGAGGCTGCCCTCGGTATGTCGTATATGGGTAAGCGTGCGCTGGTGTGTATGAAACATGTGGGACTGAATGTCTGTGCTGATCCGTTTGTGAACTCTGCGATGACTGGTACGAACGGCGGTCTGATTGTGCTCGTGGCTGATGATCCGTCGATGCACTCTTCACAGGATGAACAGGACTCTCGTTTCTACGCTAAGTTTGCCATGATTCCTACCTTTGAGCCCAGCTCTCAGCAGGAGGCTTACGACATGATGGGCGAGGCTTTCGATTTGTCAGAGCAGCTGCATCTGCCGATTCTGATGCGCGTCACCACTCGTATGGCTCATAGCCGTGCCGTTGTGGAAGTTGCCGACGAGCCCCGTCAGCAGAACGAACTCAATTACGATGCTCAGGCCTCTAACTGGGTGCTCCTGCCAGCTTTCGCCCGCAAGCGTAATGTGGTCGTCACTGGTCAGCAGCCCATCCTTGAGCAGATGGCTGTTGATTCTAAGTATAACAAGTATCTCGATGCTTCCGATCATAAACTGGGTATCATCGCCAGTGGTATTGCCTATAACTATCTGATGGAGTGCTATCCTGATGGTTGTCCTTACCCTGTGCTGAAGATCTCGCAGTACCCGATTCCAAAGAAACTCATCCGTCGCATGACCGACGATTGCGAGTTTGTGCTGATTGCCGAAGAGGGTCAGCCCTTCATTGAGGATCAGGTACGTGGTGTGATGCCAGGCAATGCCGTGATCAAAGGTCGTCTCACGGGTGAGCTGCCTCGTACGGGTGAACTCAATCCCGACTTCCTGAAGAAAGCCTTGGGCATCGAGAGCAGTGAGAGTTATGCACCTTGTGAGGATGTCACCCCGCGTCCGCCTGCACTCTGTCAAGGTTGTGGTCACCGTGATGTCTATACCGCTCTGAACGAGGTATTGAAGGAGTATCCCAATGCTCGTGTGTTTGGTGATATAGGTTGCTATACACTTGGTTTCCTGCCGCCTTATAAGGCCATCCATTCTTGTGTGGATATGGGTGCTTCGATCACGATGGCGAAGGGTGCCTCTGATGCAGGTCAGTGGCCAGCCGTAGCGATTATCGGCGACTCCACCTTCACCCATTCTGGTATGACGGGCTTGCTCGATGCCATCAATGAGAATGCGGATATCACCGTCATCATCAGCGACAACCTGACAACCGCCATGACGGGTGGACAGGATTCAGCTGGCACGAACAAGTTTGAGGCGATCTGCAAGGGTCTTGGTCTCTCTGAGGATCACCTGAAGGTAGTGAACCCTATCCCCAAGAATATGCCTGAAATCACCCAGGCCATCCGCGATGAGATCAACTACCACGGTGTGAGTGTGATTATTCCTCGTCGTGAGTGCATGCAGACTTTACAACGTCATCTTAAACAAAAGAAAGCAGCAAAATGAAAACAGATATTATACTTTGCGGTGTAGGAGGACAAGGTATCCTCTCTATCGCTACGATTATCGGTGAGGCAGCCATGAAGGAGAACCTCTACATCAAACAGGCAGAGGTTCACGGCATGAGCCAGCGCGGTGGTGATGTGCAGTCAAACCTGCGTATTTCCAGCAATCCCATCAGCAGCGACCTGATTCCCCTGGGTGGTGCCGACGTGATTATCTCGATGGAGCCGATGGAGGCATTGCGCTATCTGCCATTTCTGGCTAAGGACGGTTGGATCATCACTTCCAGCACACCCTTCGTGAATATCCCGAACTATCCAGATATCGAGACCATCAAGGCTGATCTCCTGAAGATCAACAATGTGATTATGCTGGATATCGAACAGGCTGCCAAGGATAATGGCGTGCCCCGTTCTGCCAATGTCATCCTGTTGGGTGC
>ONNY01000195.1 GCA_900319305.1 uncultured Prevotella sp.
TAGCCGCGGGTAAGCTTCAAAATTCTCTTACGCTTTGCTCTTGATGCAACGTGATTTACTGATCTAGGCATAATTTTTCTACTTTAAATGTTCGACAATAGGTTTAACGGAGACACAACAGGTCACGAACCTGCTTCATGTTTGCGGGATCAACGATAGTTGTACCTACCAAGTTACGCTTCTGCTTCTTGGTCTTTTTCGTCAGAATGTGGCTGTGGTAAGCGTGACGTCTCTTTACCTTACCTGTACCGGTGAATGAGAATCTCTTCTTAGCACCGGAGTTTGTCTTTACTTTTGGCATTGTTTTGAAAATTTAAATTGTTATTATTAACCGACAGCAACGCATATACCGGGCGCGCCATCTTATTTTTCAGTTAATTTCTTCAGCGCATCGGCAGAGATTTTGGCATTGGCGAGAAGACCACCATTGGCGGGCGCTTCTGCGGCTGCTGCCTCTTTCTGCTGCTTGGCTGCCTCCTTGGCTTCCTGCTCTGCGGCCTCACGATCTCGAGCCTGCTGACTCTTCTTCTGAGCACCGGCCTTCTTAGGAGCCAGATAGAGGAACATCTTCTTTCCTTCGAGCGACGGCATCGACTCTACCTTACCAACCTCCTCCAGATCGTTAGCGAAACGGAGCAGCAGCACCTCGCCCTGTTCCTTAAACAGGATGGAGCGTCCACGGAAGAATACATAGGCACGTACCTTGTTGCCTTCCTCGAGAAACTCCCTGGCGTGCTTGAGCTTGAACTGATAGTCGTGCTCATCGGTCTGAGGTCCGAAGCGGATTTCCTTCACCTCCACCTTTACCTGCTTGGCCTTCATCTCCTACATACTGGCGGATTGGCATTAGGCGAAATCTCCACGAGATCAACACCTTGCTCACGGGCCATATTCAGGGCGTCACGGGTAGGAACTACGGTTGAACCTTCGTCGCCTACGATGCGGACTTCACGTACGCGTATCATATCGTTGATACGGTACTGACTCTTCATTTTGTCATTCTTCATCAACTGTTTTTTAGAAAATCGGGTGCAAAATTACTAATTTTAGTTTATAGTTTATAGTTTATAGTTAATAGACAATTACACTTTTATGAAAATTTAACTTTTCTGCCTGCATATCATCTATCAACTATAAACTATCTGCTATCATCGATTAAAAGTCCTTCGTCATCTCGGCGACACGAGCGTTCACCTCGTCAATGAACTCCTGAATGGTCTTCACACTCTGTTCGCCACCGCCCTGAGGACGTACGGCTACAGTGCCATCCTGCTGTTCCTTCTCACCGACAATCACCATATAAGGAATACGCTTCAGCTCGTTGTCACGGATCTTACGACCCAACTTCTCATTACGCAGGTCGATGGTCGCACGAACACCACCCAGATCGAACTTCTTCGCAACCTCCTGAGCGTAGTCGTTGTACTTCTCCGAGAGCGGCAAGATGGCCACCTGATCCGGTGTGAGCCAGAGGGGGAAGTGGCCTGAGGTATGCTCGATGAGCACAGCACAGAAACGCTCGAGTGAACCGAACGGTGCACGGTGGATCATCACAGGGGTCTTCTTCGTGTTGTCCTCGTCGGTGTATTCCAGCTGAAAGCGCTTCGGCAGGTTGTAGTCCACCTGGATGGTACCCAACTGCCAACGACGTCCGATGGCATCCTTGATCATGAAGTCGAGTTTCGGACCATAGAAAGCGGCCTCACCGTACTCCACTTTAGCGGGCAGCCCCTTCTCCTGACAAGCCTCGACAATAGCCTTCTCAGCCAAAGCCCAATCCTCGTCGGTACCCACATACTTATCATGGTCGTTAGGATCGCGCAAAGAAATCTGAGCCTCGAAGTTGAATCCGAAGGCAGTGAGTACAATTCCGATGATATCCATCACATTGAGGAACTCCTGCTTCACCTGGTCCGGACGACAGAACAGATGGGCATCGTCCTGTGTGAACGAACGTACACGGGTCAGTCCGTGCAGCTCACCACTCTGCTCATAGCGGTACACCGTACCAAACTCTGCGATACGCAGGGGCAGGTCGCGGTATGAACGGGGCTTCCAAGCGAAGATCTCGCAGTGGTGAGGACAGTTCATCGGCTTCAGCATATACTCCTCATCCTCCTCAGGGGTATGGATAGGTTGGAACGAATCCTTGCCGTAGTGGGCATAGTGACCTGAAGTCACGTAGAGGTTCTTAGAACCGATATGCGGGGTGATCACCTCCTGATAGCCGAAACGCTTCTGGACCTTGCGCAGGTGATCCTGCAGGCGCAGACGGAGTTCGGTACCCTTCGGCAACCAGATGGGCAGACCCTTACCTACCTTATCGGAGAACATGAAGAGTTCCATCTCCTTACCGATCTTACGGTGATCGCGCTTCTTAGCCTCCTCCAACATCTCGAGATACTCGTCGAGCATCTTCTTCTTCGGGAAGGAGATACCATACAGACGCTGCATCTGCTCACGGCTGGCATCACCGCGCCAGAAAGCACCAGCCACAGAGGTCAGTTTCACAGCCTTGATCTCACCTGTATCCACAAGGTGCGGACCACGGCACAGATCGGTGAAGTTACCCTGTGTATAGGTGGTGATAGAACCGTCTTCGAGATCCTGCTCGATGTGCTCGCACTTGTAGGTCTGTCCGTCGGCAGCAAACTGCTTCAGGGCATCAGCCTTAGCCACCTCCTTGCGAACCACGGGCTCCTTCTTCGAAGCCAGTTCCTTCATCTTTGCTTCAATCTTCGGGAAGTCGCTCTCCTTGATGCTCTCGCCGTCCTTCAACAGCACATCATAGAAGAAACCATTCTCGACAGCAGGTCCGAAACCGAACTGGATGCCAGGATACAATTCCTGCAGTGCCTCTGCCAACAGGTGGGCTGAGGTGTGCCAGAAGGTGTGCTTACCCTGCTCGTCATCAAACTTATAGAGTTCAATCGTAGCGTCCTCGTTGATGGGACGATTCAACTCAACTGTCTCACCGTTTACACCGCAAGCAATCACGCTGCGTGCGAGAGCCGGAGAGATGCTCTCTGCAATCTGAAAGCCAGTCACGCCCTGCTCATACGAACGAACAGATCCGTCTGGAAAAGTAATGTTAATCATATCTACAATATATGTTTGAGTTTAAACGGGTGCAAAGGTAGTGCAAAAACGGGTGCAAAGGTAGTGCAAATCGAGAGAAAAACCAAAAAAATAGTGATTTTTTTTGGATTATAATCTCGTCTTGAAGTATTCGATCGTCTTTTCGAGACCCTCATCGAGTTTCACCTTCGGTTCCCAGTTCAACTTAGCCTTTGCCAGAGAGATGTCCGGACGGCGCATCTTCGGATCATCCGAGGGCAGCGGCCTGAACACAATCTTACTCTTCGATCCCGTCATGGCAATCACCTTCTCTGCCAGTTCCAGCATCGTGAACTCACCAGGATTACCGATGTTCACAGGACCCAGGAAGTCGTCGCCGCTCTCCATCATACGTACC
>ONNY01000212.1 GCA_900319305.1 uncultured Prevotella sp.
CCAGGCTGGTGCCAAGAAGGTTGTTATCTCTGCTCCTGCTGGTAACGATCTGCCCACTATCGTTTACAATGTAAACCACAAGACTCTGACTCCTGCTGACACCGTTATCTCTGCAGCTTCTTGTACCACCAACTGTCTGGCTCCTATGGCAGCTGCTCTGAACAACTACGCTCCCATCGTAAGCGGTATCATGTCAACCATCCACGCTTACACTGGTGACCAGATGATCCTCGACGGTCCTCAGCGCAAGGGTGACCTCCGTCGTAGCCGTGCAGGTGCTCAGAACATCGTTCCTAACTCAACAGGTGCTGCCAAGGCTATCGGTCTGGTTATTCCTGAGCTGAACGGTAAGCTGATCGGTTCTGCACAGCGCGTTCCGACTCCTACAGGTTCTACCACTATCCTCGTTGCTGTAGTGAAGGGTAAGGACATCACTAAGGAGGGTATCAACGCTGCCATGAAGGCTGCTGGTACAGAGAGCTTCGGTTACACTGAGGATCAGATCGTTTCTAGCGACATCATCGGTATGAAGTTCGGTTCACTCTTCGACGCTACTCAGACCATGGTTAGCAAGATCGACGACGATACCTATCAGGTTCAGGTTGTTTCTTGGTACGACAATGAGAACTCTTACACTTCTCAGATGGTTCGCACCATTAAGTACCTCGCTGAGCTCTAATCAGTGTAAAAAACTAAAATATTTGCCGTCCGATTTTGTCGGACGGCTTTTTTTTGCTATTTTTGCAAACAGAATGCATAGGATGATAACGATACTGGGTCCGACGGCATCGGGGAAGACCCCCGTAGCAGCCAGACTGGCCTCGGAAATAGGTGGTGAGGTGATCTCTGCTGATTCCCGTCAGGTGTATCGTCGCATGGATATCGGCACGGGTAAAGATCTGGCCGACTATATGGTGGACGGGCATCGGATCCCTTATCATCTGATCGACATTCGGGAGCCAGGTACGAAGTACAACCTGTTCGAGTATCAGCAGGATTTCTACGATGTGTATCAGGATATCCGCAGACGGGGGAAGGAGCCAATCCTCTGTGGGGGAACGGGACTCTATATCGAGGCGGTGCTGAAAGGCTATAAACTGTCGCCCGTGCCGCAGAACCAACAGCTGCGCGACAGTCTCGAAGGAAAGTCGCTGACGGAGTTGACGCAACTGCTTACGGAACTGAAAGTCCGGAATGGTTCGAACATGCATAACACGACCGATGTCGATTCGTGTCAGCGCGCCATCCGTGCGATCGAGATAGAGACTTACAACCTGGAGTACCCCACACCCAGGCGTGAGTTGCCGGCGGTGGATAGTCTCATCATTGGTATCGACATCGACCGTGACCTGCGTCGGGAGAAGATCACCCGGAGGCTCAGGAAACGACTGGAGGAGGGGATGGTCGATGAGGTGCAGGCCCTGCTCGATGAGGGTATCCCTGCAGAAGACCTGATCTACTATGGACTGGAATATAAGTTTCTCACAGAGTATCTGACTCATCATATCTCCTATGACGAGATGTTCACACGGCTCGAGATTGCCATCCATCAGTTTGCCAAGCGGCAGATGACGTGGTTCAGGGGGATGGAGCGTCGGGGCTTTGAGATTCACTGGATTGATGCAACACTTCCGATGGAAAAAAAGATAGAAAGGATAAAAGAACTATGGCAGTAGAAACGACAAAATGGGGCATCATTTATTGCCCGAAGGCTGGTATCACCAACAAACGCAAGCGCTGGGAGAAGATCCAGAAGGTGCTGGATGAACGGGGCGTTGCCTACGACTTCGTGCAGAGCGAGACCGCTGACAGTGTGGAACGTCTGACGAAGATGATGGTCAATAATGGCTATAAGACCATTATCATCGTGGGTGGTGACTCTGCATTGAACGATGCGGTGAACTGTCTGATGATGGAGGAGAAGGAAGTCAGGGAGAGCATCTCGCTGGGTGTGATCCCCAATGGTATCATGAATGACTTCGCGCATTTCTGGGAGATCGACGGCGATAAGATCGAGGAGACGGTCGACTTCCTCAT
>ONNY01000030.1:0-1492 GCA_900319305.1 uncultured Prevotella sp.
ACTAAAGTTTCGCAAGTAATGGCGCACCTGCATAATTTAACATAAAATAGGAATAAAAATGGCCTCGATGTTTGGTTAACTCACTGAAAATGAGTAATTTTACAATCGCCAAAAAGTAAAATTCAAACATCAAAGCCGTGAGCAAAGGTACAACAATTATTTCAGATTTGAGAAGCTTTTTCTCAGAAAATGCAAAAAATCGTGCAATTAACTCGATTATGGGAGTAATGGAACACATAAATATACGCTCCAGCCAGCTAGGAGCAGAGAAGCGCCCCAACTGCAAGTTCAGTAACGAGCAGGTGCTCTCCCTGCTGATGCTGTTCCCATTCTTCGTAGTCAGGAATGCATACCAGTACTCGGGTTCGGCCTTAAGCCGCCTGTTCAGTTGTGAGAAGGACATGTTCTATCGTTTTATGAATGACGGTAATATCAAGTGGCGCAAACTGCTGTATGCGATGAACCTCCAGCTGTTACGTAAGATCAGCCGCAGTACGGAGGTTGAGCATGACAAGCCTGTCTGCCTGATTATCGATGATACTGACGCTCCGAAGAGCGGACGTAAGAGTGAGCTCATCGGCAAGGTTTTCTCTCACCTTGAGCATAGGGCCATCCTTGGCTACAAGTGTCTGACGCTGCTTCTGAGCGATGGCATGAGCCAGCTGTTCCTCGACTTCTCGCTTCATGGCGAAGAGGGCCGCAAGCCTGACAAGAAACAGGGACTGACGGACAAGGAACGTAAGGCCCGATATAGCAAGGATCATTGCGGAGAGGCTGTCGAGGAACGCATCAAGGAGTACACGATGTCGAAGATTGACAAGGCCATCGAGATGGTGAAGTACGCCATCAAGCGCGGCATCCGATTCGACTATCTGCTCATTGACAGCTGGTTTACCTGTGCAGACTTTGTGAAACTCATTACCAGCCGACACATCAAGTGCCATCTGATTGGTATGATCAAATTGGGAAAGACCAAATACCACACCCAATGGGGCGACTTGACAGCCAACCAAATCATCAAGAAGCTCCAGAAGCAGGGACTCACCATGCACAATAGGACATTGAAGTGCACTTACTGCACCATAGACGTGAAGTTTGCTGGTACCACCGTGCGCCTGTTCTTCTCGAAACGAGGCAGGAGTGGGCATTGGAATGGATTGCTCACAACGGATCTCTCGCTCAGTTTTCTCAAAGCATATAGGACGTACGCTACCCGCTGGACTACCGAGGTGGCTTATCACGATTGCAAGCAACTGCTCGACTTCTGCAGATGTCAGAGCGTACACTTCTCTGCACAGATTGCCAGCTTCACGCTGACCATGATGCAGTACAACATATTTTGCACGGTGAAACGGTTTGAGGCCTACGAGACCGTCGGAGAACTCTTCCGCGAAGCCACTGCTGGTACTCTCGAGCTGTCTGCCTCGGACAGGATATGGGAACTGATATTGGACACCATTCTGGAAATCGCAGAGATGATCTCTGCCGATGC
>ONNY01000030.1:1517-30220 GCA_900319305.1 uncultured Prevotella sp.
CTTTCTGCAGTTATTGATGCCAATCCTAAGTTCCATAAACTCTATCAAATGTATAAATTAGTCGCTTGATGAATGAATATTCACTTGCGAAAGTTCAGTTACCAAATTTATAATTAACTGGCTACAAAGGTAACCAATCTCTATGAAACCACCAAATATAATGCAAGAAATATCCAGCGCTCCACCCTATTCAGAATGGCGATCGCCAAGATTTGTGGGACACCACGCCGTATCGCCGTATCACCGTAGCATGAAGTGAATTCGATGGTAGGGGATTTGCCGTATATATATTTTAAATATTATATAATATATATATTATATAATATTTAATTATAAAGTATATAATTATTTACAATTTTGCTAGCGAATAGGATCTTTGTGGGAGGAAGGGTCATGCTACGGTGATACGGTGATACGGCGTGGATCCGGCGGGATTACTGCAATCTGGCAGATTGAACTATTCTTTGAGGGAGATTAAACTATTCTCGCTACCTGCGCGCAACCTTATAGGAAAAGCGGCTGAAATAAACCCTATTCTAAGAGCATAAGAATCATATAAGGATAATACAAACGAGCACAAATATTTGATTATTAAATATTTACAAAATTAGAACGAAAAATAATTGGAAACATGACTGGAAATTGTTTGGTTGGAAACTAAAATTTTAGTAACTTTGCCATTGAAAATAAGAGGGAGAAGAAAAGCGGGAGGCGGTGACCCGATGTAGTTCATCGCACAAGTCTGATACCATGAAAAACACAAGATTATGGCGAAGATTATCTATGAAGTGTACCAGAACCAGAACGTGCACAATGCTGCTTACGGCAAGTGGTACGGCCGTGTAAAGTATCTGGAGAGTTTGAACACCCGTAAGCTGTCGAATCACATCAGTGAGCACGGCTCTATCTACACCCCCGATGTGGTGTATGGTGTGATGGAGAAGTTCCGCAGCTGTCTGCTGGAGATGTTGCTCAACTCGAAAAAGGTGAAGATCGAGGGCCTCGGCACGTTCTACACCACCCTCGAGTGTCAGAAGGGCGGCGCTGTGAGTAAGGAGAAGTTCAGCGTCCTGAAGGACATTAAGGGTCTGCACATCCGTTTCCTGCCTGAGCAGGAGCAGGAGACCAACATCTCCAGTCGTGAGTTCCTGAAGCAGGCTGAGTTTATCAATGTGGATAGCCTTCTGAAGAAGGAGGATGACCCTTCGGCAGGCTCAGGGACCGTGGATGAGGGTGGTGGCTCATCGACAGGCTCAGGCTCTTCGACAGGCTCAGAGACCGGCGGTGGCAGTGGCGGCAGCGGGATAATCCCTACCCCAACTGATCCTGAAGACGATCAGCCGGCGTGATTTTTAATCTTGGGGGACTGTCCCCAGTAGTAAGAGAAAGGAGGAAGTATGAGTAAGAAGGAGACGGCTAAGTTTATTGCGCAGATCATCGTTTCGATCGCATCGGCGATTCTGACTGCACTGGGCGCCACGTCGTGTATGGGCTATTAAAGATGGAATCCCCGACCGTTTGGTCGGGGATCATCAGTTTACCAGATCTGGATGCGTTCGTCAGGCGCAAGATACATATGGCCTTCCGTGATGTCGAACACGCGATACCATGCGTCGGTAAGACACACATTGCCGTTGACGCGCAGCTTGGGTGCCGCATGAACGTCTGTCTCGTATTTCTTCATCTTCTCAGGAGTCGCATTTTGCCTCCACGCATCGGCAAAGGCACGGAAGAACTCACGAGCCAGGTATTGGCGCTTACTTCTTGTGGTGGTGCTCACCTTATTCATATAAGCCTCGTAGGCAATCTCCAGTCCGCCCAGGTCGGCAATGTTCTCGCTAAGTGTTTTTTCTCCATCGCAGTAAACACCAGGCATGTATTCCAACTTGTCGAAGTGGTTGATCATCTGCTTCTGTTTCTCTTTGAATACCGCCTTGTCCTGCGGATCCCACCACTCCGCTTGCTTGCCAATGGCATCATACTGCGAACCGTTGGCGTCGAAGCCGTGAGTCATCTCATGGCCGATGGTGGTGGCTCCCAGTATCGCATAGTTGTAGAAAGCCTGCTGGTTCTTATCGTAGATGGGCGGTACCAAGTTGCAAGCCAATATGTTGATCGAGTTGTTCTTATCGTTGTAAAAAGCATTAGCCGTATAGGCAGGTACTTGCATCCACTCGCAATAGTGAAAGGCGTCTTCTGAGGTCAGGCCAATCAGTTTTTTCATGATGTCGGAGTATTGGGAGAACAGGTTGCATACCATCTCATAGAACGATTTACCAGTTGGCACTGTTGCCTCCCATTCTGTATGAAAGTTGTCGGGCCATCCGCACATGAATATGATCGCATCCAGCTTCTCGATGGCTTTGGCCTTAGTGGCATCGCCCATCCAGCTGTTGTTCTGTATGCGACCGCGGAACACGCCTCGCAGTTCTTCAAACATGTCGGTCACTTCTTTCTTGGCAGCTTTGTCGATCGTCTCCACATACGTATGACTCATACTGGTTTGTAAGCCGCTGTATTCCTTTTTGCAGAGACCTGCTATTTTGTCTATGAGTTTTTGCTGATCCTCTTGATTCGTCGGTCTCAGCGGATCGTAAGGTAAGTAATTCATGTCGCGGCTCAGGATACCACACTTCGCCAGCCGCTTCTGATCGTCGAGACTATAAGCTGTCCACGCATCGAAAAACTTATCGCAAGACGCATCGGCGGCAATCGTAGAGAGGTTGATGTCGAGTGCTGCAGCCATGGCATCGATAAGACTTTTGCCTTCGCCTCGTGCCTTGAAGGTGGTGAACAGTTGCTTGCCTTCAAATGGGTTATAATGTCCAAGGACATGCTTTCCTGCCCGTTTTCCCAATATGTCTTTGACGATAACCTCCCATTTTGCCCCCATATCCATAATAGCCTTGGCCTCTGCACTGCTGATGCCCAGCTTTATAATCGACTCTTCTTTAAGTTTAAAATCGTCTATCGTTCCGAGTTCCGGATATACCTTGCGCTGAGAAGTATTAGGCAAGATGTAGAAGGGACAGGCATAGCCCTGCTTAGCCAGCTGAGCCAACAATATCGTCAGATCATCCTTGGTCTTTATGGCGTCCACCTCTGCCAGCTTTTTCATCAACGCGGTGGAGTCATCCTTCAATGTCTCCTGCGAATAGGCTTTATACAGCGCGGAGGCAATCTCGTTTTTCTGAGCACCTATGATTTCTTTCAATGCCTCATCGGTTATGACATCCTGCTCATCATTCGTGCCGATAGAGATAGCCCCATTTTTGGTTGGAACGGGATTATTGGCAATCCATGTACCCAACACATACTGGTAGAAGTCATCGCCCACATACGTGCCGAGATCCATCATACTGCTAAAGTCTGACTCCTCATTGATATTCACAGACGGATTGTCAAACACCTCAAGACAGGATGTGAGCATCAGGCTGCATGACAGAGTGGCAGCGAACATCGATAATACATTCTTTCTCATAAGTTTCAGTGTTATTTGGGGCAAAGGTAGAAAGTTTTTGGAAGATTTGCAAACAATCTGCGATTTTTTGTTTATTTTTGCACCATCAATCAAAGATCTATATCAATATGAGTTACATCAGACCTGCAACCCAGGCAAACCGTTTCTACGAGGGGGATCCCCAGAGATTAAGTGAGGAGGTGAATAGTTTCCTCGCCAGACATAAGGCGGGCAACAGTGACCAGGATGTGGCGTCGCTCATCGTGCCCCATGCCGGCTATTACTACTCTGGTAATGTGGCGGCAAAGGCGTACAAGCAACTGAACCCTGAGCGGAAGTACAAACGCATCTTCCTGTTGGGACCGAGTCATCATGCATGGCTCGACGGTGCCTCAGTGGATGGCGAGGCCGACTTCTATGCCACACCGTTGGGTAACGTGCCAGTAGATAAGGAGACCTGTCTGGAGGTGCAACTGCCCTTCCTGCAGCAGCAGTTGGGTGAGGTGTCGCCCATCGTGCCGATCATCATCGCCACCAACGACTTCGGTCGGCTGAAGCAGATGGCCACGGTGCTGAGGCCTTATTTCAACAAGGACAACCTCTTCGTGATCAGCAGCGACTTCTCCCACTATCCCTGTTATGAGGATGCCATCAGCGTGGACGGCATGACGGGCAAGGCGATCGAGAGCGGCGACGTGAGGAAGTTGATCTCCACCGTGGAGGCGAATGCGGCGAATGGCACCAAGGGACTGGCGACGAGTGCCTGTGGCTTGTTCGGCATCGTGACGCTCATGCTGATGCTCGACAGCAGTTATGAGGTGGAGCATCTGCTCTACCAGAACTCTGGCGATATCGACCCGCAGGGCCGTGACCGTGTGGTGGGCTATCATGCCTTCGCCATCGTGAGGAAGGGGGCTCAGCAGGGCGATGATTTCCTGTTGACAGATGAGGACAAACAGCAACTGAAACGGATCGCCGCCGAGAGCATCCAGACCCATTTCGACGGCAGGAAGGTGGATGCCAAGGCGATGAGTGACGGTTATCCGACTCTTCAGAAGCAATGCGGTGCCTTCGTGTCGTTGCATAAGAACGGCCGACTGAGGGGCTGTATCGGTCATTTCGGCGAGGATGTGCCCCTGTATGAGATCGTGGAGGAGATGGCCAGGGCTGCTGCCTTTGAGGATCCCAGATTCTTGAACGTGACACGGGAGGAACTGGACGAGTTGGAGATCGAGATCTCCGTGCTCACCCCCATGCGCCGCATCTACAGCCTCGATGAGTTTGAACTCCACCGTCATGGCATCTATATCCGCAAGGGCTACCACAGTGGTACCTACCTGCCCCAGGTGGCCGACGAGGTGAACTGGACGAAGGAGGAGTTTGTGAGTCACTGTTCACAGGACAAGGCCGGTCTGGGCTGGGACGGTTGGAAAGAGGCCGACCTCTATGTGTATGAAGCGATCGTGTTCTGATGCGGCGTAAAGATATCATAGACGGCTTTCGGATCGGCATCCCCATTGCGCTGGGTTACTTTGCCGTGGCCTTCTCGTTGGGTATCATCGCCAAACAGGCAGGACTGACGGCGATCATCGGTTTCGTGAGCAGTTTCTTCACCCGTGCCTCGGCTGGCGAATATGGTGTCTATACGCTCGTCGCCGCCCAGGCTACCTACGTGGAGATCGTGGCGATGTGTCTGGTGGTGAACCTGCGTTATATGCTGATGAGTGCCGCCCTCTCCCAGAAGATTGCCCCTGGCACGTCATGGTTTCACCGAGTGCTGATGGCCTGCTGCGTCACCGATGAGATCTTCGGCGTCTCCATCGCACGTCAGCCTTACTGTCCACCTGCCTACACCTATTCTGCCGCCCTTATCTCCACCCTGTTCTGGGCCTCAGGCTGTGCGGCTGGTATCGTGGCTGGCGGGATGCTGCCCACCAACATCGTGGCCGCCCTGAGTGTAGCGCTCTATGGTATGTTCCTTGCCATCATCATGCCCCCTGCCCGCGACGACCGTTATGTGCTCTATGCCGTCATTGCCAGTTTCGTGCTGAGCGGCGCCTGTACCGTCGCCCCTGTGGTCTGTGAGTGGAGCAGTGGTACAAGAACCATCGTACTCACCATTCTGATCTCGGCGGTTGTCGCCTGGTTGAAACCAATAGAAATGGAGGAGGCCCATGGATAAGCAAAGTATCATCATCTGCATCCTGTTGGCGATCATCACCACGAACCTGATCCGCGTGGTGCCGATGTTGTTGATCAAAGGACAGATCAGCAACCGTTTCCTGCGCAGTTTCCTCTATTATGTGCCTTATGTCACGCTCGCCGTGATGACCTTCCCCAGCATGATCCAGACCACCCTGTCGCCCCTGTCAGGCACCATAGCCCTCTTGGTAGGCATCGTAGCCGCCTGGCGTCGCATGGGTCTCTTTCCCGTCGCTATCATCTGCTGCGCCATCGTCTATCTGATGGATACGCTGATACATTAATATTATGTGATGATGAGTACAACAAGGTATTATCAACAGTTGGATGACGGCAGAGTTGAGTGTGGGGTCTGTCCCCACCACTGTATAATTGCAGAAGGGAAGACGGGGCTCTGTGGCAGTCGCAGAAACCGTCAAGGTGAGTTGGTCAGTGAGGTGTATGGCAGACCGTGTGCCTTGGCCATCGACCCCATCGAGAAAAAGCCGCTCTACCATTTCCACCCAGGCACCACCTGTCTGTCGCTGGCCTGCACAGGGTGTAACTTCCGTTGCCTGAACTGTCAGAACCACGACATCTCACAGGCGAAACCTGAAGAGGTGCCCAGCTATGAGCTGCAGCCAGAGGCGCTGATCGCACTCTGCAAGAAGCATCGTTGTCCAGGAATAGCCTACACCTACACGGAACCCCTCACCTATATAGAATATGTGATCGACACGGCACGACTGGCGCATGAGGCAGGATTGTGGAACATCCTCGTGACGGCGGGTTATGTGTGTCAGGAACCGTTGGCGGATCTGTTGCCGTATCTCGATGCGGCGAACATCGACCTGAAATCCTTCAGCGACGACATCTACCAGCAGGTCAGTGGCGGACATCTCGAACCCGTGCTGCAGACCATCCTCGCCATGCAAGATGCTGGGGTGTGGATCGAACTGACGAACCTCCTGATACCTGGGGTGAATGATGATATGGAGATGATCGGCAGGATGTGCCAGTGGCTGAACGACAACGGCCTCGAAGAAGCGCCCCTGCATTTCAGCCGTTTCTTCCCCCGTTATAAGATGAGCCACCTGGAGCCGACACCCGTCGAGACCTTGAGACAGGCTAAACGGGTAGCGCAGGAGGCTGGGATAAAGCATGTGTATCTAGGAAACGTATAACAAAAAAGGTGAGAAATCTCTCGATTCTCACCTTTCTGTCGGGATTACTGGACTCGAACCAGCGACCTCGCGCCCCCCAGACGTGTGCGCTACCAACTGCGCTAAATCCCGATCTAAATTAATGCTTAGCACTGACTTTTCGTCGAATGCGGGTGCAATGATGGTGCAAACCGAGTGCAGAAAGCTCGCTTTTTGCCGAGGTGCAGCCCATCTTCGCAGACGATTTATTTGAAATCGGCTGCAAAGGTACACACTTTTTGCGAAACCGCCAAATTTTTAACCAACTTTTTTCTTTTAAGTTATAATATCCTAATTTCAGGGGCGTATTTTTGCTTATACCGATTATTATAAGTAACTTTGCATTCACAAAACATGAATCATACAAAATGGAACAATATAGACTTTCAGCACCGCAACGGCTTGACGCTACCGTCGAGCTGCCTGCTTCTAAGAGCATATCCAACAGGGCTCTGATCATCTACGCACTCAGCGGAGGCTCTCACCTGCCTGAGAACCTCAGTGACTGCGACGATACGAAAGTGATTATCAAGGCACTCAACGAGATGCCTGAAGAGATCGACATCAAGGCCGCGGGGACAGCCATGCGCTTTATGACGGCTTACCTGAGTGTGACGGGCGGCACCCATGTGCTGACGGGAACGGAGCGCATGAAGCACCGTCCGATCGGTATCCTCGTGGATGCCCTGCGCCTGTTGGGTGCCGACATCCAATACGTGGGCGAGGAGGGTTTTCCCCCACTCCGCATCAACGGCAAGCAGCTGGAGGGCGGTCTGCTGGAGATTCCAGGCAATGTGAGCTCGCAGTATATCTCTGCCCTGCTGATGATCGGACCGACGCTGAAGAAAGGACTGACCCTGAGACTCCAGGGCAGCATCTTCTCCAGACCATACATCGACCTGACGCTGTGGACCATGCGTGAGTTTGGCGCAGAAGCCGACTGGTCAGCTGCCGACACCATCACCGTGAATCCCAAGCCCTATCAGGATCGTCCCTACTACATCGAGAACGACTGGAGCGGTGCCAGCTACTGGTATGAGATCATGTCACTGACACAGGATCAGGACGCGGAGATCAGACTGTCAGGACTGATGGACGGTTCGAAGCAAGGCGACTCCGTGACGAGATATATCTTCAGTCTGTTGGGCGTGAAGAATAAGTTTGAGACGAAGAAGGTGGGCATCCCCCAGACAGTGACCGTGGCGAAGAACGGCCGTTGCGTGCCGAAGCTGGAGTATGACTTCATCAACTCGCCCGACCTGGCGCAGACATTCGTCGTGACCTGTGCCGCCAAGGGCATCCCCTTCCACTTCAAGGGGCTCTCTACCCTGAAGATCAAGGAGACCGACCGTATAGAGGCCCTGAAGACGGAGATGCGGAAGTTGGGCTTCGTGCTGAAGGATGCCAACGACAGTGAGCTGATCTGGGACGGTGAGCGCTGTGAGCCTGACTTCGAGCAGGGCATCGACACCTACGAGGATCACCGTATGGCCCTCTCGATAGCCCCCTTCGCCTGCATCCACCCAGGCCTGATCATCAACAATCCGCAGGTGGTGACAAAGTCGTACCCCCACTTCTGGGACGACCTGCGGAAAGCCGGATTCACGATAGAGAAGATATGAGTTTCGCCATCGTCTGCATCGGTATGATTGTGGCCATCGGCGTGATAGCCGCCATCGCCTCCCACTTCGACAAGGGTGACGATGAGATCACCGTAGCCCACGACTGCGCCACCTGTACCGCTGCCCAGGAGGGCGACTGCAAGATACACTGTCTGATTGAGGAGAAGAAGAAAAAGGAGGTAGAACAAGGAGGCTCATGCACAGGAGATGGCACATAGCACTGATCGCAATCTTCGCAGCAGCCGCCATCGGCTGTTCGACCAAGAAAAACACCGTCGGCACGCGCCGATGGCATGCGTTCAACGCGCGCTATAACACCTATTTCAACGGCTCGCAGGCCTTCATCGAGGGGAACATGGAAAAGGAGAAAGGCCATCAGGACAACTTCACGGAGATGCTGCCCCTCTACCCTGTGGGCAAGCGGGAGAGCCGTGAGATCGGCAAGGGACAGTACGACCGCGCCATCGAGAAATGCGAGAAGACCATCCGACGGCACAGTATCAAGGTGAAACCAGAGTGGAACAAAGACCGCCGCAAGACCGCCAAAGACCGTGAGTGGCTGGGGCGCAGAGAGTATAACCCCTTCCTCTGGAGAGCCTGGCTGCTGCTGGGTAAGGCGCAGTTCCAGGAGGGAGCCTTCGAAGAAGCCGCCGCCACCTTCACCTATATGACAAGGCTCTACCACACCCAACCCATGCAGAAAGGACTCGCCAGAGCCTGGCTTGCCAAGTGCTACACGGAACTGGGATGGATGTACGACGCCGAAGACGTGATCCGCAACATGAGTCGCGACTCGATGGACTTCAGGGCGGTGAAGGACTGGGACTACACCTATGCCAACTACTATATCGCCCAGCGCGACTATGAGAAGGCCGTGCCCTATCTGCGGAAGGTGATCCGTCATGAGAAGCGTCGCGTGCAGCGCGCCAGGGAGTGGTATCTGATGGGACAGATCGAAGCGCAGTTAGGACACCGTGAGAAAGCCTACGACGCCTATCAGCACGTGATCAGGAACCACCCGCCCTACGAGTTGGCGTTTAATGCCCGCATCGCCCAGACAGAGGTGATGCCCGAGGGCAGCAAGCAGAAGCTCAGCAAACTGAGACGGATGGCGCGCAATGATAATAATAAGGAGTATCTGGATCAGGTGTATTACGCCATCGGCAATGTGTATCTGACGGAGCGCGACACCATGCAGGCGATCGCCGCCTACGAGAAGGGCAACCAGAAATCCGTGAGACACGGTATCGAGAAGGGTGTGCTGCTGCTGACCTTAGGCAACCTCTACTGGGACAAGGAACGCTATAACGATGCCCAACGCTGTTATGGCGAGGCCATCGGCCTGTTGGATAAGGAACGGCCTGACTACGAAACGTTAGCCCTGCGCTCGAAGGTGCTCGACGAACTCGTGCCCTATACCGACGCCATCCATCTGCAGGACTCGCTGCTGCTGTTGTCTGTGATGCCAGAGGCTGACCGTATGCAAGCCATCAACCGCGTGATCGACGCCCTGAAGAAAAAGGAGAAGGAAGAAAGCGACGCCCTGTTGGCTGAGGAGGCAGAACGTAGGCAGGTCGAACAGACAGACTTCGGACAAAGGCAGTTTCAGCCCCTACCGTCCACCCCTCAGGGGATGCAACAGGGCAATGGCCAGTGGTATTTCTATAATCCTGTGGCCGTAAGCCAGGGAAAGTTGACGTTCCAACGGCAGTGGGGCAAGCGCGAGAACAAGGATAACTGGCAGCGCAGCAACCAGACGGTAGTAGCAGGGCTAGAAGGACTAGCAGATCTAACAGGACTAGAAGAACTAGAAGACAGCCTCAAGCAAGATAGTCTAGAAGATCTAGATCGGCTAGGCAGGCTAGATAGGCTAGACAGGCAAGAAACTCTCGACCCTCACGAGCCTGCCTATTACCTGGCGCAGATCCCCTTCACGGCGGAGCAGAAGGCCGCCGCCCATGCGATCCTAAAGGATGCTCTCTTCCATGCTGGTATCATCTTCAAGGACAAACTCGACAACCTGCGCCTCAGTGAAAAGTATCTCGTCAGACTCACCCAGGACTATCCTGACTTCCCGCAGTTGGATGTCGTCTGGTATCACCTGTTCCTGCTCTATTCGAGACAGGGCAAGACGCTGCAGGCGACGAACTGTCTGAGCCGGTTGCAGACCGACTTCCCTGACAGCGAGTGGACCACCCTGCTCTCTGACCCCTACTTCAAGGAGAACGCCCGTTTCGGCGAGCATATCGAGGACTCGCTCTATACCGCCACCTACGAGGCGTTTAAGACCGACAGGGCAGAGGTTGTGAAGCACAACGTGAAACTCTCTGAGGAGCGGTTCCCGTTAGGCGCCAACCGTGCGAAGTTCCTCTTCATCGACGGTATGACACGCTTGAACGAGGGCGACGGTGACGGTTGTCTGGAACGCTTGAAACAGGTGGTGGAGCAATACCCTGAGAGTGAGGTGAGCGAACTGGCTGGTATGATCATCAAGGGCGTGCAGGAGGGGCGCCGTCTTTATGGTGGTAAGTTTGATATCGGTGAGGTCTGGTCAAGGAGAGACATCACGATGCTGACCGACTCGACGAGGGCCGACACGCTGAGTGCCGCCCGCGACGAACGTTTTGTGTTCATCTTAGCCTACGAACCTGACTCCGTGAACGAGAACCAGTTGCTGTTTGAGATGGCACGCTATAACTTCACCAACTTCCTCGTGCGTAGTTTCGACATCACCATCGACGAGGATGAGGGGATGCACCGTATGCACATCAGCGGCTTCCTGAGTTACGACGAGGCGATGCAGTATGCCCGCCAGCTCTATGCCGACCAGCAGATGGCTGAGAAACTGAAAGACTGTCGCAGTCTGATCATCAGTGAGGCGAACCTCGCCCTCCTGGGTACGCGCTTCAGTTACGACGACTACCAGCAGTTCTATGAGGACACCTTCGTGCCGATGAAGGTCAGTGAACAGAAACTGCTGATCGACCCTGCAGAGATCGAGCAGAAAGATGCCGAGGACATCCCCTCTGAACAGCAGACGCAACAGACGGAAGAAGACGATGACCTCTTCCCCACAGAGAAGGCTCAGCCGCAAGTGAAGGATTTTGAATTCGATGAAGATTTCTGGTAAAAGGTAAAAAGGTAAAAAAGTAAAAAGGTAATCATGACAAACGGATTGTTACTTTGGGTAGATGATGAGATCGAACTGTTGAAGGCGCACCTGCTTTTCCTGGAGAAGAAGGGCTATGAGGTGATGACCGTCACCAACGGCAGCGATGCCATCGACCTGTGCAAACAGCATAACTTCGACCTGGTGCTGCTCGACGAACAGATGCCTGGACTGAACGGACTGGAGACGCTGCGCCGCATCAAGGAACTGCAGCCTGCCCTCCCTGTGGTCATGGTGACGAAGAGTGAGGAGGAGCACATCATGGAACAGGCCATCGGCCAGAAGATTGCCGACTACCTGATCAAGCCCGTGAACCCCAACCAGATCCTGTTGGCACTGAAGAAGAACATCCACCGCAGGGAGATCGAGACGGAGGTGACGCAGAGTCAGTATCAGCAGAACTTCCAGCAGATCGCCATGCAGATCCTCGACTGTCAGACGTGGAAGGACTGGGCGGATGTGTATAAGCGACTTGTACACTGGGAACTGGAACTGAGTGCCACTGACAGTAACATGACGGAGATGCTGCACATGCAGAAGGAGGATGCGAACAACGGCTTTGCCAAGTTCATCAAGAGACACTATATGGACTGGGTGGCCGACCTCGGCGCCCACAAACAGGACGAGCAGCGGCCGATGATGTCGCCAGAGGTGTTCAAACAGAAGGTGTTCCCCCTGCTCAACGACGGTCAGAAGGTGTTTCTCGTGGTACTCGACAACTTCCGCTACGACCAGTGGCGCGTGCTCGCCCAAGAACTCAGTGAGCAGTTCGACATTGACGAGGATCTGTATTACAGTATCCTACCCACTGCCACACAGTATGCGCGCAACGCCATCTTCAGCGGATTGATGCCCAACGAGATCGCGCGGCTGTTTCCTGACCTCTGGGTGGATGAGGACGAGGAGGAAGGTAAGAACCTGAATGAGGAGCCCCTCGTGAGAACCCAACTGGAGCGTTATCGGAGGAAGAACACCTTTTCTTATCATAAGGTGAACAGTTCCAGCGATGCCGACAAACTGCTGCAGCAGTTTAATGCGCTCCAGAAGAACGACCTGAACGTGATCGTGTTCAACTTCATCGACATGCTCAGTCATGCCCGTACGGAGTCGAAGATGGTGCGCGAACTCGCCAACAACGAGAGTGCCTACCGTAGCATCACCCTCTCTTGGTTCCGTCATTCTGTCATCGCCGACTTCTTCAAACTGTTGGCACAGACCGACTGCAGGGTGATCGTGACGACCGACCACGGCAGCATCCGTTGTACGCAGCCCGTGAAGATCGTGGGCGACAGGAACACGAACACCAACCTGCGCTATAAGTTGGGTAAGAACCTCGCCTACGACGACAAGAGTCTCTTCGTGATCAAAGAACCGCAGAAGGCGCTGTTGCCTGCCCCCAACCTCTCGACGAGTTATGTCTTCGCCTCAGGTGATACGTTCTTCGCCTATCCGAACAACTACAACTACTACGTGACCTACTATCGCGACACCTTCCAGCACGGCGGTATCTCGATGGAGGAGATGATCATACCGATTATAACGATGAAAAGTAAACCCTTCGGCAAGCTCAGGGACCGTTAAAAGAAAAATGATATATGGAAATCAAAATCAACGATTTAGGCAGCATACGTGAGGCTGCACGCCAGTTTATCGCCCAGATTGGCGAACACAAGGTTTTTGCCTTCTATGGCAACATGGGCGCAGGAAAGACCACCTTCGTGAAGGCGATCTGTGAGGAACTTGGGGTGGAAGATGTCATCACCTCGCCCACCTTTGCCATCATCAATGAGTATCACGCCAAGGACGGCGTGATCTATCACTTCGACTTCTACCGCATCAAGAAACTCGAAGAGGTGTATGATATGGGGTATGAGGACTATTTCTACAGTGGGGCACTCTGTTTCATTGAGTGGCCTGAACTGATTGAGGAACTGCTGCCAGAGGATGCCGTGAAGGTGAGCATCACAGAGAATGCCGACGGTACGAGAACCGTCAGCCTATAAACAAGAAAAAGGGTGAGCCTTCAATGCTCACCCTTTATTCTTCAGACATTCTGTTCCTGGAAATCCAGATCAGCCTGTACGATAAAAAACACTTCTTCAGGATTGAACGAAGAACAGAAACCTTCGTCCTTTGCCCGCTTGCACACATACTCTGCGATCACTTCGAGGTCGATATCCACTTCCTCGTCATCGCTCTCCAGAATACCGCTTGTGAAATAATAGTCAACAATGACATCCATCATGTAGAGGATATCCTTGTCGCTATAGAATTTCTTGATGGTGGAGGGCATCTGTGTGCGGATATACGCCAGTTCCCGTCTGTTCTCCTCTTCGTCGAGACGGATCTCCTCATCAAAACTTGTCATCTTACAGCAGGGCTCTGAATTTCTCTTCGATCTTTGCCTTGGGCTGGGCACCGATGATCTTGTCAACCACCTCACCGTTCTTGAAGAAGAGGATGGTGGGGATGTTACGGATGCCGAACTCAGCAGCCAGATCATCATTCTCCTCTACATCGCACTTGCCGACCACGATCTGACCATCGTAGGTGCCAGCCAGTTCTTCAATGATGGGAGCGACCATACGGCAGGGTCCACACCATGTAGCCCAGAAATCAACTACCAGTGGCAGATTGCCAGCCTTCAAACTCGCAAAATTCTCATTTGTGATTGTTACTTCCATTGTTTTCTAATTTAAAAGGTGAATACTAAGTTTATTATGTTCTCTGCAAAATGTATGCCATTAATTGATATGATAGTCAAGACCATCGACCTTATCGATATAATCGATCAGCGTATGGCGCACATCGACGCCACAGGTCTTACTGCGCAACAGCACATGATTGATGCCGCGCGAGTCGCGCAACTGGAAGAAGAGTTGGGTCTTGCCTGGGTTGCTGTAGATGATCTCATTGAGGTCGGCCACCACCTGATTGTCGAGCAGGTCGGTGTTCATCGAGATGGTGATACGCTCCACCGCCTTCTCCTTCACACGCTGCAGATACTCCACGTTCTGCACCTTGAACTCCATCTGGTTGCTGTGCATGAAGCGCGGCTGCAGTTTCGCCGTGACATAGACGGAAGCGCCCTCTGTGAACATCCCGTTCCAGCGGCCCCAGTCCTGGCCGAACAAGGGGATCTCGCCACTGCCCTCGAAGTCCTCGACGGTGATGAAGCCACAGGGTTCCCCACTCTTCGTGAACTTCTGGCGCACAGCTGTCACAATGCCACCTAAGATAATGTCCTCGCGCCCGTTGAGTTTCGAGATGTCTGCCAAATCGGCACACTTCGCGTTACAGAGGTTGTCGAGGATGATCTTATATTCGTCGAGCGGATGGGCTGAGAGGTAGATGCCCACGAGTTCACGCTCCTTGTTCAGGCGTTCAATGTCGCTCCAGCGGATATCGTTCTTTGGCACGACAGGTGTGGCGATCTCGATATCGTCGAAGCCGCCGAAGAGCGAGTTCTGTGCCTGTGCCTTCTCCGTCTGATACAACTGACCGTAGCGCACGAGCATATCCAGGAACGTCTCCCCCTTGTTGTTCGTAGCGAAATAACTCTCACGCGAGATGCCGAAACTGTCGAAGCCGCCGCTGAGGGCGAGTGACTCGAAGGCCTTCTTGTTGACATTCGACAGGTTGACGCGCTGGGCGAAGTCGAAGACGGTCTTATAGGGACCGTTCTTCTCACGCTCAGAGATGATCGCCTGTGCCGCCGACTCACCCATGCCCTTGATGGCTCCCAGTCCGAAGCGGATCTCACCATGATGGTTCACACCAAACTTCTCATACGACTCGTTCACATCAGGTCCTAAGGTGGCGATGCCCATCGACTTACACTCATCCATCAGCTTCGTGATCTCCGTGATCTGATCGCGGCGACGACTCATGATGGCTGCCATAAACTCAGCGGGATAGTTGGCCTTGAGGTAAGCCGTCTGATAGGCTACCCACGAGTAACAGGCGGCATGCGACTTGTTGAAGGCATAGGAAGCGAACTTCTCCCAGTCGGCCCAGATCTTCTCGAGGATCTTCGGATCGTGTCCGTTCTTCACACCACCGTCGATGAACTTCGGCTTCATGGCGTCAACGATATCCTTTTTCTTCTTACCCATCGCCTTACGCAGGGCGTCGCTCTCACCACGGGTGAAGTCGGCGAGTTGGCGCGACAGCAACATCACCTGCTCCTGATACACCGTGATACCATAGGTATCCTTCAGGTATTTCTCCATGCAGTCGATGTCGTATTTGATCTCCTCACGACCGTTCTTACGGGCGATGAAGGAAGGGATATAGTCCATAGGTCCTGGACGGTAGAGGGCATTCATGGCGATGAGGTCCTCGAACACCGTGGGATGCAGTTCACGCAGGTATTTCTGCATGCCTGCCGACTCAAACTGGAACGTGCCGATGGTCTGTCCCTTCTGGTAGAGTTCGTAGGTCTTGGGATCATCGATGGGGATCGTGTCGAGATCCACGTCGATGCCTCGTGTGCGCTTGATATTCGCACAAGCCTCCTTCAACTCTGAGAGGGTTTTCAAACCGAGGAAGTCCATCTTGATGAGTCCTGTCGATTCGATCACGTGACCGTCGTACTGCGTGCAGTTGGTCTTCGTGCCCTTGAAGTCTGGGTCGTCAGCCGTCGAGACAGGCACATGGTCAGAGATCGGATCACGGCAGATGATGAAGCCGCAGGCATGGATACCCGTGCCGCGCACCGTTCCCTCGAGCATCTTCGCATATTTGATGGTGTTCGCCAACTGCGGATTGGGAGAGGCCTCAGCCTCCTGCAACTCACGCACGGCCTTGATGGCATTGGTGAGGTTCATCTTCGGCGTCTTGCCATCCACATCAGGCAGACGGTCAGGGATCGCCTTACACAAGGCGTTCGAGTCGGCCAGCGGCAGTTTCTCCACACGTGCCACGTCCTTGATAGAGTTCTTCGTCGCCATCGTGGCGTAGGTGATGATATGGGCGCAGTTCTCATGACCGTACTTGTCCATCACCCACTTCAGGACCTTTCCACGACCGTCGTCGTCGAAGTCGGTATCGATATCAGGCAGTGAGATACGGTCAGGGTTCAGGAAACGCTCGAACAGCAGGTCGTATTTCAGGGGGTCGATCTTCGTGATACCCAGACAATACGCCACCACAGAACCAGCTGCCGATCCACGACCAGGTCCCACCATCACCCCCAGTTCGTCGCGCGCTGAGTTGATGAAGTCCTGCACAATCAGGAAGTAACCAGGGAAACCCATCGTCTTCATGATATGCAGTTCGAAGCGGATGCGGTCGTCAACCTCCTTCGACAGCGGATTACCATAGCGTCTGGCGGCACCCTCATAGGCGAGTTTTGCCAGGTAGTCAGCCTCAAACTTGATGCGGTAGATCTTATCGTAGCCACCCAGTTTCTTGATCTTCTTCTCGCCCTCCTCTGGGGGCAAGGGGTTCTCGCCGTTCTCATCGCTGGTGGCGCCACTCCTCTTCTGTGCCAAACGATTCAGGGATGGGGAAGAACGGCATGATGGGGTCGGCATCCAGACTGTAGGTCTCCACCTTATTTAATATCTCTACGGTGTTCGCCATCGCCTCAGGCACATCACTGAAGATGTCGTTCATCTCCTGCTGCGTCTTAAACCACTCCTGTTTGGAGTAGAGCATACGCGTGGGATCGTCGAGATCCTTACCTGTGGAGAGACAGAGCAGATGGTCGTGGGCCTCGGCATTCTCCTTATCCACGAAGTGGGCATCGTTGGTACACACCAGTTTGATACCATATTCTTTCGCCAGTTCGATGAGCACCTTGTTCGCCTGCTGCTGCAGGGGGAAGGTCTCACGGTTGGCACGGATCGTAGGATCCTTCACCTCATGGCGCTGCAACTCCAGGTAGTAGTCGTCGCCCCAGAGCCGCTTGTGCCACTCGATGGCCTCACGCGCCCCAGCGATGTCGCCCTTCAGGATCTTCGCAGGCACCTCACCAGCGATACAGGCAGAGCATACGATCAGGTCCTCATGGTATTTCTCCAGTTCATGACGGTCTGTACGCGGACGACTGTAGAAACCGTCCACCCACGAGTTGCTCACGAGTTTGATGAGGTTCTTATAGCCGTTGGCATTCTTCGCCAGTACGATGAGGTGATAGCCACCCTGGTCATCTCTGGTCTCCTTCAGGTGCATGTCGCCACGACGCGCCACATACATCTCACAGCCGAAGATGGGCTTGAAAGGTTCAAGTCCGTCTTTCTTACGCTGTTTGTTCACGCCGTTGCAGATGTCGTGAAATTCCTTAATGCCGAACATGTCGCCGTGATCGGTGATGGCCATGCCCTTCATACCGTCGGCAACGGCTTTATCTACAAGCTTCTTGATACTCGACTGTCCGTCGAGGATCGAGTAGTAGGTATGTACATGCAGATGTACGAAATCTTCCATTCTTGAATCGATATATTGTGGTTTTGAGTGCCAAAGTTACGACGAAAAATTGGAAATACCAAAAGAAAAACGTGAAAAGTTTGTAACTTACGTAAAAAATACGTACCTTTGCAGTCGAATAATAAAACAATCAATGATCCGATGGGAGAAAGAATAAAGAAACTTAAAAAGATAAGAATACATCGTGAAGGCACCAACGAACTGACGCTCAGCGCATTAGCCATTGCATGCATTGCTGCGCTGATCTGGTACGGCCTCCACTCTCACATACTTTTATGGGCATTCCTGATCATCTTCGGTACCGCGTGGATGATCGCACTGAACTTCTATCGTTGTCCGATCCGCTATTTCAACGGCGATTCGGAGAAATTGGTTGTCGCCCCTGCCGACGGTAAGATCGTCGTCGTAGAAGAGGCAGAAGAGAACACCTACTTCCACGACAAGCGCCTGATGATCTCGATCTTCATGAGTCCGCTGAACGTTCATGCCAACTGGTTCCCTGTGGACGGTAAGGTGAAGTTTGTGAAGCATTTCAACGGTAATTACCATAAGGCTTGGCTGCCGAAGGCCAGTGAGGAGAATGAGCATGCCGACATCATGATCACCACCCCTGACGGACAGGACATCCTCGTGCGCCAGATAGCAGGTGCCCTCGCCCGTCGTATCGTCACCTACGCCAAAGCCGAGGAGGAGTGCTATATCGATGAGCACATGGGCTTCATCAAACTGGGCTCACGCGTCGATGTGTTCCTGCCGCTGACGGCGAAGGCTTGTGTCACCATGGACCAGCCCACCACCGGTGACCAGACAGTGATCGCCAAGTTGGCATAAAGGTAAAAAAGTAAAAAGGTAAAAAAGTGAAGAAGCATATACCCAATACGATCACCTGTTGCAACCTCATCTCAGGCTGCATCGCCACCTATTTCGCCTTCATGGGCGATTATCGAATGGCACTGCTGTTTATCGTCATTGGGGCTGTCTTCGATTTCTTCGACGGTATGGTGGCCCGTCTGCTCCATGTCTCCTCCCCCATCGGAAAGGAACTCGACTCGCTGGCCGACGATATCACCTTCGGCTTCGCCCCTTCCGCCATCATCTTCAGTTACCTCTGTACCTTCCATATCCATGCACCCTTCGTACCGTTCCTCGCCTTTGTGATGGCAGCGTTCTCCGCCCTCCGTCTGGCGAAGTTCAACCTCGACGAGCGTCAGGCCTTAGGCTTCATCGGTCTGCCCACCCCTGCCAATGCCCTGTTCTGGGGTTCGCTCATCGTCGGTCTGGATCAGTATGAGGTGGAGTTCCAGGGTCTGGAATGGGTGATCCTCATCGGCACCTTCATCAGCTGTTACCTGCTGATTGCCGAGATTCCTATGTTTGCACTGAAATTCAAGCATTGGGGCTGGAAAGACAACGAGGTCAAATACGTCTTCCTCCTCACCTGCATCCCTCTCCTCCTGTTCCTGGGGATCATCGGGTTTGCCGCCATCATCGCCTGGTACGTCATCCTCTCGGTGGTCACGATGAAGAAATAAGAGATATAATACCTGAAACAAAACTTAAAAACCTACTTTTGACATGGAAATAATCATTGGAGCAGTTGTCTTCGGACTTATTGTTATCGCGATCATCGTGATGGTGATTATCAATTTCACATACCGAAGTATCAAGAAGAGAAGAGAAGATATGGAGGATGACCACTATCAGCATCTGAAACAGAAGGAACAGAAAGAGAAACACCCCTTCGGCAAGGACTACTTCAAGAGTGCTGCGCCGAAGAAACAACAGTCGAAGCCCAAACCTGCTTATCAGTCGTCAGAGCCGAAGCCAAAGCAGCAGGAGCAGCCCAAGCAACAGGAACAGCCTCGAAAGCAGACCGCTGAGCCTGAGTTCCAAAAAGAAACCGCCCGTAAGACAGTGACTACGGACGGTAACGTAACGATTATCGACGACCGCAAGAAGAGCGACAAGCGCAAGATCTTCGACGACCACTGATGGCCGAGCGCGAGCGGACTCGCCGAAGGCAAGTCGGCGATTAGTTATGGACGAGCGTGCCGATCTGCTCGCCGTCCATCACCTTCTTCAGATTACCCACCACATCCATGTTGAAAACATAGATAGGCAGATTGTTGTCCTGACACATACAGATGGCGGTCAGGTCCATTACCTTCAAACCACGTGCCAGTACCTCCTTATAGGTGATCTCATCAAACTTCGTCGCCGTGGGATCCTTCTCTGGGTCAGCGGTATAGACACCATCCACACGCGTGCCCTTCAGCATCACGTCGGCCTCGATCTCGATGCCGCGCAGACTCGAGCCCGTATCCGTGGTGAAGTAAGGTGATCCTGTGCCAGCCGAGAAGATGCACACATAGCCTGCCTCCATCGCCTCGATGGCCTTCCACTTCGTGTAGAACTCACCGATCGGCTCCATACGGATCGCCGTCAGCACCTTGTTCTTCACACCAACAGCCCCCAGCGCACTGCTCAATGCCAGTGAGTTGATGACGGTCGCACACATACCCATCTGATCGCCTTTCACACGGTCGAACCCTTTCTGGGAACCAGAGAGACCACGGAAGATGTTACCACCACCGATCACGATACCGATCTGGATTCCCATCTCACTGATCTCCTTGATCTGCTTTGCATAATCACTCAGGCGCTCAGGGTCGATGCCGTAGCCCTGCTTACCCATCAGACTCTCACCAGAGAGTTTCAAAAGAATTCTGTTAAATCTTGCCATAATCTATAAACTATTAACTATAAACTATCCACTATATCACAAACTGCACTTCCTTAAAGGCGTAGCGGCGCGCTTGTCCTGACAGATCCTTGATGAGCAGTCGGCCGTCAGTCTCCACATCCTGGATCGTCCCCTCGAAGCGACCTGTTTCGTCCGAAAAAACAGCTTGTTTCCCCATGCGAAACAACTTGTTTCTGTAAGCCGAATAAGTTGTTTCCGACGAAGAAACAGTCTCCAAAGTCTCGAGAAAGTCATGAAGCAGCGCCTCACGGTCGATCTCACGACCTAAGAGTTGTCGCAGCGAGACAGGATTCGGCGCGTCGCTCACAAACTCGGTCTGGTTCACATTCAGTCCGATGCCGATGATGCTATCCACGATCACGTTGCCCTGCAGACGATTCTCTATCAGCACACCGCAGATCTTCTTGTCGCCCATATAGATGTCGTTCGGCCATTTAATGCTCACGTCGCCAATATACTGCTCCAACACTTCGCAGAGCGCCACGGATACCACCTCCGTGATCCTGAACTGTTGACTGGCGGGGATGTCCGTCGGATGGATCAGCATCGAGAACGTGAGGTTCTTCCCCCGTTCCGACTCCCAACTGTTCGTGCCACAACCCTTCCCTGCCGTCTGGTAATCAGCCACCACCACCATCGTACCCTCGCCGTGGGCCTTCAGCCAGCGGTTCGTAGAGTCCGTTTCTTCGATATGAATAATCTTATATTCCATATAACCGACCACAAAGATACATTAATTTTCAGACATAAGTACATAAGGACATATTTTTTATGTTTCTTTTGTTCTTTTGTCTAAAAAAGAGTACCTTTGCAACATGGAACAGCAAAATAAAGACGAACGCTATATGCGGATGGCGCTCGATGAAGCCCAGATCGCCTATGAGGCAGGTGAGATTCCCATCGGTGCCGTGATCGTGTGTCAGGATCGTGTCATCTCACGTGCCCATAACCTCACGGAGACACTCTGCGACGTGACGGCTACGTCACCGTGGAGCCCTGCGTGATGTGCGCAGGGGCCATCGGATGGGCACAAGTGCCTCGTATAGTCTATGGATGTGCCGACGACAAGAGGGGCTACCACGCATATGCGCCCCACGCCATGCACCCTAAGGCCACCGTCACTGGGGGCGTGTTAGAGGCAGAATGTCGTCAACTGATGCAGGCATTCTTCAAGGCCAGGCGATAGCAGACGGCTTTACTGCTTCGGCAGTTCAAAGACAAACTTCGAACCCTGCGTATAGCTCTCGTCGAGCCAGATCTTACCACCCAGCAGGGTCGTGACAGAGGCCCAGGCCCTGCAGCTTCTGGTTCTCGCCCATCTCACGGAAGGTGTCGAACACATGGGGTCTGCGCTCAGGCGGAATACCCTTACCCGTATCCGTCACACTGGTGCGCACACGGTCATCATAGTCTTCACACTTCACAGTGATCACACCATGATCCGTATATTGGATGGCGTTCTCGATCAGGTGTTTCAAGAGGGTCGTCACACCCTCCTGGTTCGTCTGTACCTCATAGTTGTCGGGCAGCTCCGTCTCGTAGTAGAGGCGCACACCCTGCTTGCATTTGGGCCGCATCGAATCCACCATGAAACGGCAGAGGTGATTGGGCGACAGCGTATAGTTCGTCGGAAGTGACTTCTTACTCTCATAGAGCGACAGCTCCGCCAGCTCGTCGATGAGTTTGGTGATGGTCTTCGAGCTGTCCTTGATCAGACTGCTCAGCTGCTCACGCTCCTCAGGCTGCAGCTCATAGTCCTGGGTGCCGAGGATATCCGAGAAGCCCTCGATGGGGTTCAGCGGCACACGCAGCTCGTTGGTGATATTCGTGATAAACTCGTTCTTCATGTCGAAGGCTTTCTCCGCCTGGCGGCGCGCCTCCTCCAGCTTCTCGTTCTCCTGCTCCAGATGCCTGATGCGCCGACGGTGACGGTATATCAGGAAGCCCAGGAAGAACACGATGGCAGCGACCACGATCAGGACAATCCAGCGCCTCAGCTGCGCATTCTCCTCCTCCAGAACCTTCTGCTCCAGTTTCAGGCGCTCGTTGTTCATCTGCACAAAACAGCTCGCCACCACATTACCGTGTGACACCAGCACGATGGAGTCGTTGATCTTCTTGAACTTCACCATCTGCTCATACGCCTTCTGGTCGTTACCCATACGGTGATAGATCAGGGCCAGGCGCTCGGCCTTCTTATCGGGCGACAGTTGCTCGCACAGGCGCACTGCCTCCTCGTAGTTGCCGTTCAGGATCTCATGGTTCACCTCCACCACAGGCTCAATCGGATTGATGCCGTCAGAGGCTTTCAGTGCCATCAGCTCGTTGTAGATGCTGTCGTACAACTCCTTATTATTCTTATTAAAGGCAAACTGACTCAGACGGAACAGCGCCCTCCCCTTGTGGATCGGCGCCACGTTCGGCTCTGCCAGGATCTGTTTGGCATACTTCAGACCTGCCTTCTGATCCTTACGGTGGTTGGCGATCTTCATCAGTTCCTGCAGGTCGTCGCCCGCACTCTCGTTGGGGAAGTACTTATGACGGAACTCCACCGCCTTCTTAAAGCCTTCCTCAGCCACTTGATAATCCTGTTTCTGCAAGGCGTTCACCGCTCTCACATGCAGGACGATGTAACTACCCCAGTGACTGTTCTGGTCCTTCGCGTAGTCGTCAATCTGATTGGCAATTTTCTCTGCCGCTCCATAATCCTGATGGGTCGCCTCATAGATGGACTGGTTGCCCCAGGCCTCATAAAACAGGCGTTCGTTTCCGTTTTTCTGGCATACGTCTTTCAACTCTTCTGTTGCTGTTGTAAAACTGTCACGTTCAGAAGTACTGATCAGTCGTAACATTTCAGCCTTCAACTTCATGATGTGAATATCATCCTTTGCCGCTGAAGGAATGCTTATCAAGCAGATAAGCGCCAATACAAAAAGGTTTTGTTTTAGCCTCATATGTCTGTTTTTTTTACTTGATTTTTAGAGTTAAACAAATTTAATCTCGATGCAAAGATACAAAAAATATCCGAAAAACCCTTGTTTTTTCCCAAAAAAATACATACCTTTGCAATAACTTACTGTCATTAACCTAATTATATATGCCGAAAGATAACACATACTTATGGGAGATTCAGTGGCAGAGGCAGCTGCTACTGCTTATTATTATTTGTCTTTTCCTACCTATCTGCCACACATCTGCACAGCCGGAAGAGACGAAGATCTACACCAAGGAGAACCCTCTGGTATATGAAGACGCAGAGGATCTGTGGCCCTACGCCTATCTCAACGACGAAGGACAGCCTGAAGGCTTTAACATCGACCTCGTGGAGAAGCTGATGAAGGATCTGAACATCCCCTATGTCGTCCGCCTCAAACCCGCGCAGGAAGCCTTCGACGACCTGAAGACAGGCAAGGCTGACCTCACCCTCGGACTGGCGGCCTTCCACCATGCCTACGGTCACTACGGCCGTCACACCATCGTGCTCTTCACCCCGAGCGTCGCCACCCCTAAAAGCCAAACGGTGGAGATCAAGACTTTCCGCGACTTAGGCAAGGAAGGGTTGAAGGTGATCGTCAACGACTCCAGTCTGTGCCACCATCTGATGCTCGACTATGGCTGGGGGGACAACGCCATCGTCAGCCGCGACATGAAGAAGTCGATCCAACAGATCAGTGCTGATGGAGAAGGACAGATCGTGTGGAACACCCTTTCCCTCAGGTGGCTCATCAAGCACTACCATCTCAACAATCTGGAACTCACCCCTGTGAACATGCCGCACGGCGAGTACAAGTTCATGTCGAACGACCAGCATCTGCTCGACCTGCTTGACGAGGCCTATGCCAACCTCCATCTGGAAAACGAGATTGCACCGATCGAGAACAAGTGGCTCTACCCTGAGCGTCAGGAGAAAGAGAAGCCCTTGTGGCTCTGGGTGCTCATCGGCATCGCCTCACTGCTGTTGATCGCCGCCATTGTGGGGTTCGTGAGTTATCAGCTGCGCTTCCGCCGCGTCATGAAGACCAACAAGCAACTGAACCGCCGTCTTGCGCTGATCAACGAGACCACGAAGGTGCGCATCTGGACCTACGACGTGAACGACCAGCTGTTCTCCTGGCGCGACGAGAACGGCAGGGTGGCCTACACCTACACCCTGGAGGAGTTCTCAAAGCGCTATAGTCAGGACGACTTCATACAGCTGAAAGACGCCATCAAGCGCCTTGTCAACCAATATAAGGACGCCAGAGGTCATGAGGAAGAGGAAGAGACCCTCGAACTGAAGGCGAAGGATATGGAGGACGGCGACAAAGAGGTACGCAACTTCCTCGTGGTGGTCTCCGTGCTGCGCCGCGACAAGGAGGGCAAACCCACGGTCATCATCGGCACCAAGAAGGACGTGACGGAGGCCCGTCGCCTGAAACGCCTCGAAGACGAGCGCACCCTGCGCTACTGGTCGATCTTCTACAGTCAGGATGCCGCCATCATCCTCTTCGACAGACTGGGTGTGCTCCAGGATATCAGTCCCAAGGCCTGCGAACTCTGCCGTTGCGACGGCGACAAGCTGATCAAGCAGCGCATCCACATCAACGACCTCTTCCAGTCGAGGTTCACCGACATGAGCAAAGTCAACGGCTTCCACGCCATCCAGGTGGTGAACGATGTGAAGATAGAATACCAGTTGAAGACCTTCTACAACGACAGCAACGAACTGCTGGGCATCTTCGCCTTCTGTCAGAAGGATCAGACAAACCTTTAATTCGACATCCTTATGAAACAGAGATATTTCACCATCATACTGCTGTTGCTCGCTGCCGTTGTCCAGACGGCGGCACAGGCACTGACTGACCGCTACAACCGCCAGAATCCTGTCGTCATGGTCTGCCACTGGGACAATCCGCCCTACGAGTTCCTCAACGATAATGGAGAACCCGCAGGCATCAACGTCGATATCGTGAAGGCGGTGATGAAAGAACTCGACCTGCCCTGCCAGTTCGTCATGAAAGAGTGGAGCGTGACCAAGAACACCTTCGACAGCGGCAATGCCGACCTGATCCTGACGGATGCCCGTGCTTATCAGAAAGCCAATTTTGTCAGCTCGGATAATGTGCTCGCCTATCGCCGTGTACAGGCCGACTCCGTGGCAGAGATACATTTCATCGGTCGCGACCGCCAGCTCATCGAGCAGATCGACGACCAGTATGCACGTCTGAAGCAGCAAGGCAAACTCACCATCATCCAGGACCATTGGCTGCACCCTGAGCGCGTAGAACCTGAATCCACGCCGATAGAACCTTATATCGCCGGCGGCATCCTGTTGCTCGCCGCCATCATAGGCATGTTTATCTGGATCACGCGGCGCCACATGCTGCGCGCAACACGCCGCATCGCCGATCTCAACGAGATGATGTCCAAGGCGCTGCACATGGGCAACTATGATGTGATGGTGTATGACATCGCCAAGGACCGTCTCACCAACCAGTATGGCAACATCCTGCCGAAGGAGGGTCTCACCCTGGAGGAATACACGCAGCGCATCCATCCCGACCAGCGCGAGGAGTTTATCCGTAAGTCGAAGAATATGAACGAGGGACGTGAGCGCCACTTTGAACTGAACAAACGCTGGAACAGCGGCACGGAGAAGCATCCCCGTTATCTGCACTTCCAGGGACACGCCATCCTTGAGCTCGATGACAACGGCCGTCCCGCCTATGTGATCAACGCCGTGAACGACGTGACCCAGGATATGAGGATCTACCAGGCCGCCCGCGACATCTCATGCAAGTATGACGCCATCCTCAGCGACCCCTTTGTCGCCATGTCGTTCTACGACAACAAAGGCACCCTTATCGACCACAACGAGGCCATGAACAACCTGCTCCACGGCATCGACAGCAGTCTCTTCAAGGAGATCTTCAAACCTGAGGAGCATAAAGACCTGCGCGTCACCCGTCACCTGTATTATCCTGAATATGGCATCGACAAATATGTAGAGTGCCATATCCAGCCACTCTACAATGCCAAGGGTGAGATTGCCAACTACCTGATGACCACCAACGGTCTGGCAGCGGCTATTTGAACTCGAACAGGTTGGTAAATCCAGTCGTCGTAAACACGTCCATCACCTTCTCCTGCAAGCCTTTGATATAAAGGCTGCAGTGGTTGGCGCGACAACGCTGGTTGATAGCCATCAGCAGGCGCAGACCACTGGAGGAGATATACTCCAGACGGCTGCAGTCGATCACAATCTCACAGTCAAAGAAGTCGTAGAGCGGTTCTACATCCTTCTCCGTCTGTGCCGTCACAGAAGTGTCGAAGTAACCGTCGAGAATCAGGGTTACCTTCGTTTCGCTTTCTTTTCTAATCGTTGCTTCCATAATTATGTTGTTTCTATGATCTGATTTCCTTTGATTTTCTTGGTCATTGTGAGCACATTCTGACCGTCCTTGCGCTCATAACTGAGCGAGTCCATATAGTGACGCATCAGATGGATGCCCAGACCGCCCACTTTCTGCTGACCCACGTGGGTGTCGACATCCACTTCCTGATAGGCTGTCGGATCGAAGGCCACGCCCTCGTCACGGAGTACGAAGGTCAGCGTCTCGTTGTCGGCATCGGCATCGACCTCTATCAGAATGACGGCACGCGTACCCTGCGGATAGGCGTAGTTCATAATGTTGACCACTGCCTCCTCGACCGCCAGTCGGAGTCCCTGCTCCGTCAGTTCGTTGAAGTGCATATCCGCACAGATGCTGCCCACGAAGATACCCAGGGCAGGCACCTCCTTCACGTCGTTGAGCAGCGAGATACCACGGTGATACAGCGGATTGCTCATGCTGCCCTTGTACTTGATGGCGAGCAGCGAGATATCGTCGCCCTGCGGGATGAAGTTCACAAACACACGCTCAGCCCGACGGATCTTCCTGACGAAGGAACGCGAGTCGAGGTTCTCGGCCGACAGGCGCAGGGCCTCGTCGCACATGCGCTGCTTACCGAACTGCTCCCTTTCCACGGTCACCGCCTCCGTATAGCCGTCGGTATAGAGGAAGAGCGTCGTATCCCTGTCAACGATCGAGCGCTGCTCGGTATATTCCCAGTCAGGGCGCAGACCCAGGGGGATGTTGTTGTTGACGTTGAGGAAACGCGTGTGCGCACCACCCACCAGCACAGGGGGCTCATGCCCGGCATTCGTATAGAGCAGACGGCCATTCGCCAGGTCGAGCACACCCATGAAGAGCGTCACGAACATGAACGAGTCGTTGCTCTGACACACGGAGCGGTTGATCGACTCCACGATCAGCTTAGGCGAGACATAGGTCATCGACGCACTGCGGAACATCGAGCGCGCCACCGCCATCACCAGCGCAGCCGGCACACCCTTGCCTGCCACGTCGCCGATACTGAAATACAGCTTGTCGTCGCGGATGAAGAAGTCGAACAGGTCGCCGCCCACCTTCTTGGCGGTCACCACCTCACCGAAGATGTCGATATCGGTACGTTCAGGGAACGGCGGATACACCTTCGGCAGCATGTCTCCTTCAGTTCCTTCACATAGTTCGACAGGGAAGTCTGCATATCCTTGAAGGCCTCGCGCAGGGCATCCACCTCACGGCTCTTCACCTCGGGCAACTCGATGTGGAAGTCACCTTGTGCCACCTGTCGGGCAGCCGTCGCGAAGCGCGCCAGCAGGCGCATGTTCTTCCTGATCAGGTGGGAACTCAGCAGGTAGATCACCAGCAGACCCACGAAGAGCACGGCCAGGATGATGTTCGCCAGGAGGTTACCCTTATAGTTGATGATCGCCTCAGGCACGACGATCACCACCGTCCAGTCGGCATATTTCACATAGGAATAGAACACCCAGCAGTCCAGGCCGTCT
>ONNY01000041.1 GCA_900319305.1 uncultured Prevotella sp.
GACTCGTTCTTCAGGGTGAGTTTCTGCACCTCGCACCATTTCTTCAGGGGTACGAAGAAGAGCACAGAAGCTTCCACACCGTTCTTCTTACCTGTGATACGGGTGTAACTCATACCATGACGGCACTCGTAGAAGTCGAGCGGCGTTTTACAGGGTTTCCAACCAGGATTCCACACGGTATCGCCATCCTTGATGTAGAAGTAGCGGCCACCGTTGTCCATCGGTACGTTGTTGTAACGATAGCGGGTGATACGACGGAACTTCGCATCCTTATAGAAGCTGTAACCACCGGCGGTGTTAGAGATCAGTGAGAAGAAATCCTCATTGCCCAGATAGTTGATCCAAGGCCAAGGAGTCTGCGGGTCTGTGATGACATACTCGCGATGCTGGTCGTCGAAATGACCGTAACGTTTCTGTTCCATAAAAGTTTCAGTTAGTTATGAATTTTCTGGCAAAGATACAAAAACTTTTAGATATGCATCGCATTTTTAGGAAGAAAAAGTAAGTTTTGGGTTGTTTTTTTGGATAATTGACAGAAAAGGATTACTTTTGCACATTATTTTTAATTATGTAGAGAGAAAACGTGATGAAATACGCATTAGTGACGGGAGCATCCCGAGGTATTGGAAAGGCTGTTGCCCTGCGCCTTGCTGCTGCAGGTTGGCCTGTCGTGATTAATTTCCTGAGTAACAAAGCGGCTGCCCAGGAGGTGGCTGACGAGATCACTGCCAATGGCGGCACAGCAGAACTGCTGCCCTTCGACACCGGTGATCCCAAGGCGATTGAAGCAGCCTTGACACAGTGGGAAGCAGCCCATCCAGAGGACTGGTTCGGTTGTCTGGTCAACAATGCCGGTATCCGCCGTGATAACGTGCTGTTCATGATGTCGGATGAAGACTGGCACCGTGTGCTCGACACGACACTGAACGGCTATTTCTACATCACCCGTCATCTGTTGAAGCACATGATGCCCCGTAAGCGTGGCGGTCGTATCATCAATATGGCTTCCCTTTCAGGTGTGAAGGGTCTGCCCGGACAGGCTAACTACAGTGCTGCGAAGGCTGCCATCATCGGTGCCACGAAGTCACTCGCCCAGGAGGTAGGACCCCGTAACATCACCGTGAATGCCATCGCACCGGGCTTTATCGAGACCGACATGACGAAGGATCTGCCTGTAGATGACCTGAAGATCACTGGTGAGGTGATTAATATTAACGGCGGACTTTATACTTAAAGGTAAAAAGGTAAAAAGGTAAAAAAGTGAGAAGGGTTGTCATCACGGGGATGGGTATCTGGTCGTGCTTAGGTACTGATCTGGAGACTGTGAAGGAGTCGCTCTTTCAGGGTAAGTCAGGTATCGTGCTCGAGCAGGAACGACTCACCTATGGTTATCGCTCCGGTCTGACAGGACAGGTGGAGACGCCTGTCATCACCAAACAGATGTTGGACCGCCATACCCGTGCCGGGATGTCGGAGGAGGCACAGTATGCCTATATGGCCTCGCGTCAGGCCTTCAAACAGGCCCAGATCGATGACGACTACCTGCGTCAGCATGAGATCGGCTGTATCTTCGGCAATGACTCTTCAGCCAAAGCTGTGCGTGAGGCTGCCATGCTGGTGGATGAACAGCATGATACCGCCCTGTTAGGCTATGGTCGTGTGTTCCAGTCGATGAACTCGACGGTGACGATGAACCTGACGTCGATCTTCCACCTGAAAGGTGTGAACTTCACGGTCAGTGCCGCCTGTTCCAGTGGCAGTCATTCCATCGGACTAGGTGCGATGCTCATCCAACAGGGTCTGCAGGAGATAGTGCTCTGTGGCGGTGCGCAGGAGACCAATCACTATTCGATGACCACGTTTGATGCCTTAGGTGTCTTCTCCGTCAGGATGGACGACCCCACCAAGGCTAGTCGTCCCTTCGATAAGGGCCGTGACGGTCTGATCCCCAGTGGCGGTGCTGCTGCCCTTGTGTTGGAGGACTATGACCACGCCATCGCCCGCGGTGCGACGATCTTAGCCGAGGTAACTGGCTATGGCTTCTCAGGTAATGGCGGCGGCATCTCCGAACCCAGCGACGACGGTAGTGTGATTGCTATGACCCGCGCTCTGAAGGCTGCAGGACTGGAGGTGAGCGACATCGACTATATCAACGCCCATGCCACCTCGACGCCACAGGGTGATATGTATGAGGCCATCGCCCTCAACCGCCTGTTCCACGGTCAGCATGCCCTGATCAGTTCGACCAAGTCGATGACGGGTCATGAGTGTTGGATGGCAGGCGCCTCAGAGATTGTCTATAGCATCCTGATGATGCAGCACCACTTTGTGGCACCGAACATCAACTTCGAAGAACCCGACGAATACTCCGAGCCATTGAACCTTGCCACCAAGACGATAGAGACCGAGGTGAACACCGTCCTGAGCAACTCCTTCGGCTTCGGAGGTACTAACAGTGCATTAATCATTCAAAGCATATGACAGAAAAAGAACATATCAGAGAATTATTGGAAGACGTCTTGCCCTTAGTGGATTTCGACTCCGACTTCCTGTTCAGTGAACTCGACTCGTTAGGAGTGACTACCATCCTGATGGTGCTCTCTGATGCCTATGGTATCAGACTGGAGGCCACGGATGCCACCCCGCGTAACCTGAAGTCACTCGACAGTCTCGAAGCCCTTGTTGAGTCGAAATTAAGATAAGGCTTAGTCTGCGTGACGGGCAATAGCCTGTGCCACGACGTAAGCAGTGGTCCAAGCGGCCTGAAAATTGAAGCCGCCGGTGACACCATCGATATCCAGTACCTCTCCTGCGAAGAAGACGCGGGGGAGGTGCTTGCTTTCTAAGGTATTCGGATCTACTGATGAAAGACTGACACCCCCACAAGTCACAAACTCATCCTTGAAGGCAGCCCTGCCTGCGATCTGATAATTATCATTACAGAGACAATTGGTAAGGCGGTTCAGGTCTTTCTGAGTGAGATGCTGCCAGCGATACTGCGCCCGTTCGCCTAAGGTCTTCTCCAAAAGATAACTCCACAATCTGGAGGGCAGATTAAATGGTCGTATCGTCGCCAGTTGTTTCTGGGGATGTCGGACGATGATGCTTTGCAGTTCCTGTTGTACTGCTGCATCCTTCTCACTGCACCAGTTGACGGCCAGGGGCATCTGATACTGATGATCGTGCAACTCGCGGGCAGCATAACTCGAGAGTTTGAGGATGGCAGGACCGCTCATGCCCCAGTGGGTGATAAGCAGTGGCCCCGACGCCTTGAAGTTCGTACCGGGGATATAGGCGGTCGCCGCTTCCACCACTGTCCCCATCAGGCCGCACAGTGCCTCGTCGGCGATATTGAAAGTGAAAAGCGAGGGCACTGCTTCTATGGTTGGAACGCCAGCCATAGAAGCAGTACCACCACCAGTTGTCACTGCGATATAATCGTAATCTGCGAGTTCGTCGAGGGAAGTGATTTTGCTCTGCGTACGGATGTCGATATGGTGTCGGCGGGCTTCGGCGAGGAAGAGGTTGATGATCGTGTGTGAATCCTGCGAAGCAGGGAAGACACATTCGTCCTCTTGTGTCACCAGACGGACACCGTGATTTTCAAACCACTGATAGGCATCGCGGTAGTTGAAGGTCTTAAAGAGCCGTTTCATCAACCGATGTCCACGGGGATAGACCTGTGAGAGGTCGCGTACAGACTCAAACGAGTTCGTGCAGTTACAGCGTCCGCCGCCCGAGACTTCCACCTTCGCCAGTACCTTTTTCGACTTCTCGAAGATGGTCACTTCCATCTCTGGCATCATCTCCTTTAGGTTAATCGCTAAGAAAAACCCCGCCGCGCCCCCACCAATTATCGCCGTCCTCAATTTTTTACCTTTTTACTTTTTTACCTTTTTACTTTTCTATCAAGATTCGTGCATCCACTGCCACCACGCCGTTCTCGTCAGCCAACAGCGGGTTGAGGTCCATCTCCTTGATCTCCGTGGCAAAACGGAGAAGTGTAGAGAGGCGTACGATGATCTCCGCATATTTCTGTTCGTTGATGCCCTTCTGTCCGCGTGTGCCCTTCAGGATCTTATAACCACGCAGGGAATGGATCATCGAATACGCCTCACCATAACTCAGCGGTGCCAAGCCCGACGATACATCCTTCAGTACCTCGACGAAGATACCGCCTAAGCCGCAGAGTACCACATGTCCGAAGCGCTCCTCGTATTTCGCACCGATGAAGAGTTCGGTACCTTTCAGCATCTTCTGGACCATCACACCCGTCGCACCATCGATCTGCATCATTCGGTCGTATTCCAAAGCTAAATGTTCCGCCGTACGGATGTTCAGGGCGACACCGCCCACATCACTCTTATGTACAGGTCCTACCACCTTCGCCACCACCGGGTAGCCTACTTTCTGGGCAAAGGCGATGAGTTCGTCTTTCGACGTGCTCACCAGTTCAGGCACCAACGGGATACCCGCACAGGAGAGAATCTCGCGCACGGTCTGAGGCGGCACGTAGCCATTTTCCTCGATGCCTAAGATGATCTTGTGGAGTCTGGGGATGTCGATGCCATAGAGTTGTACCTCAGGCGGTGCAGGCATCGGCGTCTGCATGATCTGTGAGAGGGCTGTTGCCAGTGTCACCTCGTCGCTGAAGTTTACATGTCCCTTTGCCAGGAACTCCGCCACCTCCGGTCCTGCGGTGTGCAGACTGGGTAGGATAGGGAAGACCGGCTTCTTGCAGGTCTGTATCTTCTGGTCGAGCACATCATAGGCCTCATAGAGTTGGGTAAGTCCGGGTGTGCCGTAGATCACGGCAATCGCATCGATCTGGTCGAATTGGTTTTCGCAGTAGTCGATGACGGTACCCAATTGTTCCGCCGTACCTGTTGCCAGGAAGTCGATAGGGTTAGACACCGATGAACCAGGGAAGAGTTTCCCCTTGAGTTCGTCTGCCAACGGTCCTTCGATCTTCGGCACACTCAGACCGCCTTTCGACAAGGCATCGGTAAGCATCACACCCGGTCCGCCTGCATGGGTAACAATGGCGAAGTTCTTGCCTTTCAGGGGCGGGAGGGTGAAGATACAACCCACGGTGGTCAGTTCCTCACGAGAGAAACAGCGCACGATACCTGCCTTACGGAAAAGCGCCTCTACCGCTGCATCCGATGAGGCAATCGCGCCTGTATGAGAGGAAGCGGCACGTGAACCGCTCTCCGACGAACCCGCCTTGATGGCGGCGATGCGACAACCTTTCTTGATCAGGCTACTGGCATGGAACAGCAGCTGAATCTTTTTCGGAATCGAAGTGTTCGTCCATATCCTGCAGCACGTCCTCGATGCCGATCTGCTTGCCATTGCCGATCGACCATACGCTGTTGAACTGCAGACCTTTGCTGACCGCACTCTCGAGGATGAACACCGCCGTTGCACCCGAGCCTGAGATGAAATCCACGCCCTGCGGACTCAGTTTTGGGATCGGGAGGGTGAACACGCTATGATGGTTGCGGTTCAGTAGACCGATACAGTTTGGTCCGATCAGGGCAGCCCCGTACTGCTCGCAGGTATCGAGGATACGCTGTTCCAGCAGACCACCCTCGTGCGTCTCCTCACCGAAGCCTGCCGAGATGATCACGAAGGCCCTGACGCCCTTCTCACTGCAGAGATAGTCCACGTAGTCGGGACAGAACTTCGCAGCCACCACGAGCACTGCCAGATCGGTCTGTGGCAGGTCCTTTACATCGTGACAGGCCTTGATGCCTTGTACGTCGTCTTCTTTCGGGTTGACGATTCTGAGTTCACCCTGATAGTCACCGCTGATGATGTTTCTGACGATTGCACCACCGGGCTTATGTACATTATTGGAGCCGCCAATCACGACGATACTCCTAGGATTCAGCAATTGTTCGTTTATCATAGGTGCAAAGATACGAATAAGCGAGCAAAAAAACAAATTTTATTTGATTTTTTTCAAGCGCAAGTATCTTCGAATGAAATTCAAAGATAATATAATAATTCATAATTTCCAAATGAAATTCAAATAAATTCTTTACCTTTGCCAGATAAAACCAATTTTAAGCAATTATGCAAAAGAAGATTTGGGCTATTTTATTCATAATGATGTTACCTATGTGGCTATTCGGACAATCATACAGTGAGCTTTGGAAAAAAGCAAATGAGGCAGAGGATAAAGACCTGCCTAAGACCCAGTATGAGGTGTTGCAGAAGATTGTAGCCAAGGCGGAGAAAGAGAAAGCCTACGGCCAACTGCTGAAGGCAGAACTGAATGCCGCTCAGGTGATGAGTGTGATCGCACCCGACTCACTGAAACCTGCAGTCGAGCAGATTCAGAAGCGCGGTGAGGCCACCAAGGACGAGGTCCTGCGTCTGGTGTATCAGACGGTGCTCTATCGGGTGATCAGCGATAACCGTGATCTCGAACTTCAGGCTACGCGCCCTACACTTACCCCAAAGATCTGTGAACAGTTAGCCCAGGTGAAGGAGGATGCCTATGAGCCCTTCGTCAAAAAGGGTTCTGACAGTCACTATTTCAACCACGACCTGCTGAGTATCGTGGGTTATGAGTTGGACGACCTGCAGCCCCTCTACGACTATTATACCAAGACGGGCAACCGTCAGGCCGCCTGTCTCGTCATCGCTGAGTTGAAACGCTATGCGTCTATTGAGGAAATCGATGCCCTGATCCAGACCTACCGTGATCTGAAGGAGTGCGGTGAACTCGCGATCAACCGTTATGACCGGATGTACGGCAAACCGGTCGCTGAGCGTATCGCCTATATCCACTCGGCTCTCGACCAGTGGGGCGGTTGGAAAAGGATGGGTGTGTTGCGTAACGCGGAGAAAGATCTCACCAATCCCCAGTTCCATGTGGCTTATGACCATCAGGTGGTGACACCCCAACAGTCACAGACGGTGCAACTCAGGAATCTGCGTCACCTCTCATCCCTCACGATGAAGGTGTTTCGGTTGAATGCCAACGGCGATCTTGATGACTCGCCTACCTATGATAAAGGTTATCAGAAGATCAAGAAACTCATCAAGGGTGTGGCTGCCGAGGAGACGCGTACCTATACGGGGAAGGCGCCTTATGAGTTGTTTGAAGACTCGTTGACCCTTCCCGCCCTGCCTGTGGGTGTGTATATGGTGGAGTTTGTCTCTGCCCCGACCACGGAGCCTGTGCGTCGCCTCTATTATGTGACCGATGTCTATACCATCATGGAGTCCCAGCCCGACGCCCTGCGCTATGTCGTGGTGCATGCCTCCACAGGTCAGCCCATCCCGAAGGCGCATCTGCGTATCAAGGAACGGAACTACGCCAATGATCATGTGCTCAACGTCGTGACGGATGCCAAGGGTGAATATCTCCTGAAGACCGACCGTCTGCATCGTCAGCGTGAGGTGTTTGCTTATACGGATGATGACAAGGCTTGTCCAGAACTCAACGCCAACAACCAATACAGTTACTATCACGGTCAGGATCAGGTGTCACGCACCTGTATCTATACCGACCGGAGTATCTACCGTCCGGGTCAGACCGTCCATGCCGCTGCCATCATCTACGACGTGCAGAAGGGGATGGAACACGCCGTGACCGCCCATAAGCATGTGAACTTCGTCCTGAATGACGCCAATGGTAAGAAGGTGGCAGAGCAGAGCACCACGACCGATGACTTCGGTACGTGTGCCGCCGAACTCACGATCCCCGTTTCTGGTCTTTCGGGACGGTTTACCGTCCGCGTCAACGGTCAGTCGCATGTGATCCGTGTGGAGGAATACAAACGTCCCACGTTCCATGTCGATTTCCCCGAAGTGAAACAAGCCTATGCCGCCGGTGACACCATCCAGGTGAAGGGTGTGGCTCTGAGCTATGCCGGAGTACCGGTGCAGGAGGCGAAGGTCAGTTATAAGGTCACCCGTCGTACCGCCTTCTGGTGGTGGTCCTACAGCCGTTACTGGGATACTGCCGTCTTAGGCTATGGCCATGACGGGGTAGAGGTGTATCAGGGTGAGGCCGTCACCGACGCAGAGGGTCAGTTTGAGGCCCAGGTGCCCTTCAATCTGCCCGAGACGAGTCATCCGATGTTCTACACTTTTATGGTCAGTGCCGATGTCACCGATACGGCCGGTGAGACGCATCATGGCGAACTCTCCCTGCCGCTCGGTAACCGTAAGCAGGCCCTGAGTGTCGATCTGCCGGAGAAGGTGCTGCGCGACGACCAACCCAAGGTCACCTTCCACCTGTTGAATGCCGCAGGCAAGGATCTCGAGGCTGAGGTTCAATACCGCATAGACGGTGGCAAGTGGCAGAAGATCAATACTTCACGGTCCCTGAGCCTGTCGAAGGGCACCGTATTAAAGAGCGGCAAGCACACGTTGGAGGCCACCTGCGAGGGAGACACCCTGCAGCGTGACTTCGTGGTGTTCGGCCTCGATGACACCACACCAGCCACCACGACCGATGACTGGTTCTATCAGTCCGCCACGCAGTTCCCTGCCGACGGCAAGCCCGTCACTATCCAGGTCGGCTCTTCTGCCCCCGACGTGCATATCGTCTATAGTCTCTTTGCCGGTGAGAAGGTCATTGAGAGCGGATCGATCGACCGCAACAACCAACTGATCAACCGTCAGTTCACTTATAAGGATGAGTATGAGAACGGTCTGTTGCTCACCTTTGCATGGGTAAAGGAGGGCAAGTGCTATACCCATACCGCCCAGATCAAACGACCGTTGCCCGACAAGAAACTGAAACTGCAATGGACCACCTTCCGCGACCGTCTGACACCCGGACAGCAGGAGGAGTGGACGCTCACCATACTCGATCCGCAGGGTAAGCCTGCTGACGCCCAACTGATGGCGACGCTCTATGACCAGAGTCTCGACCAATTGCAGGCACATCAGTGGTCTCTGATGCCTTATTACAACCTGCCGATGCCTACCAGTCGTTGGACGTTCCCCTCCCGTTATCAGGTGTCGGCCAGTGCCTCCTACGACTGGAAGCACAGCAATGAAGGTCAACTGGTGTTCAGTGTCTTCGACCACGATGTCTATCCCATGCCGTATTACAGACATTATTTCACCCGAGGGGCTGTGATGGGCTCCCGGATGAAGATGAGCAAGGCTGCAGGAATGGTGATGGATGAGGCGATGCCGATGGCAGCGATGGCAGAAGTGGAGGAAGAGAAAGCGGTTGCAGTCAATGATGAGGCTGCCGACACTGCCGCTGAGACCCCACAGGAAGAGAGTTCTGTACAGGTGAGAGAGAACCTGAACGAGACAGCCTTCTTCTATCCCCAACTCACCACGGCGGCTGATGGATCGGTCGCTCTGAAGTTCACGTTGCCCGAGAGTCTCACCACGTGGCGCCTGCTCGGTCTCGCCCATACGAAGGATCTGTGCTACGGCACCATCGAAGGACTGTCTGTCGCCCAGAAGGATGTGATGATCCAACCCAACATGCCGCGCTTCCTGCGTGAAGGCGATGCTGCCACGATCTCCGCCCGAATCTTTAACACCAGTGAGAAGGACCTCACAGGCACCGCCGTACTCAGATTCCTCACCCCCGAGACCAACGCCGTCGTATTGGAACAGAAACAGACTGTCTCCATGAAGGCCGGCGGCACCACTCCCGTCACCTTTGATGTCCGGTCCCTTGCTTCGGCAGGCTCAGCAACCGTATCATCACGGTCCCTGAGCTTGTCGAAGGGTCTCTTAATCTGTCAGATGACAGTCAGCGGCGCTGACTTCTCTGACGGCGAACAGCATTACCTGCCCATCCTGCCGGCCACCTCACATGTCACGGTCACTGTTCCTGTCACCCAGCATCATCCGGGTGTCACCACGGTCGATCTGTCGAAACTCGTGCCGGCTGATGCCACCCAACCGAAACTCACGGTGGAATATACCAACCAACCTGCCTGGTTGATGACCCAGGCACTCTCTATCGTAGGTACCCCCGATAATGATAACGCCATCTCCCTGGCGGCTGCCTATTATGCCAATAGCCTCGGTCGTCATATCCTCAAACAGAACCCACAGGCCAAGCGCGCCTTCCAACTCTGGAAACAGGAGCCTGATGCCAACTCGTTGACGAGCGCATTGGAGAAGAACCAGGAACTGAAGGATCTCCTGCTCAATGAGACACCATGGGTGCTCGATGCCGACAACGAGACCGAACAGAAACAGCGTATGGGCGATTTCTTCGATGAGAACCTGATGCAGAACCGCCTGCAGCAGTCGCTCGATAAGTTGCGTAAACTCCAGCGTGCCAACGGTGCTTGGAGCTGGTGGCCCGAGATGCCGGGTTCGTTCTATATGACCGTCAGCATCAGTGAGATGCTCGTGCGTCTGAATGAGATGGCGGGTCAGCAGAGTGAGACCACCCAGATGCTCAATGCCGCCTTTAAGTTCATGGGTCGTGAGATCATCGACGAGGTGAAGGAAATGAAGAAGTGGGCGAAGAAGGGACACAAGCCTACCTTCCCCAGTTTCAAGGCCCTGCAGTGGCTCTACCTGGCCACCCTCGACGGTCGTGAGTTGCCCGCCGATGTACAGGAGGCCAATGCCTATCTGATGCCTCTGTTGAAGAAGGAGATCAAGAACCAGTCGCTCTACGAGAAGGCCCTGACGGCGATCATCCTCTCGAAGACCGAACCGAAACTGGCTGCCGAGTATGTGCAGTCGTTGAAGGAATACACGGTATATCGTGAGGATATGGGTCGTTACTACGACACACCTCGTGCCGGCTATTCCTGGTTCGACTATAAGATCCCCACCCAGACCGTTGCCATCGAGGCGATGCAGCGTCTGACGCCTGCCGACACCGAGACGATCACGGAGATGCAACGCTGGCTGCTCCAGTCGAAGCGCACCCAGGCATGGGATACCCCCATCAACAGCGTGAATGCCGTCTATGCGTTCCTGCAAGGCAGCAATGCCCTCGCCCCGCAGGAACTGTCAGTGCTGAAGGTGGATGAGCAGCCGTTGGATCTGCCCAAGGCCACTGCTGCCATCGGTTACGTGAAGACCAACGTACCTGCCGAGAGCAAGACGCTTACCATCGAGAAGTCGTCGGAGGGCACGTCCTGGGGTGCTGTCTATGCCCAGTTCATGCAGCCCACGAAGTCTGTCGAGGCATCAGCCTCTGGTCTCACCGTCACCCGCGAACTTATATCTCCTGTCGAAGCAAAGGTGGGTGATCGCGTGAAAATGCGCATCACGATCATCGCCGACCGTGACTATGACTTCGTACAGGTCATCGACCGTCGGGCAGCCTGTATGGAACCCGTGCGCCAGTTGAGCGGCTATACACAGGGTGCCTACTGTACCCCGAAGGACTGTTCCACGAACTATTACATTGATATGCTCTCCAAGGGAAAGCACGTCATCGAGACTGAATACTACATCGACCGTACCGGTACTTACGAGACGGGCCTCTGCACCGTTGGTTGTGCCTATGCGCCTGAGTTCAGGGGTACGGCGAAATCCATCACGATAGAGGTGAAAAAGTAAAAAGGTGAAAAAGTAAAAAGGTAAAAAAGTAAAAGAGTAAAAAAATAAAAGAGTAAAAAAACGATATGATGAATTTTCAAGTTAATAAGAAGGTGTCTGGTGTGGTAAAATGGTTTTTACCTTTTTACCTTTTTACCTTTCTTCCTTTAAGTGCCACTGCACAGAAACTGGCAGTGTCCAAACCCGTCCTGGAGTGCGGTAGAACGGGCTTTAAGCAACCTGTCACCGCCACCTTCGAACTGAAGAACAAAGGTCATCGCCGCCTGTTGATCGAGAGCGTGAAACCCGATTGCGGCTGTACCGATGTCGAGTTCCCCAAGGAGGTCGGGGCAGGGGATAAGTTCACCATCAAACTGACCTACGATGCCCGTCAACTCGGTCGTTTCCACAAGATGGCCGCCATCAAGAGCAACGGTTCCAATCAGCCCGTCTATCTCACGATGAAAGGCATTGTCGTGGCAGAACTGGAGGATTATACCGGCAACTATGCCTATAAGATAGAAGACCTCCTGCTCGATAAGAATGAACTCGAGTTCGACGATGTGAACAAAGGCGATGCACCCGTTCAGGAGATCCATATCATGAACGACGGCGCCGATGCGATGACCCCCACGGTGATGCACCTGCCGTCCTATCTCAGTGCGAAGGTCGTACCAGAGAAACTCTTCCCCGGTAAGACGGGCACCATCAGTGTGACGCTGAACTCCGAGAAACTGCGTGACTACGGTCTGACACAGTCCACTGTCTATATCGGCCGTCAACTCGGTGAAAAGGTCAGTGAGGACAACAGCATGGGTGTGAGCATCGTGCTCCTGCCCGACATGAAGAGTTTTGATGCCGCCAACAAGGCCAATGCCCCGAAGTTGCAGATCTCTACCACCGACATCGACTTCACCAACTTTGAAGGTAAGTCGAAGAAGACGGCTGAGGTCATCCTGGAGAACACTGGTGCCTCGGTGCTGCAGATCTCCTCGATGCAACTTTTCACGCGCGGTCTGAAGGTCACCCTCGACCAGCGTGAGATCCAGCCGGGACAGTCCACGAAGATCAAGATCACGGGAATCGCCAGTGAACTGACGAAGGTGCGCACCCGTCCGCGTATCCTGATGATCACCAACGATCCCGACCATGCCAAAGTAGTCATCAACATTAAGAAATAATATGGAACATCCCGAGAACAGTTCAGAATATGCAGGCCTGCAGGTGAACAGCGGCGTCGAACAGCCCTCGATTATCAACCCCTATCTGAAGCGCAACCGCATCCGCCGTCGTGAGCTCTCACCGGCAGAGATGGTGGAAGGCATCCTCAAGGGCGATGTCACCGTGCTCTCTCAGGCAGTCACCCTCATCGAGAGTGTGAACCCCGACCATCAGGCGCGCGCCCAGGAGGTCATCAACAAGTGTCTGCCCTATAGCGGCAACAGTGTCCGTGTGGGTATCAGTGGCGTACCAGGTGCCGGCAAGTCCACCTCCATCGACGAGTTCGGCATCCACGTGCTCCGTGAGAAGGGCGGTCGTCTGGCGGTGCTCGCCATCGACCCCTCCAGTGAGCGCACCAAAGGTTCTATCCTCGGCGATAAGACACGTATGGAGAAACTCGCCCAGCATCCCGACTCCTTCATACGTCCTAGTCCGTCGGCAGGCTCCTTGGGCGGTGTTGCCCGTAAGACGCGTGAGACGATCATCCTCTGTGAGGCAGCAGGCTTCGATAAGATCTTCGTCGAGACCGTCGGTGTCGGACAGAGCGAGACGGCCTGTCACTCGATGGTCGATTTCTTCCTGCTCATCCAGGTGGCAGGTACGGGCGATGAACTGCAGGGCATCAAGCGCGGCATTATGGAAATCTCCGACGGTATCGTGATCAACAAGTGCGACGGCGACAATGTCGATCGCTGTCAGATGGCGGCCACGAACTTCCGCAACGCCCTCCATTTCTTCCCGATGCCCGAGAGCGGTTGGACGCCCAAGGTACTCTGTTATTCGGGCTTCTACGGCACAGGCGTGAAGGAGATCTGGGATATGATCTACCAGTATGTCGATTTCGTGAAGGCCAACGGCTACTTCGACTATCGCCGCAACGAACAGTCGAAATACTGGATGTACGAGAGCATCAACGAGCACCTGCGCCTGAACTTCTACAACAACCCCGTCATCAAGGCCCAGTTGCAGGCAGCTGAGCAGACGGTCCTCGCCGGCCAGAAGACCTCCTTCATCGCCGCCCAGGACCTGTTAGACCTATACTTTAATAATTTAAGCAACGGACAACACGACTAAAACGACTGAATAAAAAGTCCTTCGCTCGGCTTTGCCGCTTGGCCAGTCCAAGAAGTCCTGTAGTCCGTTGCCAAAAAGGATATGACTATGATTCAAATAGAAATCGATGAAGGTAGTGGCTTCTGCTTCGGAGTCACCACCGCCATAAAGAAAGCCGAGGAAGAACTGGCACAGGGCAAGACCCTCTACTGCCTCGGTGATATCGTACACAACGGAATGGAGTGTGAACGTCTGCGAGAGATGGGACTGATCACCATCAACCACGACGATATGCGCCAGTTGCATGACGTGAAGGTACTGTTGCGTGCCCACGGCGAACCCCCTGAGACCTACGAACTCGCCCGTCAGAACAACATCGAGATCATCGATGCCACCTGTCCCGTGGTGCTCCAACTCCAGAAGCGCATCAAGAAGCAGTATGATGAGAATGCCTCCCAGATCGTGATTTTTGGAAAAAAAGGCCACGCCGAGGTCCTCGGCCTCGTCGGCCAGACCGAATCCAAGGCCATTGTCATCGAGAATTTCGACGAAGTGAAGAAACTCGACTTCTCCCGCGACATCTACCTCTACTCCCAGACCACGAAGTCGCTCGACGAGTTTCACCGCATCATCGACTACATCCAGTCGCACATCGCCGAGGGCGCCACCTTCAAGAGCTTCGACACCATCTGCCGCTCGGTGGCCAACCGCATGCCTAATATCTCCAACTTCGCCACGAAGCACGACCTGATCCTTTTCGTCTGCGGTCGGAAGAGTTCTAACGGTAAGGTGCTTTTCAACGAGTGTCTACGGGTGAACCCCAACAGCCATCTGGTCGAGGATCCTTGCGAGATACTTCCCGAGTGGTTGGAGGGCATCCAGACCGTCGGCATCTGCGGAGCCACCAGCACACCCCGTTGGCTGATGGAGCAATGCCGCGACGCCATCCTCAAAATGACATAACCGCCAACCATAAATCAGGGGCGAGCCAATCGGCTCGCCCCTGATTTATGCACCTTTATTTATAAAGTAATGCTTAATAATTCGTGGGCAAACTTATGAATGCCTTCGCGAATTCTTTCTGCTTGTTTCTTTCTTGGAACAGCACGATGATTTAGATAGTTGGATAATTGCTTCTGATTAATACCAGTCATCTTCTCCATTCCAGCCAGAGACATAAAACTAGAATAATACTCTAAGAAACTGGCGACATCAAATTTCCATTCGATTTCGTATTCACCTTTGATCTCGTCTGGCCACTGGCTCTCTGGAAGATTCTCTTTGATCAGACGGATGGCTTTTTCTGCATCAGCCTTCACATCGTCAATGCTACTGCCTGCAGCATAAATCCCGTCGCAATTGTCTGAATAAGCATCAAAATAGTCTTTTGACCTTTCGATCATCATGATAATCTTTCCCATATGTCGTTTATACCTTATTATACATTATACGTTCTAATTAGTTTATTTGCAAGCCCTTTTCCCACTTCATGAGAACCATGATAGGGGATAGGCTCCGACATGATGCCATCCTTTACATAGAAATAATGGCTTCCTTCTGCATGGTCAAATATCCAACCTGCTTTCACAAATCTGCGATGGAGCTCACTGTATTTCATATGCTCTAGACGGTGCAAAGATAGCAAAATTTCTATTATTTGCAAAGAAATCCATTAAAAATTTCCCATTTTCGGCATAATTGCTGCCATTTAAATACCTTTTGATCGGTACATTGATAATCTGAATTGAATTGATGTTGCTCATAATCTTAACATTTAATGATTAACTAAATCGTTTGCAAAGGTACGAATAAGTGAGCACAATACAAAACAAAAAGCCATTTTTTTTGCCTCCATGCCTTGTTTTTTCGCAACGTTTCCTTGCAAGATTAAAATATTATTTGTACCTTTGCAACGCAAAAATAACAAACCAGATACTTCAATTTGATGAGAACACCGAATATTGACTCAAAATGCTGGGCAGCCTTCCTGAAGATGGGTGCCCTCCTTGAGAATTCTCCATCATAAATATCTTTCCCTCATTGGGCAAAGCTTTTTGTCCATCACTTCATAATCATTTGTGAAGTGAAAACATCTTTTATTGTTTTATTTAAACTAATTATGCAACTTCATTAGTACCCCATTTTAACGGGACACAATGATAATAATATTAAAATGATTCGTATTATGACACATGATGAAAAACTTGAGAAAAAATATTGGAGCAAGGAAGCACAGGAATTAGACGACTTCTACTCTAAAAAATATTTCAATCAGTCAACTTGTATCATTCCTTTTCATAGCTTTGGAATGAATTGGATTTCAATTAGTTGGATTGCACAATTTTCCAACTTCTATCATGATGGAAAATGGCCTGATAAGACCCAAGAGGATTATAATCAGTTTTATGATAGTTTGTGGAAAGACATCATTAATCCCCAAATTGGTGGTGGGGTTTTATATTCGAAATATTTCTCCAAGGTGACAAATAAAAAATATTTAAAAAAAATATTGGAAACCATGGCATTGATGAGAGAATTTTCTTGATGCTACTAGAAACAAAATAGCCCAGTTATTTTGCACTGGGGAGATGGGTTTCTTAGATCAGTAATAATAGGTTTTAGTTATTCATAGATTGTTGGCTGAAGGGGTCCGCAGTGATGCGCGCCCTTTCTTTTTTCCCATCCCTCTTCAGGCAATAAACTTTTTGCTCCAAGAGTTTGGTAGTTCCAAAAACTTGTCGTATCTTTGCGGTCGAATAAATCATAAGATGACTGAAGAACATATCTTAGGATACGAGATACTTGAAGAAGATAATAACTCCTTGCTTGTGGCAGAGGGTTATTCATGGCGGGGTTTTGCCGATGAATTGCAAGAGTTGCACTATCTGAAAGGCGCTCGTTTCATTAATCAACTTAAACAGATTACCTATTACGGCGAATTTCATCCTATAGAGGGAGAAACGAATATCTATAGTGCAGTTGGAGAAGAAAGTGATGATTATGAAAACCTGCTCAATGCTGCCCGTAAAGCAGTAGAGCATGGCTATTGTGTGTTTATCCTCCCCAACCCCAAAGGTATCCGTACCGCAGACTTTATCTTTCCGTACCGCAGACTTTATCTTCGAGCGCAAGGGAGTGTATAAACTATATGACTTAAAGACAATCATGGGCAGATCGTCTGTTAGTAATAGATTGCTGGAGTCTATAGGACAGGCAAATCGTGTATTATTGAATATGGCTGTCGATTACAACCCTATAGCTTTAGCTCGTAACGTTAAGTCTTATTTCGAAAAGAATCCGAAAGCTGTTGAGGTCTTGATATTTAAGGGACATAAGTGCATTTCCGTTCTAAGAGAAGATGTCCAGAGCAAGACTTTCCATAAACTGTTCATAGCAAAATACATAAAATAAAAAGAGTTGCCAAAGCAACTCCTTTAAAATGGGCAGTATCGATAAAGCCTTACCCTCACGCGGGATTCTACCCGGATAGCCAATAGATAACCATTGACGGTGCAAAGATAAGAATATTATTCGTAACTTCCAAATAAATCCTCTATTTTTTTATTTTGTGAGTTGCTGGTAGAGTTTAAAGAGTTCTGCCACGCACTGGCTTTCGGTCATCGTCTTGACGGGGAAACCGTAGGCGGCCATCACGGCACGGTCGTTGTCCTGATGGGCACGGCGTAGTTCTACGGGCATTGTCAATTCGTCGTAGAGGTCGGCCAGTGATGAGTCAGGGTAGAGGGCCCGTGCGTCGAGGATAGCCTGTGCAGTTTGCTCTATCTTCGTCCGTTGCTCGTCTGTTGGATTCGGCCAAGGGAAGTTGTTATAAACCACATCCTTCGAATAGCGATAGTCGCTTTTTAATCTTCCACAAACCGCACGCATCCATGCCATGTGGACATTGCTTTCAAGAATTCCGAAATGATACAATGTTGCATCAGGGATAAGATTTACCTGATTACTGCACATTATATCAGGAGTCATAAATCCCATTGGCACATAACGACGACGTTCTGATGAGACTACTGGAATAATCATAAAATTATCATCAGGAATCACTTCTAAACCGAAGCGATTAGGATAATTTGCCGCCTTCAAAGTCTGAACTCTTTTACTGGATAGTCTATATTCTCGTACTTGTCTGATAATCTCCATACAATGGGGCATAGACTTTAATTCGGTTGGATTGCACTTACCTAAATATAAAACCCATCGTGGGCGTCTGTTTATAAATTCGTCTGCACCGTACCACTTATGGAAATACTTTTCCGAAGTAGGCTCAACCTTTAAGAACTCTATCTTGCTATCGTCTTTGAACATAAATAGATCATTATCTATTCGTTGGCTTCCTGTTAATAATGGAGGAATAGTACAAATAGGTTGATTACGGCTATTTATAAACACATCTGGCCCATCAATAAGATAGGCATTAATATTTGCTGCCTCTATCTTTCTGTCACCATCATAAATAAAGCAAGGCTTTACTTTCTGATAACTGAAACCAACGATAACGCAATGTACATGGGCTTTCAGTGAAGCCTCACTGTCCCAGCGGAATGTCCGATAAGCGAAGTTTATTCTTAAGCCGTCGTCAAAGAGCTTATGCCAGAGGTTCGCCACTTGTTCTCCTTGACATATACTGTTTGTTGATACTAGGGCTGTCCGAGCCTGAGGAGCATCTTTCATCAATTCTGCTGCTTTCTTATACCAACAGCATACGTAGTCCATATTGCCTACGTTCTTCCATTTGGCTCCAAAGATGTCTATCACATCTTGCTTTTGACTCTCGCTCATCAGTCGTGCCCCTACAAACGGCGGATTGCCTATAATATAATTAAGGTGGTCTTTGGGGACGATGGATTCCCAGTCGGTGCGGAGGGCGTTGCCCTCATAGATGTTGGTGTAACTCTTCAGGGGTAGGAAGTCGATGTCCTGATGAATGATACGCTCTGTCTCTGCCAACATCTGTGCCTCACTGATCCAGAGGGCAGTAGTTGCCACAGTGACAGCAAAGTCGTTGATCTCGATGCCATAGAACTGATGGATGCTTACCTTGATCGGATTCAGAAACTCACCCATCATCATCTGACCGTGATAGCGTTCACGTATCACCTCATTCTCCAACCGACGTAATGAGAGATAGGTCTCTGTCAGGAAGTTGCCAGAGCCACAAGCAGGATCGAGGAATGTCAGCGAGGCCAGTTTGTCTTGATAGGCATCGAGTTTGCGAATGCGTTGTTTCTCCACTTTCTCCTCCAGTATCTCATCGAGTTCATTGCGCAGATCGTTCAGGAACAGCGGATCAATCACCTTGTGAATGTTCTCGATGCTCGTATAATGCATGCCACCGCTGCGACGGGTCTCCGGATTCAGCGTACTCTCAAACACGGCGCCGAAGATAGTGGGCGAGATCTCACTCCAGTCGAAATCCAGACTGGCATTCTGCAGCAGTGTCTCCTTCAGTTCCTCGGTAAACTGCGGAATCTCGATTTCCTCTTCAAACAGTCCACCGTTCGTATAGGGGAAGGCTGCCAACTCTTCTTGCAGGTATTTGCTACGTTTCTCCTTTGGCGTATTCAGCACCTCGAACAAATCCCTCAGCGCCCTGCGCAAGTCCTTCGCCTCGTAGATGACCAGGAAATCATGGAATTGGTCTCGGCTGAAAATACCGGCATCCTCAGCATAGAGACAAAAAACGATTCTCACACAAAGGATATTCAGCCAGCGGAGGGCCTCAGGCGAATTGTCATCGTATTGCTTCAGGAGTGCCTCGTAGATACGACCTACAATCTCACCAGCCTGTATCGACACCTCCATCTCCTTCGACAGATGGTCGCTCTTGGCATCCACCAAGAACTGCAGGCGATAGTATTCCTTACCTAAGTTTTCGAGCAGTATCTGTTCGGGCTCACCATTGGGCTGCTCCATGTCATAGACCAGAAACTCCGAGAAGTTGCAGGTGACGATCCATCGCGGATGTTCCGACACGGGCAGACTGACCACATAACGCCGTGCCTGCTGGAAGGGATTCAGCAACGAGCCGTCGCTCTGACGGATACCAGCACGTAAGTCCTTGCCCAACGACTTCTGCTCGATGAGAACTTTTGTGGAAAGGATGCGCCCATCGATGAAGTTCGAGGCATCCACCATCCGATGATCCTCGAAGGTGATAAAGCCGTCGGAAGGTGTCTCGATACCATACACGTTGCTGAGCAGGTCGATCCAGAACGACTGTGATTCCCCCCGCTCATATCCTCTGCCTTTCCACCGCTCAGCAAATGCCGCAGCGGCAGCAGCCTGTTGCTTGTCAGTCTTCATTAACTGCTATTCGTTATAGCACTGCTGACTTATCGGGATTTGCGACGGGCTTAAACTAGCGAGACCTCAGGACATAGAAAAGGCGTGAACCGCCTTATCTACATCTTGAGGCCGTAGGATTGCCCGAATTGCCAGATAAGTCATGTCCACGCCAAGCGACGCAGACATCAGTGACTATGATCGGCAATTCAATCATTGAAGTTTCCTACGTTTCAAGATGTACCGAATAATCAGCTAATGCTGTTATTGTTTTACCCACAAAAGTCACACCGGCGTTCACACTTGAATATCGTGCCAGTGATCGTTTGCAAAGGTACGAATAAGCGAGTAAACTGCCAAATAAATCTCGCTTTTTTTGCGATATAAGGGTAGAAAACATGCGCAGTTCACATTATAATTGTGCATGGAGGTTTATTAATATACAAACAATCTCTAGATTTTTTGTATAATTAAATATTTTGTTTTATTTTTGCGCATCAAAAACAGAACAGACAATGAGAAAGGTGGAATACTATCGTGGCCCAGGTATTTGTTGTTGGGCGGCATTCTTGAAGATGGGCGCGTTGCGCGAAAACTCTCCTAACCAGGATCTCCTATGCCCAATCCTATGGCCAAATAGGCAGAACTAACGCATTGTTCTTGTAAAAAAGAAGATGTAACTTCTCTTGCGTACATTCGAGTTTTTATATTTGCTGAATTTGTAAGACATAATTAATAAAATGAAAAAGCGAATCACCATCAACGACGACACCATGCTGTCTGATCTGTTTGATGAGAATTATCATAATGAGTTAAGAACCATCATAGACTCGTTTAGACCTCATCTTCTATATGATGATCCGAAGATCGATGCTTTGGCATTGAATAACTACGTTTTCGATTATACAAAGATAAATGCTAAGCAAGTCTATATGATGCTGATTGAACTGATTGAGAAAGGCGCCTTGCTTGTAACGTTGAAGGTTTTTGCAAGGTTCCTGTTCGATCGTTCCAATCTAAGTAGGACCTATTCTACACTCTATGTATTGATGACTCGTTATCGAACAGAATGGTGGATGAATAAATAGGTTTATTATTATACATCGACAGCCCAGAAACAATTGTTTTTGGGCTGTTTTTGTTGTACCTTTGCAGTGGCTTTCAAAAAGAGCCATTAACTCTCTAAACCTAACAAGTATGAACAAAACAACGTATTTCAGATTATTACCGAGGGGCGCCACCATCCTGAGTGGCGCCCTGACATGGTTGACTGCATCGTCAACAATCCACTTTGATCATTATCTTACAAAACCTTTATTAAATTATGCAACCCCTATTCAATCCCCACATGCTCCTGTCGGAGCACTTCTCGCTCAGCGAGATGCTTGCCTCGGAGACTGCCGAGAAGCACCACATCC
>ONNY01000193.1 GCA_900319305.1 uncultured Prevotella sp.
CTTCCAGCCTGATGGTTTCATCGGGTTGGTACATCACGATCTCGCCAGTGCTTGAATCAATGTTGTTCATACCATCATTTTTAAGTTCAACAATAATTTAGCGTTGCAATGCTCGTGCAAACCGAGGGCAATCAAGCATACTTGAATTCTTGCTTAGGCAAGCGTCTCCTTCGTCGCTGAGCGGCTGAGGTGCCGCCGAGTATCGAACGTTTTAGTGTTGCAAAGGTAATGGATATTTCAGAATTCGCCAAAGAAAAAAGAGAATTATTTTGCTTTTTCCCCAAAAAAACATATCTTTGCACCAAAACTATTAAATGTAATTTGCACTTTGAGGTATGAAGTACAAAGATCTGTTTATCGATTTCGACGATACGCTCTACGACACCTATGGCAATTCCGTTATTGCACTGAGGGAATCCGCAGATATTCTATGATGCCTACTGGCAGACGAACATCGACCTGTGGACACAATACTCCAAAGGCGAGATTACCCGTGACTATCTGATCGTGGAACGCTTCCGCAGACCGTTAAGTGTGGGAGAAGGTTTGAACGTGACAGAAGCCTACTGTCTGGAGATGAGCGACCGTTTCCTGGATTTCTGCTCGTCGAAGGCTGGTGTGGTGGATGGTGCCCATGAACTGATGGACTATCTGAAGTGCAAAGGTTATCGGATGCACATGTGCAGCAACGGCTTCCACGAGGTGCAATACAAGAAGTTGGCTGCCTGCGGTCTGAGAGAATTTTTCGATACGATTATCCTCAGCGAAGATGCTGGTGTCAACAAGCCCTCACCGCAGTTCTTTGACTATGCTCTTCAACGGGCTGGTACCCAACGTGAAACCACCCTGATGATTGGCGACAACCTACAGACAGATATCATGGGAGCGATGGCCTCAGGCCTCGATGCTCTCTTCTTCAACCGCTACCCTGAACACGAAAAGACCACAGCCCCCACCTTCGTCGTCACCAGCCTCCGAGACATCATGAAGATCTTGTAAGCTAATACAAAAGTACAAAAAAACGTGAAAGCAGTGTGTTATTTGTAGAAAATGTATATCTTTGCAGCCGATAAACTGTAACCATTAGGAAATGATCAGATATACGAAACGGGAAGAGATATGGAATGCTGCGTCGCAATAACAACTGGGCACGGTGGGGTGTGATCCTCTATCTCTTCGGCATGTTGGGCTCGTATGCGGCCTCGACGCTCTACCACTCGATGAAGCACCACTCGAAATGGAAGGAGCGCCTGCGCAGGTGGGATCATGCAGCGATCTACTGGCATATTGCGGGAAGCTACTCGCCACTGACACTGGTGGCACTGCGCGAGCAGGGCTACTGGGGCTGGAGTCTCTTTATCTTTGTCTGGGCCTGTGCGGTAGCCGGAACCATCGTGAGTTTTATCCGTCTGAAGGAACACTCGAACGTAGAGACATTCTGTTTCATCGGTATGGGTCTGAGTGTGCTCGTGGCCTTCAAACCGCTGTTGGATTCCGTGTCGGCAGCAGCCGTCAGTTGGATCATCGCAGAAGGAGTATGTTATATCACAGGAGCCGTGTTCTATAGTCTGAACAAGACAAAGTATATGCACTCAGTGTTTCATTTCTTTGTGTTGGCTGGTTCCGTTTGTCATATCATCGCTGTTTGGGATGTGTTGATGGAGTATCTTTGAGTTATTAATCTGATTATGGCTTATACACGACTGACTGCCGCAGAGGCTGCGGCGCTGATTAAGAATGGCGATCACATCGCCATGAGTGGCTTCACACCTGCTGGTGTGGCCAAGTCAACCACTAAGGAACTGGCTAAACTCGCTGTTGCTGAGCATGAGGCTGGTCGCGAGTTTAAGGTGGCAATCTTCACGGGTGCTTCTACAGGACAGAGCACCGATGGTGACCTGGCTAATGCACAGGCAATTCTCTATCGTGCTCCCTACACCACGAATCCTGATTTCCGTAAGCATGTGAACATGGGCGAGATTCCTTACAACGACCTGCATCTGAGTCATATGGCTCAGGAGCTGCGCTATGGCTTCTACGGTCCGTTGGATTGGGCGATCCTCGAGGTGTGCGACATCGAAGAGGTGGGTAACGACTACCGTGTTTATCTGACTGCTGCTGGTGGTATCTCTCCGACTGCTGCCCGTCTGGCCAAGCATGTGATTCTGGAGCATCCACGATGTGTATGAGCCTCTGGATCCTCCTTACCGTAAGGCTATCCCCATTGAGCATGTAGGTGACCGTATCGGTGTACCCTATGTGACTATTCCCAAGGATAAGGTGGCTGGTGTCGTGGAGTGTAATATCCCCGATGAGGCCCGTGCCTTTAAGGACAGTGATCCTGTGACAGATAAGATCGGTTATCTGACCGCAGAGTTCCTCGTAGAGGAGATGCACAAGGGTCGTATCCCCAAGGAGTTCCTGCCTCTGCAGAGTGGTGTAGGTTCTACCGCTAATGCCATCCTCGGCGCCCTTGGACAGGACAAGCATGTGCCCGACTTCAACATCTATACTGAAGTGCTGCAGGACAGTGTGGTGGCCATGATGCTGAATGGTCGTGTGAAGGATGCTTCGGCTTGTTCACTGACCGTTTCTAACGAGTGTCTGATGCAGGTGTATGACAATATGGACTACTTCAAGAACCACCTGACTTTGCGTCAGAGTGAGATCTCTAACTCACCTGAAATCATCCGTCGATTAGGCGTCATTGCCATCAATACTGCTATCGAGGCCGACCTCTATGGTAACGTGAACTCTACCCACATCAGTGGTACGAAGATGATGAACGGTATCGGTGGTTCTGGTGATTTCATCCGCAACGCGTACCTTTCTATATTTACATGTCCTTCTGTGGCTAAGGGTGGTGTGATCTCTTCGATCGTGCCGTTCGTGAGCCATCAGGACAGCTCTGAGCACGATGTGAACATCATCGTGACGGAGCAGGGTATCGCCGACCTGCGTGGTAAGGGTCCCATCCAGCGTGCAGAGACGATCATCGAGAACTGTGCACATCCTGACTACAAGCAGTTGCTGTGGGATTACCTGAAGATCGCGAAGATGGGTCAGACCCGTCATAACCTGCCTGCTGCGTTCGCTATGCACGACACGTTGGCTCGCAAGGGCGATATGAAACTGACAGATTTCTCTGAATATGTGAAATAAGAAAGAATCCCGCTGAAACATCAGCGGGATTTCTTTTATGATCTGTTATAGAGCCTTGCCGCCAAGGCACCACTGATGTTGTGCCAGACGCTGAAGATGGCACCTGGGATAGTGGCCATCGGGAAGGCGGCGAAGTGGAGTGTGGCGAGGCTTGATGCCAGACCGGAGTTTTGCATGCCCACCTCAATGGAGATGGCAACACGCTTGGGATATTGCAGGCCGAGCAGATGGCCGATACCATAGCCGACACCTAAACCACAAATGTTATGGAGCATCACTACAAGGATGATGAGCAGGCCACCCGTGAGCAAGCGAGGAGCTGAGTGAGCCACAATCAGGGCCACAACGACAGCAATCATCAGGGTGGAGAAGGCAGGTAGATAGGCCACTACTCGCTGTGTGAATGTGGGTAGGAGTTTCTGGATGATGAGACCTGCCACGATAGGTGCAATCACGACATAGAGGATGGATTGCAACATACCGATGGTATCGACATCGACAAAGGTGCCAGCCATCAACCATGTGAGCAGGGGTGTCATCAATGGTGCCAGGAGGGTAGAGACGGCTGTCATACCCACTGAGAGGGCGAGGTCGCCTTTCGCCAGATAGGTGATGACGTTGGAGGCTGTGCCACCAGGACAACAACCTACTAAGATCACACCTAGGGCAAGATCAGGGGGTAGGGCAAAGGCTTTTGTCAGGGCCCAAGCCAAGAATGGCATCACCGTGAACTGCGCCAGACAACCAATCAACACATCTTTCGGACGACTGAACACGATGCGGAAATCCTTTGGGTTGAGGGTCAGACCCATGCCGAACATGATGAGGCCGAGCAGTGGGTTGATGATCCACATATCAACAGAAGCCAAGGGCTCTGGTATCAGTAAGGCTCCTATTGCAGTCAGTAAGACTAACACGCCCATCCAACGGGCGATAAAGTCGCATATTCGTTTCATTTTTCAGTTTTTGGCTGCAAAGTTACATTATTTTATGGAAAATGTGTACCTTTGCGGGCGAAAAGTAAAAAGGTTAAAGGGTAAAAAAGTAAAAAGGTAAAAAAGTAAAATGGAATCAAAACTGGTTATTTACAATACGTTGACGCGTCAGAAAGAGCGTTTTGAACCCCTTCACGCACCCAATGTGGGTATGTATGTCTGTGGACCTACCGTCTATGGTGATCCCCATTTGGGACATGCCCGTCCTGCTATCACCTTCGACCTTGTGTTCCGTTACCTGAAACACTTAGGTTATAAAGTAAGGTACGTGCGTAACATCACGGATGTAGGTCATCTGGAGCATGATGCGGACGAGGGTGAGGACAAGATTGCCAAGAA
>ONNY01000042.1 GCA_900319305.1 uncultured Prevotella sp.
TTTCATTTAATAGTAAAAATTGCTAGCATTAATGGTAGCAATAATTCCCACCTTGGGAAAAAAAACTTAATTGCTTTTGCCATTTGGTTTTTTTTCAGTAACTTTGCAACGAAATAGAATAACTATGGCAGAAGAGAATAACATCATTGAACCACAGAACGAACAGGTGAGGTATGACGATGAGAACATTCGTCACCTGAGTGATATGGAACATGTGCGTACCCGTCCTGGTATGTACATCGGCCGATTGGGCGACGGCTCCTTGCCGGAGGACGGTATCTACGTGTTGCTGAAAGAGGTGATCGACAACTCCATCGATGAGTTCAAGATGCATGCGGGCGACCGTATCGAGGTGAATATCGACGAGAACCTGCGTGTCACCGTGCGCGACTATGGTCGAGGCATCCCTCAGGGAAAGCTGATCGAGGCCGTATCGGTGTTGAATACTGGTGGTAAGTACGACTCCAAGGCGTTTAAGAAGTCTGTCGGTCTGAATGGTGTGGGTGTGAAAGCCGTCAATGCCCTGAGTTCTCATTTCGAGGTACACAGTTATCGCGAGGGTAAGGTGCGCAAGGCAGTCTTTGCCCGTGGTGAGATGATCAGCGACGTGACAGAGGACACACAGGACGAGAACGGCACATACATCTTCTTCGAGCCGGATGATACCCTCTTCCTGAACTATAAGTTCCAGGATGACATCGTGGAGAATATGCTCCGTAACTATACCTATCTGAATACGGGACTGGCCATCATGTATAACGATCGTCGCATCCTCTCGCGTCATGGTCTGGAGGATCTGCTGAAGGATCGTATGACCAACGATGCCCTCTACCCCATCATCCATCTGAAGGGTGAGGATATCGAGATCGCCTTTACCCATTCCAACCAGTATGGTGAGGAGTACTACTCGTTTGTGAATGGTCAGCATACCACACAAGGCGGTACGCACCAAAGTGCCTTCAAGGAGCATATCGCCCGTACCATCCGCGATTTCTTCGGCAAGTATGAGTATGGCGATATCCGTACGGGTATCGTGGCAGCCATTGCCATCAACGTGGAAGAGCCGATGTTCGAGAGTCAGACGAAGATCAAACTCGGATCTCTGACGATGGCTCCCGATGGTGTAAGCATCAACAAATATATCGGCGACTTCATCAAGCAGGAGGTGGATAACTATCTGCACATCCATGCTGATGTGGCTGAGGTGCTGGAAGGGAAGATCAAGGAGAGCGTGACTGCCGTATCCACTTCAGCGATGTGAAGAACGACCGCAAGGAAGAGTCGTGTATCTTTATCACTGAGGGTGACTCTGCCAGCGGAAGCATCACAAAGAGCCGTGATGTGAACACACAGGCCGTGTTCTCTTTGCGAGGCAAACCGCTCAACTGTTTCGGACTGACGAAGAAGGTGGTCTATGAGAACGAGGAGTTCAATCTGCTGCAGGCAGCCCTTGACATCGAGGAAGGCCTCGACTCACTGAGATATAATAAGGTGATCGTGGCTACCGATGCCGATGTGGATGGGATGCATATCCGTCTGCTGATCATCACCTTCTTCCTGCAGTTCTTCCCAGAATTGATCAAGAAGGGACATGTGTATGTGCTTCAGACTCCATTGTTCCGAGTGCGTAATCGTCGTACGAAGATCAGAAACAAACAGGTGATTGCTGATGCCGACGCCAAGAGTGAGCGGATCCAAGGCAACAAGAAAAGCGATTTCATCACCCGTTACTGTTATAGTGAGGAGGAACGCCAGACTGCCATCAGCGAACTGGGGCCTGATCCGGAGATTACACGATTCAAAGGTCTGGGTGAGATCTCACCTGACGAGTTTGCAGGTTTTATCGGACCTGATATCCGTCTGGAACAGGTGACACTCAATAAGAACGATCAGGTGCAGAAGCTGTTGGAGTATTATATGGGTAAGAACACGATGGAGCGTCAGAACTTCATTATCGATAACCTGGTCGTGGAGGAAGACCGCCCAGAAGAAGAGGAATATGATTAAGAACAAAATAGTACTGGCAATGACGTTGTCGTTGCTGACATTGACTGCGTCTGCACAGTTTAGGATGAAGGCAAACGAGGAGCCGCCCATGCGCAAACTCCAGTATGCCGAGGTGGCCATCACCAACCTCTATGTGGATAGCGTCGATGAGAAGAAACTGGTGGAAGATGCCATCCGAGGGATGATCGACAAACTTGACCCCCACTCCAGTTATCTCACACCCAAGGAGGTGAAGAGTCTGAATGAACCGCTTAACGGCAATTTCGAGGGTATCGGCGTACAGTTTAATATGATTGAGGATACGCTGCTCGTCATCCAGCCTGTCACCAACGGACCGTCGGAACGAGTGGGTATCATTGCAGGCGACCGTATCGTGTCTGTGAATGATTCGGCGATTGCAGGTGTGAAGATGTCGAAGGAGGAGATTATGAAAAGACTGCGTGGTCCGAAAGGTACGAAGGTGCATCTCGGCATCGTGCGTCAAGGCATCAAGGATCTGTTGAAGTTCACGGTGGTGAGAGATAAGATTCCCGTGAAGTCAATCGATGCCACCTATATGATCCGTCCTGGTATCGGCTATATCCGCATCGGGAGTTTCGGTGCCACTACGCATCAGGAATTCGTGGAAAGTCTGAACAAGTTGAAGGCAGAGGGTATGCAGCATCTGATACTCGACCTGCAGGAGAACGGCGGCGGCTATCTGAAGGCTGCTGTGGATATCTCGGAGGAGTTTCTGAAAAAGGGTGACTTGATCGTCTATACCGAAGGTCGTAAGGTGCCACGAATGGACTATACCGCCAATGGCAACGGTGCCTTCCAAGAGGGCAAGGTGGTGGTACTGGTGGATGGCTATACGGCATCGGCAGCAGAGATTGTGACAGGTGCTATTCAGGATCAGGATCGTGGTATCATTGTAGGCCGCCGTACCTTTGGCAAGGGTCTCGTGCAACGTCCTGTCGATCTGCCTGACGGTTCGATGATCCGTCTCACCATCGCGCATTACTACACGCCCTCAGGTCGTTGTATCCAGAAGCCTTATACCAAGGGTGGCGGCAAGGATTATGCAATGGATATGATGAAGCGCCTGAAGAGCGGCGAACTGACAAATGCCGACAGCATCCATTTTGCCGACTCCCTGAAATATGAGACGTTGCGAGAGCATCGTACCGTCTATGGCGGGGGTGGTATCATGCCTGATGAGTTCGTGCCGCTCGATACGACCCTCTATACGAAGTTCCATCGTGAACTGGCTGCTAAGAGTATCGTGATCCAGCAGAACTTGCGCTATGTGGATAATAACCGTAAGGAACTGCAGAGCCGTTGGCCCTCGTTTGCAGACTTCAAAGAGCAGTATGAGGTGCCCCAGAGTCTGATCGATGCCATCGTGGCTGAGGGTGAGAAGCAGGGCATCAAGCCTAAGGATGAAGCAGAACTCGAAAAGACCCTACCTTATCTGAAGATGCAACTCAAGGCACTTGTTGCCCGTGATATATGGGATATGAGCGAATATTTCTCTGTATTCAATGAACGGAGTGAGATGGTGAAGAAAGCATTGGAAGTGATCATGAAATAAAAAAGTTTCCCCGAAGTTGGGGAAACTTTTTTTATAGCAGTTCCTTTGGCATCAGTTCCTGAGCCCGTTGGAAATCCTCTGGCGTATCGAGCTCGTAAGAGAAATAATGAGTGGTATCCACCACCTTAAAGGTATGTCCCTGAGGGATGAGACGTTCAAAGGCACGCTCATAGAAGATATCAATCAGACCTTCCTGCAGAATCATCTGGTCAAGTTCACGCGCCAGAGCCTCACTGTAATCAGCAGTGATCTTCTCGATACCCACCGACTCGCCCATAGCATCTTCTGGGCGACAGGTCTTACTGATCTCCGTGATACAGCTATCCGCATCAACGACGACTTTCATCTCCTCCTCACCGAGTTCGTGACGGTTGACAGCAAGTGCTGATGTCTGTTCCTGAGCGATACGCACTACGGCAGCAGGATCACAAAGGATATCACTGTCCATCAGCAGGAAATCGCAGCCACGTACCTTCTGGCAAGCCATCCAGAGCGAATAGATGTTATTATTGTGCTCGTAGTCGATGTTATCCAGATAGTGAATAGTGGATAGCGGATAGTGAATAGTGAGAAACTCACGGATCATCTCTCCACGATAGCCTGTGACCACCAGGAACTCCTGGATGCCAGCCTGGCGCATCGCATCGACTGTGCGCTCCAATAAGGTGCGCTTACCTACCTCTAACAGGCATTTCGGTTTTGTATCTGTCAGAGGGCGCAGGCGCTTGGCCATACCTGCCGCAAGGATCACACCTATCATTTCTTCACAAGCTTTAAGATGGTATCCACGACGGTCTGTGTCTGTTCCTTACGTCCCAGTGTGATACGGAGACAAGACTCCAGCCCCTTGTCGGTCATAAACTTGATCTTGTAGTCCTGGATCTTCAAGGCTTCCATCAGGGCATCCTTGATTTCAAGCGGATACTTGATGAGGATGAAGTTGGCCACAGACTTATACACCTTGAAACCAGGCAGGTTGCCGAGTTCCTTCTTATAGAGCTGACGGCCCCATTCCATATCGTCGGCCACACGGCGATAGTGCTCGTCAGAGTCGAGGGCAGCCAGTGCGACAGCCTCAGAGAAACGGTTATAGCCTAAGTATTTATTGATGTAACTCTCGAACTGATCGTGTCCCTTTCCGATGAAGCCGAAGCCGACACGGAGACCAGGCAGACCATAGAACTTAGACAGCGTACGAGAGATAATCAGGTTGCTGTATTTGTTGACCAGCGGTGCGATATAGTCGGTGTCGCTGGTGATGAAGCTGGCATAAGCCTCATCGATGAGTACCATCGTGTCGCTGGGGATATGTTCCATGATGCGTCCGATCTCCTCAGAGGTCAGACCATTACCTGTGGGGTTGTTGGGTGAAGCAAGCAACAGCATACGGGGGTGCACACGGTTGGTGTACTCGATCACCTCGTCGATGTCGTAGGCGAAGGTATCATCCTGCTCATGGAGGGGATACATCTCGAATGTACCACCACACTCACTGGCAACACGGTTATAGTACCACCAAGAGAACTCCGGGATCAGGATCTTCTTGTTGTCGCCCACCATCAGAAAATAATGGATGGCGTTTTTCAGCATATCCTCACCACCATAGGTCAGCAGCACCTGTTCTTCTGGTACACCATAGATCTCACTCAGTTTGACGGAGATCACACTCTTCTTACCTTGGTCGTAGATGCGGGTATAGAAGCACAACGTCTTAGGATCGAAGTTCTTGATAGCCTCCACCACTTTCTGGCTGGGCTCAAAGTTAAATTCATTTCTGTCGAGATAGTTCATGACAATATATTTTTATTCTTTAATGTTTCATTTTCATCAGTCCGATGCCGATGATGATCCAGATGATCTCCCGTACACGGCAGATGATGCTCACGAAGATGCCAAGGGCTGCAGAGAGTCCCAGAGCAGCAATGGAGAGAACAAATCCTCCCTCCTGAACGCCCAACTGCATGGGCAGGAAACCAATGAGGTTGGCAAAGAGGGTCGTGAATGCCACGATGAGGATGCTGTGAAGGAATGTCAGCGTCAGTCCGTCAAGACCGCCACCGCAGTCGATACCAAAGAGCAACAGCATAAACATCACCTCCATGCTCTGGACAACACGGGAAAAATATTCGAGTACCAGACTCTTATAGAAGGCCTTTGTATCCTGGGCATAAAGAGCTGCAATCTGTTCGTCGATATTCTTGATGGCCTCCGAATGGCGGGCCCAGAGCTTGAGGGTCCAACGCTTCATGCCAGGAATACGACAAAGCAAGCCTAATACATATTTCACCAGACCGTTCTTATAGCCTCTTGAGATGATGTAGAAGGCCGTCAGACAGAATACCACGATGATACCCAGAATCACACCGATAGCGAAGCTGATGGGCAGGTCGCCGATCAGAACCAGTCCGAGGTAAATGAAGATGCTGATGAACCAGAACCAGAAGTGGGCAAAGAAATGCATCATGGCATAGAGGATGACACTCGACGTGGCATGCTGATTGTCGATATCCTTCGATAATTCCATGATGCGATAAGGCTCACCTCCGAGTCCACCCACAGGTGTGGCATAGTTCAGCGCATAGCCGGTAATCGTGAGACGATAGATGCGCCAGAAACTGATGGGGGCCTTGCCACCGATATTTCCTTCGATCATGGACTGCCACGCCAGGGCATTCAGCCAATAGACAACCACCCAGATGCCGATGATGGGAATCAACCAGTAGCCAGCATGGCACAAGTGATCCCACAATTCGATGAAACTGACATCGAATGTAAACAGCATCACCACCACGGCTGCGATGCCGAGGAAGAAGAAGAGGTTGTTCAGGCGTTGTTTAGTCCACTTCATAAGGTACTGTTTAAAGTTTGTCCGCTACCTGTCGACTGAACGACTCATGCCTGTGGTTGATATACCAGGTGAGCAAACCCATGCCGATGATCTCGAAGAGGAAGTTCATGGCAGGGATGTCGAGCAGACAGAACAGGAAGAACCAGCTCTCGCGGAAGTTGAAGGTAAGCAGACCGTTCCACTTCATCAATGCCAGAGAATGGCGATGGAGTTCCTCACGAATGTCTGCGGGCATATTGTCTGTGCTGCCGTATTTCTCCTTCAGCAACTTCATCAGACGCTGGAACTGAGGCGTGGCTTTCTCCTGTTTCCTAGTGTAATCGACATACGACTTCTGGAACTGACGCTCATACCAAGGTGCGTCCTTTGGTAACTGGTCGAAAAGCTCCTGCTGTCGCACAGAGTTGTCGAGCTCACTGCCTTTCTCGCCTTTGAGGAAGAAGAGATGCACCTGTATATAATAGTCGGCCAGACGCTGCTGTCCGCCCATTCCCATAAAGCCGGAAATCACTGCCAACACTAAAACAACGGCTGTTGCTATCATGGTGTTCTCAGGCGTATCTTCAATACCCAGCCAACCAAACTCAATGTCGTGATGATAATAGAAACGATAGACGATGCCCAGATAGATGGGCACGAACCATGTGAAACCTGCCAGACCGTCGAGGATACGTCCCATCTTACTCTTCTTACCGGTGAGACGAGCCAACTGACCATCGGTACAATCAAGGAAGTCGGCCCACATCAGGAAGAAGATGGCAGCAAGGTTATAAAACAGACCCGTCCATCCCTCGTAGTAATAACAGCCACTGGCAAAGAGGAAGGTTGTGGCTGCACCGATGATAATCGACCAGATGGTTACGGTGTTAGGATGGATGTCGAATTTGGCGAAGAGCCGTGCCAGTTGGAAACAGAAAGGTCGGATGATGTGGAAGTCGAGCCAATCTTCTGTCTCTACGGATTTGAGGGTCTGGTAATATTGTTCGTTCATTGTCTATACATAATTTAGAATGTCAGCCTGAAGATATATCTGATACCCCATCTCTCGCTGGTGGGGAGATCGAGATAACTCATACGGCGTACATATTCGATATGGATCAGCTTGAAGATATTGTGGATACCTACAACCAGTTCGACATAGGGGCGCTTGGGATCCATGACATGACAACCCTTGGGGAAGTACATCAGTTTATCGCTACCCTCATTCTGATCCAGGAAGGGATTATTCTTATCCGTCAGGTCACCCCAGAGCATATTCACAGCGAAATACTCACGCCACTTCAGCTTCTTGATCAGCGGGATACGGTTGAAGAACTTTCCGTTCAAGTCCCATGAGAGCATCATCGAAGCATAACGGTCGTTCAGGAACTCCATGTTATTGATGAGGTTGAACATCTCTTCCTCAATGACGAATGACTGGTTAGCAGGTGGCTGGATCAGCAGCATATAAGGTACCTGGTTCCACTGGGCACCAGCCTTGAGGAACAGGTCGATCTTACCCCAGCTGTTCAGCCAGAAACGCTTATAGATCTTCGCCTCAGTGATATTGCTGGAATACTGACCACCCAGAAAGCCTTTAAATCCGAAGGTGTGGCTCAGGCTCAGTATGGGGGCATCATGGTTGATGGCGATACGACGCTGCTTGGTGTTGACGAGGGTCTCATCTGGTGCATAACGTAACTCGGCAAAGAGCTCTGTCGTGCGCAAGAATTCGTGGTGAGCCACCATATCGCCGGTGTAATCTGGCATCGGTTCACTAAGCTTGCGGAACGACATGGCACCACAGGCCTCCATCTCTTCTGTCTTCAGCTTGAGAGTGGTCTTCAGACCACCATACATCTCATACTCAAAGCCCAGACGCTGGCGGTTAGAGAGTATCATCTTGTCGATGCCTGTCCACTTGAATGCCACAAGGAAGTTGTCCTTATCGGTAGGCAGATAGCGGTCGCTTGGTGTTTCCACATCGTAAGAGCTCTCCAGTGTCAGCGTACGTTTCGGATATTCCCACGGCATGTACTGCTTGTCGATGAACGAATAGATCATCGATGCTCCGTAGTAGTTGTACTTGCTGCCCCAGCCACGACCATAATAGGCGGTCGCAAACCACCGTTTGTTGAGGTTGGCTGTGGTCTGCAGGCTGAGCTTACTTCGCATGCCGTCGAACTTGTTGCTAGAGAGCAAAGTGTTGACCGGCGTGATGTCGAGTTTATTGGGGTTGCCTCCAATCTCAATGGAGTTCTCGATCAGGGCATTCAGACCAATCATGATATACTTGAAGCCCTTGATGTTCTGAATATTCTTCACGAAACTACCCATGGAGTCCTCACTCTTCGTCAACTCCACCTGACGGTATTGGTTCCAGAACGACTTGCCTCTCATGCCGGCATCCGGTTCGCGGATCTCCGTACGCTTACCCTTGAAGAGCTTCTTAGGGAGCTCATCAAACGAATAGGATGACAGACGGGTCGTACGAATGGCGATGGCCTTTCCTATGAACTTGGCAAATTTCAGCTCTGTGATCATATCGTCACGCGTAAGCACCCATTCGCCGTTGTCAAGTTGTTCGAACTCTTGTTCAACACGCAGGTTCTCCACGTAGTTGACGGAAGTCTGTTTGGGCAATGTCAGTTCGCAGCGGCGCACATGATAGGAGGAGTCCTTCAGGATATAGATGTCACCACGGAAACCGAAGTCCATCTGGTTATTTGGCAGGAAATGAAGGTGGATACACGAGTCACGATCGATCTTCAAGGTGTCCTCAATATAGAAACGGTAGAAGCTGATGGCATCCTTTCCGATAGGCGACGTGAACGGATACTGTAACAGACGGATCTGGTCTTCGTAAAGATCAACAGAGGTGAACACGTCCTTCATGATGACATTCAGGAAGTCACCTGTCTGAAACAGATCATTGACACCTGATGATTGCTGACCTTTGATGATAACCTTCTTCGACTGTGGATCCTTGCGGTAAACAGTCTCAGATACGGTCTCCTCAACACTGATCGGCAGAATCATCTTGTTATTATAATGACACAGTTCCACCTGATCCAACAGCCACGGGGTGCTGGAGTAAGGCTTCTTCTCCAGACGACTGGGCGTCAGGTCATTGGCTGCCAGCGTCATCTTCTCATATTTGTCAAACTTATAATAGTCGTGGTTTGCCAGGTCTGTCAGCTTCTTAGCTGCAATCACCTTCTTCATCAGTTCCACGGCCGGATTGTTCTTTCGGCTATATCGGCCTTTGGGGGCTCTGATCGTCACCTCAGCCAACTGCTGTCTATCAGGTTGCAGTACGATGTCCAGCTTGCTGGAGGTCTTGCTGTTGACATTAATCACCTGCGCCTTATAACCTACGGCACTGAAGGTGATAGCCCATCCTTCATGTCGTCCGATGCTATATACGCCGTCGATATCAGAGATGACGGCAACATGATGCCCTTTATAGACGACACTGGCATAAGGGATAGTCTCACCGGTTTCTCCATCGGTGATGGTTCCCTTAATCTGCTGAGCGCTCAGAGGCAGACAGGACAGCAGGAAGAAGATAAGACTTAATATATGGTGATGTCTGATCATTTAAACTGGAATCCTGAGAATGTATAATCGGTGTAACCTGCACGTTCGTTCATGCGAAGCGACTTCAACTCTGACGTCTTGGGATCGATGGTCAGCACAAACGAAGAGAACAGCATCCTACGAGCCGCTTTCTTGTTGTCAGCCTTCGGAGTAATGGTCAGCACCAGATTGCCACCCTGTTTGGTGATAGTCAGGTCGCCTAACTTTGAGATATCTTTCTGACCACCAGACAAAATACTCTCAAAAACAGTCTGGAAAGAGGCAAACTGCACATTCTGCTGACTGCTTGTCGTATGTTTCTTACCTTTCACAACCATGGTGAAGGTACTACCCTCCATCAACAGTTGGTCTTTGCCACCCTCAATGACGATGCTGACAGTAGCAGGGCGCTTCATCGTGAGCGTACCCTTACTGGTCACATCCTTGGCTACAGCCTGTTTGTGAGTGGTCTTGGTAACAGCAGCCGTCACATTGGCGGCATTCTTATAACGGGCCACAGCTTTCTGGAAATCAGCCTGCTGGGCTATACCGAAGGTCAATTGACACAGAAGTGTCAGCATCAATACTAATCGTTTCATACTCGTCTTTCCTTTCTTTATTATTCTGTTACAATCTTTTTGATATATTCTGTTCCTAAAATCTCTTGACAGGTTAAGAGGGCTGTCATACTCACACCTTCCAGTCCGTGCAGCATCAGGTTCTGACCTGTCAGCAACAAGTTGAGGAGAGGGGTACGAGGTGAGAGCATCGTGATTACCAGGTTACAGCAATCTCTTCTCACGCCGTAGGCTGAACCATTCGGAGTCAGCGTATAGTCACGATAGGTGAGAGGCGTACTGGTGTAGGTCTCACTTATCATCTCATGAAGTCCGGGAATCACCGTCTCTGCCAATGCGATACACTCGTCGGTATAGCGTGCCTTCAGTGCAAGGTAGTCTGCACCACGGTGACCAATATGGGTGTCGGCCCAAGGCTCACAGACATGCCAAGGCATGGGGGTAAGCAAGTCAACCTGTGTAGCATAGGTTCCCTTTTCGGGTACGCGACAGCTGATCATCAGACCGTCCACGCTATCGGATTCTTCATAGAATGTCCACACATTGGACTGGCGATACACGAACTTGTTGTGATTGAAGTATGGGAGTGTATCGGGTTTCAGTACCAGTGAGGCAGTGAAGATACCGAAGGTGTTCTCCATGTTGCTCATACGACGGCGGAAGAGTTTGCGTAACACGGCTGAATCCTTCACCATGGCGAAAGTAAGCGACGGATAGATGTCGCTGATGAAGACATCACCTTCATAGGTCTCACCATTCTTACAGTGGGCAGCAGTGATACGACCGTCTTTCTCGATGAGTTCATCCACTTCTGCCTGACAGATGACCTCTCCGCCGAAATGACGGATGTCATCGATCAATGACTTGACAATAAGGTTGCCATCACCTTGCAGTCGCCAGCTGCTCTGGATAAAGCTACTGTTACCATGGGCAAAGGTGAAGAGAGGCAACGATGCCTGACGCAGTTCCATTTTCAGTGCAGAACCCGAGAGCACATTGATCAGTAACGGGTCGTTGAAGGTGCGTGTCAGATAATCATAGGCACTGACACCGAACAAACGGTAAGCATCATTGGAACCAAAGGTCACTGCCTCTGATTCCTGGAGCATCTGTACATATTGTTGCAGGGCCTTTCTCTCCAGAGGGAAGCGTGTGGCCAATGTATCAACAAACCGGTCGTAGCCTTCTGCGAAGGCAAAGGTCTCATCGCCGATGGTCACCTGATCAAAGCCATCCGGATCAAGTCGGTGCCAAGGCAACCGCATCAATCCTAAGTGAGAGAAAATCCGGTTCAGCGTCTGTCCCTCGCCCAGACCACCCACATAGTGCAGACCTGTGTCGAAGGCCTGACCCTTGCGTTGGTAACTCTGGATACAACCGCCAGGCTGTAGCTGACGTTCGAGTACCAACACCCGCTTGCCAGCCTTTGCCAACAGGTGGGCGCAGACGAGTCCGCCGAAACCGCTTCCTATGATGACCACTTCGTATCTCATGCTTTTTTATTCCGATTAAGCCATCGATAGAGGGCAGGTTGTAAGACATATGAGAGAATCACAGCCGAGAGCAGTCCTACAAGTGTGGAGAATCCCACTGACTTGATGGCGGGATGCACAGCGAGTACCATACTGCTAACGGTAACGATGAGGGTGACGGCACTGAAGAAGATGGCCGTCTTATGATAAGCGAGTTTCTGACTGTTTTTGTCAGTCAGTCCGTTCATGACAAAGATACTGTAATCTACACCGATACCGAAGATAAAGGTGGAGATAATGATATTGATGAGGTTGAAGCGCATGTCGAACAGCACCATGGCTCCCAGTACAATCATCCAACTGAGCAGGATGGGCATGAAGCCAAGTACGGTGTTCTTGATATTGAAGTGGAAACTGATGAGCAGCACTAAGAACACAAACAACATCGAAATCCACTGGAGCACACTGAAGTCTTCACTCATCTGAATCAGCGTGTCTGTCGTATAATAATAGGTATCGAGCACCAGGAGATGCGGATCCTGTGCCACGGCATCGCAGATGCGGATATAATCGCTCTCGCTGCTGCGTACGGAGTCGTTGGCACAGCGCACAGAGGTGAAGCAAAGATAGTCACCGTTGTAGCTCTGTTCCATCAACGTCGACTGATAACCTTCAGGAATGATGCCCGCTCCATAGAGGAAGGCATCAGCGTTCAGACCTGCCTGTGGGGCTGTCTCTGCAATGAGACGGCGCACCGTAGCGAGGCGTTCGTCATTCCAATAGTGTTTCCAGGTATCGATTCGTACCTGTTGTTCTTTCATAGGAACGAAAATCTGACTGGTATGTGTGTAGCTCTTCACAAGTCCGAGCTTTTGCAGTGAGTCGAGTTTACGATCAAGAATGCCAAAGTTCTCAATGGCTTCTTCCATCGTCTTACCTTCACTGGCAAAGTATTTTTGTTTGTCGCCCGTATAGGTCTTGTCACGCAACAGATTCTCAGAATATTCGGTCATCTCCTCCAGATAACCAAGATTGTGCATGTCGGCGTCGAAGCGGGTGCCACCAAAGAAATAGGCACCAATACAGACAGCCATTACAATGACAATGGCAGCTATCAATCCTCGCTTGCGATCTACGGGGTAGTTGTTGATATGGTCAATCAGTGCAAAGGCTTTCTGGTTAACCTTAAGGTTGTGCCGAGGATGGCAAAAGCTGCAAAGAGGCCGAAATCCTGCAAGAGGTCTGTCTGGATAAAGATGAGTCCGGCAAAAGAGCCGATGGTTGTCAGACAGCCCAACCAGACGGGTTTCACCTGGTCGTGCAGCAGTTGTGTGGTATCACCCACATATTTGAAATGGGTCAGCACATGGAGTACATAACTCAGTGCCACACCGAGAACGACACCTCCAATGCCCAATGCCAGCAAAGAGAACTGTCCCTTCAACCAATACATCATGGCCAGGCCGAAAAGCGTACCAAAGGCAACAGGCAGCAAGAGCAAAGGAATGGTGTTCCAGTTACGGAAACAGACAAAAAGGAACACCAGCACAAGGATCAATGCACCTGTGATAGTCGTTGTCAGGTCGTGCTTGATCTGTGTCGAATTATAATAGCCGCTGGCCGGTGTACCATGATAACTGATACGTACGTCGGGATGGCTCTGGGCATACTGTTCCATCTGTGTGTTCAACATCTGGAAGAGAGTTGAGCCCTGCCCGGTGTTTGTTGATGAGAAACGGGGAGTGATGAAGGCGATACAGACAGTTGAGTCGGGCACAAAGAAATGGCCTTCAATGGTCTTATAGGAACCACTGCCAGCATCAAGCAAAGGCATCAGCTGTTCTACAAGCACTGTTCTCATTCCGATGGGATCCATCTGGATCAGTTCAGGGAACATCTCTCCGAACTCACCCGCCAGATCTTCACGGTTTTGTTGCATCTGTCGGAGCATATGCTCACGCGTCAGCAACGTATCGAACCTGGCATAGGCCGAGGTGTCGATATAAGCGGGGAAGTGTCCGCTCATGTAATCCACGCCGTCCATCATCAGGTCATCGGGCAGACGATAGAACACGTCGCCGATGGTCTGACTGACGGAATCGCGTAGTAACAGCGAATCGATGAAACTGTCACAGGTCTCCATCAGACGCTCAGGATCCTTTCCTTCGAACAACAAGAATGTCTTATCCTTGATCTTCAGATTGGCAAAAGCCAATTTGGTGGTGCCGTCTTCGTTTTTCGATGACGGCATCAGTTTGTTGATGTCTTCCTCCAGATGAATCTGCATGGCGAAATAGCCAAAGAAGACAAACAAGGCTGCCATCGAGAGCCAGCAGATGGCCCGATGACTACGGAAATATTCAGAGAGTCTGATGAATAACTGAGTCATTACTTCTCGAGATGCTGCTCAATGTAATCGTAGAGATCGTTGAAGGTCTTCATCTTCGGCAGATCCTCTGCGGGGATTGTGATCTTGTAGGTGTACTGAACCAGGGCTACGAGATCCACCAGGTTGATACTATCGAGCTGGAGCACCTCCTTCATAGAGGCCTCGGGAGCGAACTCACTCTTCTCGATTTCGAACTCTTCTTCCAGCAGGTCATTTACCTGCTCAATAATTTCATTACGTGTCATAATTTAAAAAGTTGTTTATTATAAGTTTTTGATAATCAATGATGAATTGGTACCTCCGAAACCGAACGAGTTGCTGAGGAACATGTCGAAGTGAGCTTCGCGTGTCTCAGGAATCACGTTGATGCAAGCGGTATCCTCGTCAGGATTCTCGAAGTTGAGAGAGCCGGCGATGAAGTCGTTCTTCATCATCAGCATAGAATAGATCAGCTCTGATGCACCAGCCATCCACATCTCATGACCTGTCTGACTCTTGGTAGAAGTCACGGGCACACGGTAGTCGCCAAAGATATTGGCAATAGCGAGAGCCTCACGTCCGTCACCGGCATGGGTAGAGGTAGCGTGTGCATTGATATAACCGATGTCACGAGGATTGATACCACCATTCTTCAAGCAAAGTTCCAGTGAACGGGTCGGACCAGCCACATTAGGTGTAGAGATATGATCACCGTTGCCTGAGAAACCCCAGCCAACAATCTCAGCCAGGATTGGGGCACCACGCTTGACAGCATGCTCATAACTCTCAAGTACGAGGGTGGCAGCACCACCGCCAGGGATCAGACCGTCACGGTCTCTGTCGAACGGACGACTGGCTTTCGTGGGTTCATCCTCACGGGTGGAGAATGCCATCAGACCATCAAACGAAGCGACGCTGTACATGTTTGCCTCCTGGGCACCACCACAGATAATGCAGTCCTGCAGACCATCCTTGATAAGCAGATAACCCAGACCCACAGAGTGTGAGCCTGAAGCACAGGCTGCTGATGCTGTCAAGTTAATACCCCTCAGATGGAGCAAAGTAGCAAGGTTCATCGTCACTGTCGAGTTCATCGACTGGAAGATAGCACCACTACCACAGGCAGCCGTAGAGCCAGCCTGACGGAACTTGTCGAGGGCCTGCATGGTGGCCTCGGCTACAGAGTCATTACCATAGATCACTCCCACCTCATTCTGATCGAGGAAGTCCTGATCCATTTTAGCATGCTCCAAGGCCTGAATAGTAGCCAGATAACCATACTGTGCCTCTTCAGGCATCAGTTTACGTAGGTCACGGCTCAGATATTTCTTCAAATCAGCCTTGGGCACATCGGCACAAAGAGCAGAACGGAAGCCTGCATCCTTACGGGCCTGACTAAAGATAATACCACTTTTTCCTGAATACAGTGACTGGCGAACTTCGTCGAGGTTTGTGCCGAGGCACGACCAGATACCCAGTCCTGTGATTACAACTCTTCTTTCCATTTTATTCTCAATTAATTGTTATTTTCTATTTCCTTAGTGAAGCAGCGACGACGCTTAACATAGGTCGGCTTCAAGGGTTTCCATTGTGTCAACTCACGCACATTGTCTTCTAACTGCGGCCCCGTCTCTGCCCATTTGATACCAATCTTGTTATAAATAGGTATCAGGTCATCGAAGAACATAGCGTTCACTCCCAGTCCCTGATAATCAGGACGGATGGCGATCAACAGCATCTCAGCACATTCCTCGTGCTTCCACATCAGGGCACGTAACAGATGGAACCAGCCGAATGGTAACAGACGACCATGAGACTTCTGTATGGCTTTTACCAGACTACCCATCGTGACGGCAGCACCAACTATTTCATCCTTATCATTGACAATGATAGGAATCAGCTCTGTGTTTATCAGATAGACATATTTCTGGAGGAAACTATCCACCTGCTTGGGTGAGAACTCTGAGAATCCGAAGATAGACTCATAGGCCTGGTTGAACAATCGGAATGCCTGACGACCATATTCTTCCCTAATCTGCTTTTTTGTACCTTTAATCACACGTAGTCCAATGCTGTCCTTGGCATATTGGGCAACTCTGGCATAACGGGCGGGAACTTCTTCTGGAATATTGATGCGTACCTGTAACCAATCCACTTCCTTTTTGAAACCCAACGCCTCCATGTGACGTGGGTAATAAGGCGGATTATAGATGGCTGTCATCGAACCGTTCAGATGGAAATCTTCGACGAGCATACCCTCCTTATCGAAATCGGTGACACCTAATGGTCCGTGGATCTTTGTCATGCCGAAGCCCTTTCCCCAAACCTCAACAGCATCGAGTAAGGCGCGTGAAACGTTCATGTCGTCAATGAACTCAATCATCGAGAAACGTACATTACTGGTCTTCCATTTGGCATTGGCCTTTCGGTTCACGATACCCACAATACGACCTACTACCGTTCCGTTTTGATAAGCCACAAACGGCTGGATGTCGGAAAATTCCAATCCAGGATTAGATTTGATGTCGAAAAGGCCACGTATGTCACTCTCAAACTCAGGCACATACTGTGGACAGTCTGCATAGATCTTCTTCACCACATGGATGAAGTCGTGCATCTCCTGCTGACTGCTTACCTTCTTGATTGTTATTTCGTTCATCATACGGCCATCTTGTGTTCTGTGCGATACTCCATTGGCGTCATCCCTGCCTGTTCGCGGAAATATTGTCCGAAGAACGAGGAGTTGGGGAATCCCAAACGGTTTGAAATCTCCTTAATGCTCAGGTCGGTACTCTTCAACAGGGCATAACAGTCCTGCATCACATACTCTGTAATCCAACGCATCGGGTTTTTACCACTTACCTTCTTACAAACAGTAGAAAGATACTTGGGCGAAATATTCAGTTTGTCGGCGTAGAAAGATACCTGTTGACGCTTCTGCTCCTGCTGGGCCAGCAACTGCAGAAAACGGTTGAAGAGATCCTTATCGTGGGTAGTAGAGGCGTCATCTGTAGATGTCATCTCCTTATGTTGAATCAGACCCTCGCAAATCATCAGCAACATAGTGCGTAAGAAAGAGGTCATCATCTCGCGGAAAAGCACAGGGGGTGTTGTGGCTTTGAAAAGGCTACGTGCATAGGATTCGATACCTTCTACCCAGCCAGCCTCTTCTACAACGTAGATCTCCTTCATATACATCGCCTTGTTCCAGATATTGATTTGACCTGCAAGCACAGTTTTCAATGTCTTATCTGAAACGAGCAGGACACCTGCATCCACATCGGTACTCACCATAATAGGTTGTACCACCTTACCAGCTGGTATCAGCAACAGCTGTCCAGGTCTCACCTTGATCTGCTGGTTGCCACCCACTTCTACCAGGATCCTTCCGTTACGACAATGAATGATAGTGTTGTATTCTTTTCTCATCATCGAGAGATTGGCTATCTCCCGGATGTTATCAAGAAAGAGTGCATCATCTTCCGTTGTCTTCAATAAACCAACGCCGGGAATAGGTATCCCGCTGTCGTTACCCAATAATATCTTGGTATCAGCCATACGTTATATTATATTTTCGGCTGCAAAATTAGATATTTTTACGCAATAATCGACGTCGTTAAGTTCGCATTTTATGTTTATTCTGTCTATTTTGTAACAAAACGGACATCATACGAGATAAATCAGACTTCCCAAAGGCGACTTTCAGCTATGGATTCCAGGCGAATGTTCAAAAAAAACGCAGTCCTTTGCTTAAGGACTGCGGTTCTGACTATATTACTATGCTATTTTTACTTCCAAGGATTCTCGTAACCTACGGGACCGTTCTCGAGCTTCTGACAGCTGAGCAGGATCTCCTCGTAGTGCTCCTCACCGTCTGCCCAGTACTCCTTGTAGTGTACGCAGTAGCAAGCAGTACCCTTCAGGGTCTTCATGGCTGAACCATCCTTCGTGTTCTCGAACTCAATCTCCAGGTCATGGGGAGCGGCGGGATCGAGCATCCAAGCCAGCAACTCGGGGTTACCATCGTTCAGCGCCTTCACGCGGATTGTGACCTGTCCGCCACGGACGATACCTGCTACCTGACCTTCCTGGTCTGTTGCCTGGTTAAACTTGTAGTTTACCAATAATACCTCACGGGGTGCGAAATCCTTAACTTTCAGCACAACTGGT
>ONNY01000097.1 GCA_900319305.1 uncultured Prevotella sp.
TAAAATGAAAATAATCCTTAGATAATTTGGCTATCTGCATCATTTTACGTACTTTTGCAGCGGATTAACGAAAGTATATATGCAGACGAACAGTCACTTATCTCGTTTGATTCATGATCAGGCGAAGAAATATGGCGACCGCGAAGTTCTGATCTATAAGGACTTTGGTGGGTCGGAGTGGAAATCCTATTCCTGGAATCAGTTCTCGGATATGGTGAAGAGGGTGTCGAACGCTCTCTTGAACCTTGGCGTGAAGGTACAGGAGAATGTCGGCGTGTTCTCACAGAACTCTGTGCAGTATCTGTTCTGTGACTTTGGTGCGTGGGGCATCCGTGCTGTCACCATCCCCTTCTATGCCACCAGTTCAGAACAGCAGATCCAGTTTATGATCAGCGACGCGAAGATCAGATTCCTCTTCGTGGGTGAGCAGGAGCAGTATGACAAGGCGCGCCGTGTGGTGTCGATGTGCCAGACGTTAGAGCGCATCATCGTCTTTGATCGTAACGTGAGGCTCTCTGCTCAGGATTCGAATGCGATGTACTTCGATGACTTCTTGAAGTTGGGTGAAAACTATCCCCGTCAGTCGGAAGTGGAACAGTTGCAGGCACAGGCCTCGATGGATGATATTGCCAATATCCTCTATACCAGTGGTACAACAGGCGACTCAAAGGGTGTGATCCTGACCTGCGGGCAGTATCATGCCGCTTTTGAAGCCAACAATAAGTGTGTACCTGTGGGTGAACAGGATCGTGTGTTGAACTTCCTGCCGTTTACGCATATCTTCGAGAAGGGCTGGAAGATCCTGTGTCTGACAGAGGGTGCCCGTCTGATTGTGAACACCTATCCTCAGGAGGTGCAGCAGTCGATGCGCGAGACCCATCCGACCTGTATGTCGTCTGTGCCCCGTTTCTGGGAAAAGGTCTATATTGGCGTATTGGAGAAGATCGAGAGTGCCAGTGCCGTGCAGCGTAAACTCTTCCAGCATGCCCTGAGTGTGGGTAAGAAGCATAATATCGATTATCTGTCGAAGGGCAAGCGTCCGCCGTTGGCCCTGCATTTGGAATATGAGATGCTGAACCGTACCGTGTTCTCACTGGTGCGCAAGGAGTTAGGTCTGGAGAATGCGCATTTCTTCCCCACGGCAGGTGCTACCGTGAATCCGAAGGTGGAAGAGTTCGTGCATGCCATCGGCCTGAATATGGTGGTGGGCTACGGCCTGACGGAGAGTCTGGCCACCGTGAGCTGTAACCATCTGGGTAAGCCGTTCACTGTCGGAGGTGTAGGCATTCCCATCGATGGCATCGATATCAAGATCAGCGACGAGGGTGAAGTGTTGCTGAAGGGTCCGACGATTACCCGAGGCTACTATAACCGTGAGGATCTGACCAAACAGGCCTTTACAGAAGACGGCTATTTCCGTACGGGCGACTCCGGCTATCTGAAGGATGGAGAACTCTTCCTGAAGGAGCGTATCAAGGACCTGTATAAGACATCAAACGGTAAGTATATCGCTCCGCAGATGATTGAGTCGAAGCTCTTGGTTGATAAGTACATCGACCAGATTTGTATTATTGCAGACCAGCGTAAGTTCGTGTCGGCACTGATCATCCCCGTCTATTCACTGCTGGAGGAGTATGCCCGTGAGCATCAGATTCCGTTCCAGACCCGTGAACAACTTTGTGCCGATCCGAAGATCAATGCGATGATGAAAGAGCGTATCGACACGCTGCAGCAGCAGTTGGCTCACTATGAGCAGATCAAGCGCTTCACGTTGCTGCCCCAGAACTTCACCATGGAGCGTGGTGAGTTGACGAACACACTGAAGATCAAGCGCCGTGTGTTGAACCAGAACTACGCCAGGGAGATCGATGCAATGTATGCAGAGTAATTAACAGTTTAGAGTAGATAGATGATTACACAAGACCAACTGAAGGATGTGCTGGAACGCGCCGATGCGCTGCACCGCTATCTGGAAATTGATAAGAAAAAGATAGAATACGAGGAGGCGTCAGCGTGCTGAGGAGCAGATGAAGAAAGTGAAAGGCATCAAGAAATGGCTCGACGGCTATAAGGAAGTAAGGACGATGGCCGACGAATTGCAACTGGCCTTCGATTTCTATAAGGACGAGATGGTGACAGAGGAAGAGGTGGATGCCGACTATGCTAAAGCCATCAAGGCTATCGAGGATCTGGAGCTGAAGAATATGCTTCGTCAGAAGGAAGACCCGATGGAAGCCGTGCTGAAGATTAACTCTGGTGCTGGTGGTACTGAGGCACAGGACTGGGCTTCGATGCTGATGCGTATGTATATGCGCTGGGCTGAGGCTCATGGCTATAAGGTGACGATCTCCAACCTGCTCGACGGCGATGAGGCTGGTATCAAGAGTGTGACGATGCAGATTGAGGGAGGTGACTATGCCTATGGCTATCTGAAATCGGAGAATGGCGTGCATCGTCTGGTACGTGTGTCGCCTTTCAATGCCCAGGGTAAGCGTATGACCTCCTTTGCGTCAGTCTTTGTATCACCTCTGGTGGATGATACGATTGAGGTCTATGTCGATCCTGCCAAACTCTCTTGGGATACGTTCCGTTCTTCAGGTGCTGGTGGACAGAATGTGAACAAGGTGGAATCAGGTGTCCGTCTGCGCTATTGGTACACGGATCCTGATACAGGAGAGGAAGAGGAAATCCTCATTGAGAATACGGAGACCCGTGACCAGCCCAAGAATAAGGAACGCGCCATGACCTTGCTGAAATCACAACTCTACGATCGTGCCATGAAGAAACGTCTGGAGGCGCAGGCAAAGATCGAGGCTGGTAAGAAGAAGATCGAGTGGGGTAGTCAGATCCGTTCCTACGTCTTTGACGATCGTCGTGTTAAGGATCATCGTACGAACTACCAGACGACAGATGTCGATGGCGTGATGGACGGTAAGATCGACGAGTTCATTAAGGCCTATCTGATGGAGTTCCCTGTGAATGACGAAGAACAATAACAAAATAATAAATTACGATTATGGCACAAATTGCAAAAGCGACAAAGTCAACCGCTAAGAAAGTGGCTTATGAGAAGAAGCAGGAAGAAGGTGGCAAGAAGATTCTGGAGTGGATCTTCGGTGTACTGATAGTTCTGGCTATCCTGTTTGTTGTCTATTCTATCTGGATCGTTGCCTAAGGCATGAGTGGACTGGAGATAGAACGTAAGTTCCTGGTCCGTCATGCAGATTACAAAAGGCAGGCTTTCTGTAGCAGCCACATCCAACAAGGTTACATCTGCAGTAGTCACGGACGCACTGTCAGGGTGCGTATCCGTGACGACCGCGGTTACCTCACCATCAAAGGTCCTTCGGATGAGAAGGGCATGAGGCGTTATGAGTTTGAGAAAGAGATCACGCTCGACGAGGCTCAGGCACTGATGAAACTCTGCGAACCAGGTAGTATCGACAAGGTGCGCTATCTGGTGAAGAGTGGCTCACATACCTTCGAGGTCGATGAGTTCCATGGTGAAAACGAAGGACTGGTGATGGCAGAGGTAGAACTCCAGTCAGAAGAGGAATCTTACGAAAAGCCCGATTTCATCGGACAGGAAGTTACAGGTGATCGCCGTTATTACAATGCCTATCTGACGAAGTGTCCCTTTACCTCCTGGCCAGAGAATAAATCAGCAGACCGATAACAGCGGCAAGGGTGATGCCCGTGCTGTTGGCTGCCAGATCAAGCCATTCTCCACTTCTTGTTCCCCCTGTACAGTATTCCTGTAGCAGTTCGATGATGCCGCTCATGGCGACAGGCATCAGCCATGCCCAGAAAAAGAGTTTCTCGTAATCAGGCGACTGATGCTTCCGGATGTATTCTATCCATAGTATGGTGAAGGTGCCTCCATACATGATGACATGAATCCATTTGTCGATGAATTCCACATTGTCGAGTGGCGTTTCTGGAAAAAACGGAACAAAAGAGAGTATCCATATCAGTGCGATACAGAAGGTTGAAAACGGGTATTTTTTCAATAAATGAAACAAAAAATGCATATTTACTTATAATTTTGCTGCAAAATTAAGAAATTATTTATACTTTTGCAACGAATTATGAGAAAAGTGCATATGTCAAAACTGGAAAGAGCAAGTTTCGGCAGTAAACTTGGTGTGATTCTTGCGACAGCGGGTTCTGCTGTGGGATTGGGTAATATCTGGCGTTTCCCCTATATGACGGGTCAGAACGGTGGAGCCGTGTTCATTATCATCTATATCTTCTGCGTGTTGTTGCTTGGCATCCCCTGTATGATTAGTGAGTTCATTATCGGACGTCATGGACAGGCTAACACGGCCCGCGCCTTCAGTAAGATCTCGGGTGGCTCTGCCTGGACATTGATCGGTTATATGGGTGTGTTGACAGGTTTCCTGATTTCAAGTTACTATGCAGTGGTTTCGGGCTGGTGTCTCGAATATGTGTGGGCCTCGTTCCTTGGAAAACTGCAAGGCGATCCGGCATTCATCCAGTCCTATTTTGAGACTTTCTCTCAGGATCCGGTCAAGCCTGTGTTCTGGACATTCCTTATCCTCCTGGCTACTTATCTGATTATTGAGAACGGCGTGCGTGATGGTATTGAGCGGGCTTCAAAATTCATGATGCCTATCCTCTTTATCTTATTGCTGATCATCGTGGTGGCCTCTTGCATGTTGCCTAATGCAGATAAAGGTATAGAATTCCTACTGAGTCCTGATATCTCAAAGGTGAATGGCGACGTGTTCCTTGCTGCTCTCGGACAGTCGTTCTATTCCCTCAGCATCGCCATGGGCTGTATCTGTACATATGCCAGTTATTTCTCTAAACATACCGATCTGCCGGGTTCCGCTATACAGATCGGTGTCATCGATTTCTTAGTGGCATTACTTGCCGGTCTGGTCATTTTCCCTGCTGCTTTCTCGATAGGTGCAAATCCCGACAGTGGTCCTTCGCTGCTCTTTATCACTTTGCCCAATGTGTTCCAGCAGGCTTTCAGTGTCATTCCTGGTTTGGGGTATGTCATAGCCATGCTGTTCTATATCCTTCTGTCGATGGCTGCCTTGACATCGTTGATGTCGCTGCATGAGGTGAGTACGGCATTCTTGGAAGAGGAGATGGGCACGACCCGTAAGAATGCAGCATTGATTGTAACAGTCTGTTGTATGTTCTTAGCCATCTTCTGCTCCCTTTCCCTAGGTGCTGTGGAGCGTTACCACTACTTCGGTATGTCGCTGTTCAGCCTCTTCGACTTTGTCACGGGTCAGTTGTTCTTGCCTATCGTGGGCTTCCTGACCTGTATCCTGATTGGTTGGTTTGTACCACATAAGATTGTGCGCGACGAATTCACCAACAGGGGAACACTCGATAATGGCGGCCTGTTCCATATCTACCTCTTCCTGGTGAAGTACGTATGCCCCATCTGTATCATGTTCATTTTCCTGCATCAGTTTGGTCTGCTCTAAATGGAGGGAAGAGGTGTATTCGGTAGTAAGATAGCCATCGTCCTTGCTACGGCGGGGTCGGCTGTAGGCTTAGGAAATGTGTGGCGTTTCCCCTTTATGACAGGTCAAAATGGGGGAGCAGCCTTTATCCTGGTTTATTTCGGATGCGTGTTGCTGCTGGGTATTCCTGGAATGGTCAGCGAGTTTCTAATTGGCCGATATGCCCAGTCAAATGCAGCCCGTGCCTATGCAAGTATGGGGCATCGGAGGTGGCGCTTTATCGGTTATCTGGGTATTCTGACATCTACGATCATCCTGGGTTTCTATGCAGTAGTGGCTGGCTGGTGCCTGCAGTATCTGTATGCATCGATTGTTGGTCAGTTGAATGGCGATGCAGCCTATGTCGTCAACTACTTCAAGACTTTCTCCAGTGATCCGTTCTGGCCTTGTCTGTGGGCTGTGGTCTTCGTATTGATCACGCATTTCGTGGTGGCACGTGGTGTGAATAAAGGGATTGAACGGGTTGCCAAACTGTTAATGCCACTGCTCCTGCTGTTGTTGATCATCATTGTGGTGGCCTCTTGTCTGTTGCCTGGTGCAGAGAAGGGAATCTCTTTTTTGCTGAAGCCCGACTTCTCGAAGGTGAGTACGAATGTATTTCTGGAGGCTTTAGGACAGGCGTTCTTCTCCCTGAGTCTGGGAACAGCCTGCCTGTGTACTTATGGCTCCTATTTCAAACGCGATACTTATCTGTTGGGTTCTGCCACTCAGATTGCATTACTCGACTCAGGTATTGCCATCCTGGCTGGTCTGATGATCTTTCCTGCAGCCTTTTCCGTGGGTGTACAGCCAGATAGTGGACCGTCGTTGATATTTATCACATTACCTAATGTGTTCCAACAGGCATTCAGTGGGATGCCTGTGGTGGGTTATGTCATCTCTATTATGTTCTATGCCTTGTTGGTGTTTGCAGCGCTGACCTCCACGGTTTCTATGCATGAGATAGGTACGGCCTTCTTCCATGAGGAATTGAAGATCTCGCGCCAGCATGCTGCTTGGATATTGACATCCGTCTGTGCATTGTTGGCTATATTCTGCTCGTTCTCTGTTGGTGCCTATAGCGGATTACAACTCTTCGGAATGTCACTGATGGATTTCTGTGATTTCCTGACAGCCCAACTGATGCTGCCGACAGGCGCATTCCTGACGAGTATTATGCTGGGATGGTTTGTGAGTGAGAAACTGTTAAGGGATGAGTTTACAAATGGCGGAACGATCGGCCACTCCTTTTTCTATGTATGGCGCTTTACCATTCGTTTTATTGTGCCCATCTGCATCCTCTTGATTTTCCTCCATCAGTTCGGCATTCTATGATGCGGGAATTCTTTTATCTTCAGAAATCCGATCGTAAGGTGATACTCGCCTTACTGACTGTGATTGTGATAGCATTAGGAATAATCTTATTCACTGGTAGCCCCAGTACTTCTAGTATTTCTGGAACTTCTAGAGATTCTAGCCATGTTAGAAATGTCAGCAAATCTTCTCTTCCCACTCGGCAGGTCGAACGTTTCTTTTTTGACCCCAATACGGCAGACAGTGCCCAATTACGACGGTTGGGGCTTCAGACTTGGCAGATTAGGAATATTTATAAATACCGTGCAGCTGGTGGTATCTATCGTGAGAAGACTGACTTTGCCCGCCTCTATGGCTTGACAGTGAAGGAGTATCGTGAATTGGAACCTTATATCCGTATCTCATCGGATTACCTGCCTGCTGCGACGTTGGTAAAGGAAAGCGCAACAGCCACTGCTAAGCATGACACCACGTTTGTGCATCATTATCCTCAGAAGATTGCAGAGACGGCGCATGTGGTCCTGAATACGGCTGACACCACAGAACTGATGACAGTACCTGGCATCGGTCCTTATTTTGCCAGAAAGATCGTGCAGTATGGACAACGTCTGGGAGGATATGTAAACGTTGATCAACTCGATGAAATCGAGAATTTTCCTGCAGAGTCCAAACGCTTTCTCGTTGTTGAGGGAGCCACTCCGCAGAAGTTGAATGTCAATAAACTGACCTTGAATGAACTGAAACGTCACCCTTATATCAATTTTTATCAGGCGAAGGATATTACCGATTATCGCCGGGATTTAAGACTGCTAAAAGACTTTCCACAGGCGGCAATAGAGCGACTTTTGCCCTATGTGACATATTGATATGTTAATAAATCATAGAAAATGTTTGTGATAACGGAAATAATTCGTATATTTGCAAGCAGAACTAATAACCGGATAAAGTAATGTTTGGATTAGGATTTCAAGAGATACTGGTCATCGCCCTTATCATCCTGTTGCTCTTTGGCGGCAAGAAGATTCCTGAACTGATGAAGGGACTCGGAAAAGGTGTGAAGAGTTTTAAGGATGGGATGAACGAGGTGACGGATCTCAAAGAAGATAAGAAGGAAGAAAAGAAGGATGAGTGATTCTCAGCCCATGACGTTCTGGGATCATCTTGACGAACTGCGAGGGGTGATCATCAGGATGCTCGTCGTGACGCTGTTGGGGGCAGTGGCTGCTTTCTGTCTGAAGGACGAGCTGTTTGCCATTGTGCTGGCACCGCGTTCCAGCGAATTCATCACTTATAGACTGATGGGCGTGGAGCCGTTCAGTATTCATCTGATGAACACGGGGCTGACGGAGCAGTTTATGCTCCACCTGAAGACCTCGGTATATGCCGGACTCTTGGTGGCACTACCTTATATCCTCTATCTGCTGTTCCGATTTGTCTCACCAGCGCTCTATGACAACGAAAGGCGTTATGCGACCGTCTTAGTAGGCAGCGGCTACCTGATGTTTATGTTGGGAACGCTACTGAACTACCTGCTCATCTTCCCTTTGACGGTGAAGTTTCTGGGAACCTATCAGGTGAGTCCTGACGTTGCGAATATGCTGACCCTGCAGTCTTACATGGACACCCTGATGACGATGAGTTTTGTGATGGGCATCGTGTTCGAGTTGCCGGTAGTCAGCTGGCTGTTAGGGAAGATGGGACTGTTGAATGCTCGGATGATGGGGCAGTGGCGACGCCACGCTATCGTCGTCATTCTGATGGTGGCAGCGATCATTACGCCGACGACAGATGCCTTCACGCTGTTCGTTGTTGCTCTGCCGATATGGCTGCTCTATGAACTGAGCATCCTGATTGTGAAACTCAACGGGTAAAGAAGTGAAACTAAACAAATATGAGATAACCATGTTACGTAAAATCAGAACAATCCTCGCAGCTGTGGTTTTCGTACTGATAACCTTGCTCTTCCTCGACTTCACGGGGACGCTGCATTGTTGGCTGGGCTGGCTTGCTAAGATCCAGTTCCTGCCCGCTGTGATGGCGCTCAATGTCATCGTCGTTGTGGCACTTGTCGTGCTGACGCTCGTCTTCGGACGAATCTACTGTTCCGTTATCTGTCCGTTAGGCATCTTTCAGGATGTCTTGGCCCGGTTCCATCGGAAGAAGAATAAGTACAGTTACTCCGCAGAATTGAAATGGCTGCGCTATCCGATGCTGATGGTGTTTGTCATTGCCGGTGTGTCTGGTGTGGGTTCTTTGTTCCAGTTGCTGGCACCATATAGCGCCTATGGTCGTATAGCCACAATGATCTTCCAGCCTATCTGGAAATTCGGCAATAACCTGTTGGCGATGGTGGCAGAACATTATGAGAGCTATGCTTTCTATAGTGTGGATACCTGGATGCGCTCATTGCCTGTATTAATCATCGCAGCCGTAACCTTGGTGGTGCTCTTTGTATTGGCATGGCGAGGTGGACGTACTTATTGTAATACGATCTGCCCTGTGGGAACCATCCTCTCTTTCTTTGCCCGTTTCTCATGGCTGAAGATCCGTTTTGATGAGGATAAGTGCAAGAACTGCTCCCTTTGTTCGAAAAACTGCAAGGCTGCTTGTATCGACTTTAAGACCCACACGGTGGATTATAGTCGTTGCGTGGTTTGTGGTAACTGTATCGACAGTTGTAAGTTTGGGGCTCTGAAGTATTCTAGTCAGACAAGTCGAACTAGTGGTCCTAGTAGTTCTAGTCCAGTCGATACCTCTAAGCGCTCATTCCTTCTGGCCTCTGCTCTGGTGACAACAGCTGCGATGGCTCAAAAGAAAGAGAAACTGATGGATGGCGGTTTGGCTGATATCGAGGCCAAGGTGGCTCCTGAGCGACAGACGCCACTGACTCCTCCAGGTTCGCTCTCGTTCCAGAACCTCTCAACACGCTGTACGGGTTGCCAGCTCTGTGTCTCGGAATGTCCGAATCAGGTCCTTCGTCCGTCCTCAGATCTGATGCATCTGATGCAGCCTACCATGTCGTATGAGCACGGTTATTGTCGCCCTGAGTGTACGAGGTGTTCTGAGGTCTGTCCTGCAGGGGCGATTATAAAGGTTGACAAGGCAGAGAAATCATCCGTTCAGATCGGTCATGCCGTATGGATTAAGAAGAATTGTGTGGTACTGACCGATGAGGTGGAGTGTGGAAACTGTGCCCGTCATTGTCCCTCTGGGGCTATTGAGATGGTGCCACTCGATTCTGCTAACGAGGAGTCTCCGATGGTACCAGCCATCAACGAGTCTGCCTGTATCGGTTGTGGCGCCTGTGAGTATGTGTGTCCGTCGCGTCCGTTCTCGGCTATCTATGTTGAGGGACATGAAGTGCATAAACATATATAATAAGGAGGATACATCATGGAAAAGAAGAATATATCACGCCGTTCGTTCCTGAAACTTTTTGGGGCTGGTACTGTAGCCACTGCTGCCACACTTGTTGGTTGTAAGAAAGGTAATAAGGCAGAGAGTCAGGCTGCTGAGGAATATAAGAATCAGGTGGAACCGTCAGTTGGCAAAATGACCTATCGGGAGAATCCCAAGACCAAGGAGAAGGTTTCTATCTTAGGCTATGGCATGATGCGCCTGCCGACGAAAGTTGATAACAGCGATGAGTTTGATCAGGATATGATCAACAAGCAGATTGACTATGCCATCGAACACGGCATGAACTACTTCGACACCTCTCCTGTCTATTGTCAGGGCAAGTCGGAGCATTGTACTGGTATCGCCCTCAGTCGCCATAAGCGCAGTGAGTATTTCGTGGCAACGAAACTCTCGAACTTCAATCGCGACTACTGGGCTGCAGATAAGGCAAAGGAAATGTACCACAACTCGATGAAGGAGCTGCAGGTTGACTATCTCGACTACTATCTGTTGCATGCCATTGGAGGAAGTATGGAAGAGTTTAATGGGCGTTATGTGGATAATGGCATGATGGACTACCTGCTGAAAGAGCGTGAGGCGGGTCGTATCCGTAACCTCGGCTTCTCGTTCCACGGTAAACAGGAGGTGTTTGATGAGGTGCTGGCTATGCATGACAAGTATCACTGGGACTTTGTGCAGATAGAGTTGAACTACCTCGACTGGGACTATGCCAACGAGATCAATGACCGTAATGTTGATGCGAGTTACCTCTATGCAGAGTTGCAGAAACGTGGCATCCCTGCTGTCATCATGGAACCCCTGTTAGGTGGTCGTTTGGCAAATCTGCCGCAGTATCTGGCTACTGAACTGAAGAGTCATGCCCCTGAACGCAGTGTCGCTTCATGGGCTTTCCGTTATGCAGGTACGCCAGAAGGAGTGCTGACTGTTCTGTCGGGTATGACCTATATGGAACATCTGAAAGACAATCTGCTGTCCTATTGTCCATTGGTTCCGTTGTCTGATGAGGAGATGCGTTATCTCGATACGGAAGTAGCCCAGAAGATCGTCGGTCTGGAGAACATTCCCTGTAACGACTGTAAGTATTGTATGCCTTGTCCTTATGGCATCGATATACCAGCCATCTTCATCCATTATAATAAGTGCAAGAATGAAGGATCATTGCCGATGGGTGCAGGTGATCAGGAGTATCGCCAGCATCGTCGCCAGTATCTCATATCCCTGGATCGGGTCGTACCGCGTGAGCGTCAGCCAGACCATTGTATCGGCTGTCATCAGTGCGAGCCTCATTGTCCGCAGAACATCCATATCACTCGTGAACTCCATAAGATCAGTGATATGATTGAAGAACTGAAGCGCAATCCTCTGGGTATAGAGACAAAGGTATAAAACAAGCGAGGGTGTGCAACTTCTAAAGTGCACACCCTCAATCATTTGATTAATGGGTTATTCTTACTTGTTCAGACCACGATTGTTAATCGTAGAATTCAGCAATGTGAGATAGGTACGGAACTGCTTCTCGTTCAGCACGTAGCGCATCCACTTCACGTCGTTATCCAGTGCACGTGCAACCAGTTTCTTACGGTCGTTAGCACCATACTGGGCAGCGAACATCAGCTCAGAAGCGAATGTGTGGTGGATATCTGCTACAGCCTCTTTCTGGTCGTCGGCCAGATTAAGTGCCTCGGAGAGCTTATCCATGTTTATATTCAGCTCGTAAGCCTCCATATTGCTTGTACCCATTGCCATCTCACCTTCTGCGAATGCAGTTGTCATACTCAGCATTGCAACTAATGTCAAAATCATCTTTTTCATCTTTTTACCCTTTCTTTTCTTTACTCGGAGCATTGTCTATTTTCGCTCCTACTTTAATAATGTTATCCTGTCTTTTGTTCTTTTGACGGTGCAAAGGTACGACGATATTTTGGATTACGCAAACGTTTTCGGAGAATTGTGTACGTACACAGCCTATTTATTGATGCATGTCAAATAATTCTTTTGAAGGAAAAGAAGGTTATATGGAATGATTTCATTATCTTTGCATCTGAATCAAAAAAGGAGGAAACCAAGAGGCTATAAAAAGGAAAAAGTGGCGCCGAAGCAACCACTCATTCACGCTGTAAGGTTTTCAAAAGTCGGGATGAGGCGACTCGAACGCCCGACCCCTACGTCCCGACGATTTTGCGGGTGCAAAGGTACTGTAATTTTTTGAAATACGTGCAAGAAATAAGATAAAATTTTAGAAATATGATAAAAATCAAGGCATTATGTATCGTTTTTATGTTCCTGCTGAGTTATTCGGCAAATGCAGAGGAACAAGTGATTGTCGTGAAGAAAGGAGATGCTGCGAGTTTGCTGGAAGCTATCGACCAGGCCAACAAGCTGAATGCAGATCCGCTTTCAGAACGTATCTATATCCTGATTCCTGATGGATTGTATGATCTGAAAGCGACAGTTCTGACCACCATTAAGGGGTATAACATCTCCCTGGTCGGTCAGAGTATGTACTATACGATTATCCGCAACGCGCCACCCATTGAGATGGAGGGTATCAATAAAACCGCCACGATTCTGAATACCGGATCCGGCTTGTATATGCAGGATCTTACCCTGCAGAACGATCTCAATTATTATCAGGCAGGTTATGCAGGACGAGGTGTCGCTTTTCAGGATCAGGGTACGCGAACCATCTGCAACCATGTGCGGATGATGTCCTATCAGGACACCTATTATACTGACAATGCGGTGGGACAGTCGTATCTTTATTGCTCGGAGATACATGGTACGGTGGATTTCATCTGTGGCGATGGTGATGCCTACTTCGATCTCTGTAGTATCGTTACGGAACGCCGTTCTTCTGATGGCTCTGGCCGTGACGTGATCGCAGCGCCCCGTACATCCCAGACGAAGTGGGGCTATGTGTTTATGAACTGCGATATCTACAACCGTGAGTCAGATTTCCAGTATGCCCGTGGCTGGCGGAATACGCCTCGTTGTGTTTGGCTGAACACACGTCTGATGACACCGGAGAAACTGAAGGAACCCCGTTTCGAACCCAAGGGTATGGGTACTATCCAGAGTTATTTCAAGGAGTATAATACGAAGGATGCCGACGGCGAGAATATCACACCGAAGTCGAATGTCGTGACGTTCACGCTAAAAGGGGAGGAGAACGCAGTTGAGACCGTCATGACAAAACAGGAGGCTAAGCAATACCAGCTAAATAATATATTCCCCGACTGGAAGCCGAGGAATATAGTCTTTAAGCTTGGCGAAAAGGCGGCAAAGCTATGGAAGCAGACGCTTAATGGAACTGCTTCCTGAACTGGATATATTCATCGCAACGCGATACGTACTGACTGGTGCGTGTCGCGTTTTGCTTTTCGAAGTTGGCTAGAGCAGCAAAGGCGCGGTATTGTTGGGTGTTGGGAGATGTCTTACGATCGTATTCGTAAGTCTCGTTGTTCCATTCCCTGGTAAACCACCTCTGATTCTCATTATAAAGTTCAGCATAACTGAGAGCAAAGAGCGCTTTCTCCTTCAGGGCGAGGTCAGTGGTCTGACTGGCCTTCTGTAATAGTTCCTTGGTCTTTGCCCGCAGATCGACCTCATTGACGCGGAGCGTGTCACAGACACTCTTCCCATCACGCATCAGCCACCAGCAGTCACCGGTAAAGTTGGCCTGTGCATAGTAGGTGGCGAGGTTATAGCAGCGTTGGCAGAGTGCTTTGCCGGAGAGGACGTTCATCGTGCCTTCCATCATCTGCATCTCTTTGGCGAACAGTAGTTTGGGGTTCTCACTTACGGTCCAGTTGTATTCTCTGGCACGGTCCTCATCGGCGTCCTTGATCCACTGTCGGGTGATCCATGGCTCCACTGATACCTTACGTAACAGGACGTACATACGGTAGCCTGCCTCATTATAGAAGGATGCCGGTACGTACGCCAACCACTTGATAGCCTTATCCCACTGACAGAGACGCAGATACTTCGTACCGATCAGGTCTGTCATGGCATTCTCATCTTTCTTCAGATTCGCCTTCAGGTATTTGTCGAGGTTCGTCTTGGCAGGGGTGTTGGTATATGCAAAGTATTTCTCCAACTGACTGACGCGCATGGTGTCGATGTATTCTCCATAATGGTAGTTGTTGGTAACATCCATCAGAGCAAGCAGTTTATCAGTGTTGTTCTGATAGTGTTTCATCAGTGCCTGATGCGACAATCTTGTCTTTGCCCGGTAGAAGTAGCCGTCTGCCTCTTTCTGCTCCATCTCCTTGAGCCATGACAGCTCGTCGGCGAGGTAGTCATTAAAGGCTTCGGTATCTGGTGCCTGGTTGGCTGTGATAAAGAGCATGAGCACACGGGCACAGTCTTTCATTCGGTCGGTACCGTCGAGCTTGCTGGCTTCCAGAATATCTGTTGTAGCTTGCTTTTGATAGCCATAGAGATACTCCAGCCAGGCCTTGGCCGATTTCCACATGATAGGCGTCTCGGTCTTACCCTCACGGAGGACGGCCTCACAGAACTGTCTCATCTGGGTGGCTTCCTGCTGGTTGATCCTACGGACGAAGAGTTTGCCGTTGAACCATTCACCGCCATTGGCATCTATCACCTCCTGACAGTTGTTGACAAAATCCTGTAATAGGAAAGGCAGCACCTTTGAGTTGGGGTTCTTCAGATAGTGCTGACGGATGGCTTGGAAGGAACGCTTGCGGTAGAACTGGGTCATCAGACTCTCGTAATCTCCCATCTCTGCAAACAGTTCACCGGCTTTCTCATCCTGTCCCGTCTTATAGAGGGCACCGGCATAGATGTTCTTCATCATGTCCTTATAGACGGTCTCAATAAACTGGCTGGCAGTCTGCTCCCAGTAGTTGATATTTTCCTGGTGGCGTCCCAGCATCATGTTACAGCGCATATAGAGCAGTGCATGTTGTGAGCGCAACTTGGTCTTGGTGTTACCGAGGGCATAGGTGCGGATGGCCTGCAGGTCACGCTGTTGGGTGGCAATCTCCTCCTTAGAGGGATAGTTCCACTCATACTGTTTCGATTGTTCCACACCGACACATTTGAGATACTTCTGCAGGTTCTTCACATAACTGACCATCAGACCGTCACTCTTGTGCTGGGCAGCCTTGATGACATCATCGGCATTAAACCAGAAGTATTCTTCCGATGTGCCCAGATAGGCTTGCCAGTTGTCGTTACAGATTTTCTCCACACGTTCTTTGAACTCTGTTTTTCTGTACATGCTGAACAGATAGGGGTTGGTGAGTTCTCCCCAAATGCAGGCCAATGTCGGCATTGTCATGGCAGACAATAGGCTAATGATGATAAATTTCCTCATAGGTTTCAGGTTTATATCTATTTATATTATCTTTATCAAGATGGTAGGTGACGATGACATTTTTCAGACTGCTACGTTCCTTCTCAACCGCCTCTTTGACGCGTAGGATCTCATCGGCTCCGACGGTATGTTCTATCCGGATGTTTCGGATCGTTCTTACCCACTGATACACCGGATAGGCTGCTGCCAAGGGCAGGGGATAGCTGTCGAGCCGTTTCAGGTAGGGTTGTACGTCACGGATGTCAAGGATGGGGTTACGCTCCTCCCACTTTCTCGGATCACCGGTGTTGTAGATCATCAGCACCCCATAGTCCACCGGGGGCGCCTCCATGGAGAGCTGGTGTAGTCGGATGGTTGTCGAGAGTGTCTGTCCCCAGGCTTGTTTCACCTCTTCCAGGAATTCGTAGTAATTCTTCCGGCTCTTCAAAGTGTAGTCACAGTCAATCTGTATCTCACTGACATGTTTGATGTCATTGGTCTCATTCATCTGCCGGATGCGTTTTACGATCTTCTCTGCCAGACCTTGATGTGCCTGATGCATACAGTCCTCTGTGATGTAGATGGTCGGAATGAGCTCGATGCTGTCAGGCAGGGTACTGGAAAAACCGATGGTAGCATTTGGCTTCGGCTCTGCCCCTTCCTCATCGATGACCACATCAAAATAACGGCAATACACCTTATTAATATGGTAGCGTTGGAGAAAAGTCCATTCTGTAGAGTCCAGTCTGAGGTCTGTGCGCCAGAAATACACGGC
>ONNY01000221.1:0-477 GCA_900319305.1 uncultured Prevotella sp.
TGTGGAAGGACAGACCCAGTACACGCAGGAACTCGTGGAGGAACTGAATAAACATCATAACGTGACAGGACTTTTCTGGTGGTTTCCTGAGGAGAACGGCTTCGGAAATAGTGTTACCAAAGGCTGGCTGAATCGCGGACTTTTCGACAACAAGACTGGTCAGGCACTTCCCGCCCTTAAAGAACTTTCAAGATTCAAATAAATGCGCAACCGTTTGCGCAACGTAATCAGCAGAAAAAGAGCCGCTTGGAGAATAACCAGGCGGCTTTTATTGTATCTTTGCAGCAGAATTATACAACAATCAAGAAAACTGATAGCATTATGCGAAAACTTTACTCCACACTGGTTCTGTTGTTTGTTACCATCGCCACGATGGCGCAAGGATGGCCTGAGAATTACAAGGGCGTCATGTTGCAAGGCTTCTATTGGGATGGCTATGCCGACTCCAAATGGACGGTGCTGGAGAGTCAGGCAGAC
>ONNY01000221.1:489-4267 GCA_900319305.1 uncultured Prevotella sp.
TTTCTGGTTAGACCATAACTCCTGCTGGGGAACAGAGACGGAGCTGAAGAAGATGATCAAGACCTTCAGCGACAAGGGAACAGGTATCATCGAGGATGTAGTCATCAACCACAAGAACGGTCTGAACACCTGGGTAGATTTCCCTGATGAGACCTCAGGCTCCTATACGATCAAATGGGATAACACCAGCTTCTCAGGCATCTGTGTTACTGACGAGTGTAACAAGAACGGCTATACCACTACAGGTGCCAAGGATACCGGTGACGATTTCGAAGGCTACCGCGATCTGGACCACACCAACGAGACAGTGCAGAAGAACGTGAAGACTTATCTGGACTTCCTGCTGAAGGAATTGGGCTATGCCGGTTTCCGCTATGACATGGTAAAAGGCTATAGTGCCAAATACACTGGTGAGTATAATGCGACTGCCAAACCAACCTATAGCGTAGGCGAGTACTGGGACAGTGACAAGGCAAAGGTGACTACCTGGATTAACAGCACAAAAGTGGATGGCAAAATCCAGAGTGCAGCCTTCGACTTTCCGATGAAATACAACATCAACTCCGCCTTTGGCGGTGGCAACTGGGGGGCTTTGGCAAATGTCATGTTGTCGAACGACAAGAACTATGCCCGCTATAGCGTGACCTTCGTGGATAACCACGACACCTTCCGTGAGAACGACAAGTTGAAGACAAACATTTGTGCCGCCAACGCCTATATCCTGGCGATGCCAGGTACTCCCTGCCTCTTCTTAAAGCACTGGCAGTCGAATAAGGGTACACTGAAGCGTCTCATTGCCCTGCGCAAGGCTGCTGGTATCTCCAACGAGAGTGAGATTCTTGCTGCCGAGAAACTCGGAGACGGTTTCCTGCTCAGCGTACAAGGCAGCATAGGTAAACTGCGACTTCACTTAGGACCTGTAGGTGATGTCGCTTTCGCCAATCCTGTCGATATGTGGACACTGGCCATCGAAGGTAAGAACTTCCAAGTCTATGCCAGCAAAGATGTTGATCTGACAGCCATGAAAGCTATCACCGATACGGATGCCTCACCAGAGGACGACACACCGGTAGAGATCCCATCATTCTGCATCGTCAACGAGGGGGAGACCTGTGCCTTCTTTGTGGCACCCAAGAGTTGGGGCAGCCAGATCAAATGTTATCGTTGGGACCAACAGTACAACTACACCAACACATGGCCTGGCGTGAACTGCGAAAAGTTAGGGGAAGACAGTAAGGGCAACACTGTGTGGAAATGGACGCTGAAGGACAGCGACAAGAAGAGCCAGAGCAGCACCAATGAGGGTATCATCTTCAACGACGGTACGAACCAGACAGCAGATCTTGCCGCGGCTATTACAGCGAAGACGGCCTGCAGGGTGTAGTGACTCCCACAGCCATCCGCAGTATTACAACCGAGACAGACGGTGAGACCAAGGTATATACCCTCGACGGACGTCTGATCCGTACTGCCAAGAACAGTGAGGAGGCACTAAGTGGATTGCCTAAGGGTATCTACATTATTAATAATAAGAAGTTCGTAATTAAGTGAAAAGAATTAAATAATGTTAGTTAAATAGTTAGTTAGTAATTGGTGAGAAAAGGCATCATCCTGGCGAGGATGGTGCCTTTCTTATTTGAAAAGCGAACGGACTGCAAACCAGGCGTGCAACAGGAAGGTCTGCACACGGCCATAGTGCCGTTCCATCACATGGTAACGCTCCCACAGCGATTCTCGATGATGCTGCGTGGTCTGTCCCTCCTCCGTATAGTTGGCCACCACCATCTTCAGGTTCAATAAGGGCACCCGCTCCTTATCAGCAGCCTTCATCACACGGATACACCAATCGACATCAGCCGAGAAGCGATACTGCATATCGTAGGGCGTAGCAATAGCGAAATCCGTACGGGCATAGAATGCCTGATGACAGACAAGCATACCTTGCTTAAATGACTTCCATGTAAGATGCTCTGGCGGTGCCAGACGACGGTGATGGAGGAAACGACCCTCACCATCCACGATATCCGTATCACCATAGAGTACAGCGGGGAGTTGCGACTGATCTATTTTCTCCACGCCTTTGTTCATCGCATCATAGATGCCCTTGTCAGGCTCCGATATCACTTGCACACGATGCCCGTTCTCTGAGGCATTCGACTGTTGGATATAGGCATTCACCAACTGGAGCGTCGTATCGGTAGAAGCTCCATCGATGATCAGATGCACAATCTCCGGATAATCCTGACTCAGCACACTGTCGAGTGTCCGCTGAAGCACATCAGCGGCATTATAGGTAATCGTCACATAGGTCATCCGTATCATAGGCGGTAGTGTTTGAAGGCCTGTGCCTGATGATACACATCGAGGTATTTCAATGCCACGCTCTGCTGTGAGTAATTCTGCATCACTTTATGAACGGCGTTCTTGCTTAGTGCCTCATAATCAGCCTCTGTCAGGATCCAACGGATACCGCGCGCCAGATCCTCTGCATTGCGATATTCTGCCACATAGCCGTTACGGCGATGGTCTATCTCCTCAGGAATGCCACCTACCTTAAAGCCCACGCAGGGCACACCACAGGCCATCGCCTCCATAATGGTATTCGGCAGATTCTCGGAGAGTGAAGGCAACACAAACACATCGGCCGCATGATACACATCGACAATGCGCTGTTCTTCGTTCACATAACCCAAAGGATAAGCCTCAAGCGGCAGTTGCGGCACCACTTCTTCGGCATGACCACCAAGAATCACCACAGCCGCATCGGGAAGCTGCAACTGGCGGCAGGCCTCTATCAGATAGTCCATCCCCTTATTCGCATTCGTCACCCGCTGAGAGGCAAAGAGTATCAGTTTCTTATCCAATGGCAGCCCTAACCTCTGACGGGCTACCTGCTTATCACCTTTTTTATATATACGGGTGTCGATGGGGTTCGGGATACTCGTGATCTTCTGACCTTTCAGCAAGGCACTTCGCTTGGCTTCAGACTCCAGCCAATGACTACAAGCCACGAAATAAATACTCCCATCAGACAGCATCCGCTGTTTGCGCCGCCAGATCGTAGTAGAGAAATCATTGGAGGAACCACCTCCCGGCAACAGGCGGCAATGAGCGCATTGGGTGGTGAAGTGCTGACAACCTAACGTGACATGACAAAGTGCCGTTGCAGGCCATATATCGTGCATCGTCCATACGACAGGTTTTCCGCTTTGCAAGATTTTCTGGATACCCTTGAGTGAGAGCATGCCCTGATTGATCCAGTGAAGGTGGATAACATCAGCCTCCTGAAACTCTGGCAACTTCGTGACATCAGAACCGGCATTGGCGATATCCACCTCAAAAAGATGCTGGCGGGAGAAATGCAGACGACAGAATATCACCAGCCGCTCCCATAGGAACTGCCAACGAAGACGGGGCGAATGAGGTAACGGAACCACTGTCAACGACTCTGTATCCTTGTCACGCACCAGCATCTTCGCCTTTGCACCATGGTTGTTCAGTGCCTTCATCAAACGGCTGGCAGCCACTGCAGCCCCACCCGTCCGCTCACTTGTATTGATAATCAGTACTCTCATAATTCTTTTGCAGATACAAAGATACAACAAGTTTTGTTAAAAACAAGCCAAAAAGCATAAATATTTGTTGTTTGCGCACACAAAGGGTTGATTTACGTCAAGAATGATGGGTTTTTATACACTTATAATACTGAAAATCTTGCAGGAAAGAAAAAATCGTCGTACCTTTGCATCGTCAAAAGGTTAATAGATTGTTTTAGGTT
>ONNY01000100.1 GCA_900319305.1 uncultured Prevotella sp.
GAATATGCCCGTGATAATAAGCAATATATCTGGATTATCCTACTGACGATAGCCCTATTATTCATTCAAATGTTAAGAGCAAGATGACCATCAAAGAAGTACAAGAAGCAGTAGATCGCTGGATCAGGGAATATGGTGTGCGCTATTTCTCAGAGCTCACCAATATGGCAGTTCTGACTGAAGAGGTAGGCGAACTCGCAAGAGTAATAGCCCGCAAATATGGCGATCAGAGTTTTAAGGAAGGAGAAAAAGACAACCTCGGAGAGGAAATGGCCGACATCCTATGGGTACTCATCTGCTTGGCCAACCAGACGGGTGTAGATCTCACTGAAGAACTGAAAAAGAGTATGGAGAAGAAGACCCAACGTGACTCACTAAGACATATACATAACAAAAAATTAATGGCATAAAGATTATGGCAGAAAACCATCATGAGCACGAGCATCATCACCATCATGTGGAGATGCCCACCAAGAGCAAATACGAAGAGGCTCTTGCAAAGTATAACCTCGACATCACTGACGAGGAAGTGAAAGCAGCTGTGAAACAAATCATCACAGAGAAAGTACACGAGAACGACACCTCAGAAGTGAAGCGTTTCCTAATGGGTAGTGTGGAGTTGACAACGCTGAAAACGACTGATTCTGACGAATCTGTATTGGCTTTTACGGAACGTGTGAACCAGTTTGAAAACGAGTATCCCGACCTCCCCCACGTGGCTACGATCTGCGTCTATCCCCGTTTCGCAAAGGTTGTATCTGAAACCCTTTCAGGCACTGATTGAGGTAAAGACAGTAGAAACAGCCTTGGCTCTGAAAGACGGCGCTACAGAGATTGATATGGTACAGTCGGTAGGTGCTTTCCTCTCAGGTGATTATGAAACCGTCTGTGATGAGATCCAGCAGATGAAGGAGACCTGTGGCGAGCATAAGTTGAAAGTAATTCTCGAAACTGGTTGTCTGAAGACTGCTGCAAACATTAAGACTGCTTCTATCCTCGCAATGTATGCTGGTGCTGATTATATCAAGACCTCTACAGGCAAACTCGAACCTGCAGCAACACCTGAGGCCGCTTACGTAATGTGCCAGGCCATCAAGGAATACTACGATGAAACGGGTATTCAGATTGGTTTTAAGCCTGCTGGAGGCCTTAACTCCGTGATGGATGCACTAATCTACTACACCATCGTGAAAGAGGTTCTGGGCGAAAAATGGCTTACTAACCAATGGTTCCGCATGGGAACCTCCCGCTTGGCAAATATGTTGCTCAGTGAGGTCACTGGCAAAGAAGTGAAATTCTTCTAAACCAAGCGACTGAAAATAAGAATGGGGCTGCAATTGCAACCCCATTTCTTTTGATTATAAGTTTCGTTGTATCACGTATTCCAGATAAGCAGAGAAGGCTTCTTTCAGATCATCTTTCACATATTGATCGATGTACTTCTGAACGTCATTTCCGATCTCGATCATCTTCTGACGCGCATAATCGATACCACCTTTCTGCTTGGTAAACTCCACCAGCACAGCGATTTCATCGCGATTGATCGTGCCCGCCTTCACTTTATGAGCCAAAGCATGCATAGCCTCATAGTCAGTATTCTCATTCAGGGCATAGATGGCAGGCAGCGTCAGTTTGCCTTCCAACATATCATTACCAGTAGGCTTACCAATATCCTTTGAATCATAATAATCGAAGATATCATCGCGAATCTGGAAGATCATACCAATATTATGTCCAAACTGGCGAGCCCGCTCCACCTGCTCATCATCAGCACCAGCAGAAAGGGCACCCATCGCACCACAAGCCTCGAAAAGTGAAGCAGTCTTCTGGTTAATCACCTGATAGTAAATCTCTTCTGAGAATTCCTTATTCGAGATATTCTGCAACTGAAGAATCTCACCAGCAGAGAGTGTACAGCCCAACTGCGCGAGATACTGAATAATGCGCTGATTATCCGTATATGACACACTCAGCAGTGCTGATGACAGAAGGTAGTCACCCACCAGCACGGCCACCTTATTATTATATACAGCATTTACTGAGGCCTGTCCTCGACGCTCGCTACTCTCATCTACCACGTCATCATGCACAAGACTGGCGGTATGCAGTAACTCTAGTCCGACTGCAGAGTGAAGGGTTGATTCATTGATTTCACCGATATTCAAGGCTGACAGCAGCGTCATAATGGGGCGCATACGTTTTCCACCACGCTGACGGATATGTCCGAGCACCTGTCCCAACAGACCATCATCGCGTGTCAACACCTTTTCAAAGACCTGCTTAAAGTCTTCCAAATCTTGCTCAATTGGCTTTCGTATAATTGATAAATAATCCATAAACTGAAGATATTTGGGACAAAATTAGAAAAAAATTGTGGAATTAGATAATTTTTATGTAATTTTGAGCGGAAAATTAAGAAAGTTATGCAGAAATTATTTCTTTTAGACGCTTACGCGCTCATTTACAGGTCGTATTACGCCTTCATCAAGAACCCGAGGATCAACTCGAAAGGACTGAATACATCGGCTATCATCGGCTTCTGTAACACATTAAATGAAGTGCTTCAGAAAGAACAGCCCACGCATATCGGTGTGGCCTTCGATCCTCATGGTCCCACGTTCCGAAGTGAGGCTTTTCCTGAGTACAAGGCACAGCGCGAAGAGACACCAGAAGATATCCGCAAAGCCGTACCCATCATCAAAGATATCCTGAAAGCCTATCACATCCCTATCCTTCAGGTAGATGGCTTCGAGGCCGACGATGTCATCGGCACCTTGGCAACACAAGCAGGCGCTGAGGGCATCAAGACCTTCATGCTGACACCAGATAAGGACTACGGACAGTTGGTAAGCGAAAATGTGTTTATCTTCCGTCCTCGACATGGAGGTGGCTATGAGACGATGGGTCCGAAGGAAGTCTGCGAGAAATATGGCATTCCATCGACAAATGCCGTCATCGATCTCCTGGCACTGATGGGCGACTCTGCGGATAACTTCCCTGGGTGTCCTGGTGTTGGTGAGAAGACGGCTGTGAAACTCATCAACGAGTTTGGCAGTATCTCTTCACTCATTGAACGCTCATCTGAGATCAAAGGTAAACTGCGCGAAAAAGTGGAAGAGCATGTCGAGGATATCAAGATGAGTTACTTCCTGGCTACCATCAAAACTGATGTCCCTATCGCGCTTGATATGGAAAGTTTGAAACTCGTGGAACCCAATGAGGAAGAATTGGGCAAGTTGTTCACTGAACTGGAGTTCAAGAGCCTTGCAGATCGAATTCTTAAAAAACCTCAAAAACCACAAATTCCTGCTAACGGACAACTCGATCTCTTTGCAGAATTTCCCGTATCGGAGGTCGATACTGGCAAAAATTCAAGTTTTGAAAGCCTAAAAACGACTCCTCATAATTATAAACTCGTTGATAATGAGGAAGATCTGAAGACATTGTGTGATTATTTCTTGACAAATAAAATTCTCAGTCTAGATACAGAAACCACTTCAACCTCTGCCATCGATGCAGAATTGGTGGGTTTGAGCTTCGCTGTGAAAGAATTCGAGGCATTCTACGTACCCATTCCTGCCAATCGTGAAGAAGCGTTGCGAATTGTTAATATCTTTAAAGAGGTGTATGAGAGCGACAAAATCCTCAAAGTCGGACAGAACCTGAAGTACGACCTCGAAGTACTCCGCAACTATGACATCCATCTGGCAGGTCCGATGTGGGACACGATGATTGCCCACTACCTCATCCAACCAGAGTTGCATCATAATATGGACTACATGGCTGAGATCTATCTCAACTATCAGACGATCCACATCGATGAACTCATTGGACCCAAAGGTAAGAACCAAAAATCCATGCGTGACCTCCTACCCGCTCAGGTCTATGAGTATGCAGCCGAGGATGCTGATATTACCTTACGCCTGAAGAACAAACTGGAGCCGGAACTGAAGAAGTTTGAGTGTGAGAAACTGTTTTATGAGATTGAGATGCCACTGATGCCTGTACTCGCAGAGATGGAGATGAATGGTGTCTGTCTGGATACGGAATCGTTGAAGGAAACGTCAAAGGTTTTGACGGATCGAATGAATGAACTGGAAAAACGTATCTATGAACTCGCAGGCGAGACATTCAACATAGCCTCACCTAAACAGGTTGGTGAGATGCTCTTCGATAAACTGAAGATCGTTGAGAAAGCCAAGAAAACCAAGACAGGTCAGTATGTCACCTCTGAAGAAGTGCTGCAGCAGTTGCGCAACAAACATGAAATTGTGGCAGATATCCTGGAACATAGAGGTTTGAAGAAACTCATCGGTACCTATATCGATGCCCTTCCCAAACTGATTAATCCTCGTACAGGACATATCCATACCTCCTTTAATCAGACCATCACAGCCACTGGTCGCTTATCAAGCAGTGATCCAAACCTCCAGAACATTCCCATTCGTGGCGAAGACGGCAAAGAGATCCGCAAGGCGTTTATCCCTGAGCCCGGATGTCTGTTCTTTTCAGCAGACTACTCCCAGATTGAACTTCGTGTGATGGCGCATCTCTCGCAAGATAATAATATGGTGGAAGTATTCCGTGAGGGAAAGGATCTGCATGCGGCCACAGCAGCGAATATCTATAAGAAGGATATCTCTGAAGTGACTCGTGATGAACGTACGAAATCAAAGCGCGCAAACTTTGGTATTATCTACGGCATTACTGTCTTTGGTTTGGCAGAGCGCCTGGACATCCCTCGCGATGAAGCCAAGATGCTGATTGATGGTTATTTCGCCACCTTCCCACAGGTACACGACTATATGGAGAAATCAAAGGAGGTGGCTCGTCAGAGAGGCTATGTCACTACCCTCTTCGGACGTCGCCGCTATCTGCCGGATATCAACTCCCACAATGCTACCGTCAGAGGCTTTGCAGAACGTAATGCCATCAATGCCCCGATTCAGGGCACTGCCGCTGATATCATCAAGGTAGCGATGATCCATATCTTCAACCGCTTCAAGGCAGAGGGAATCAGAAGCAAGATGCTGCTTCAGGTACACGACGAACTCAACTTCTCCGTCTATCCTGATGAGAAGGAAAAGGTGGAGCGCATCGTTCTTGAAGAGATGCAAAACGCCTTCCCTCTTTCCGTTCCTCTTGTAGCGGATAGCGGATTCGGACAGAACTGGTTGGAAGCCCACTAACCTTACTTCACCTTCCAGACGTTCAGGACAATGCCCTTGAACTGCTGGGTGAAGTCTGGGGCGCAGACGAAGAGTGAATTATTGAGCCAGGCATATTTGCTGTCTGCTGGTGCCTCAAACTGAGGGGCTGCCTTGAAGTAGAAAGAAGGGTTACCGTTGGCATCTTTGCCGTTCCAGATGATGCCCCGATTACGTACGTGGATATAGACGCCATCGTCAGTTTTAATGCTGTAGATAGCTTCAAGTTCTGTACGATTTAGTGCCTTGTTTGCCAACTGGTAATCAGCGCCACCATTAATGATGGTGCCCTTAATAGCCGGACCCTCAAAGGTGCCTCCCGTAATGGGAATCACAATACGCTGCCCATGCTGGGTATCGCCTACCTGATAAGTCTCTCCTAAGGTTACTTGCAGTTGTAAGGCAAACTCCAGTTGTGGTGTTTCTTTAGGTGCATTTACTTGTGCACTGGCTATCATAACAGAAGTCAAAAAGACAATCGCTGATAATAAGACTTTCTTCATTTTTATCCATCATTTGGTTATTCTTGGGTGCAAAGATAAGCAAAATATCTTAATATATTTTGTATTTCGCGCTTTTTGCACTACCTTTGCAGCCGAAATAAACGTTTATAGAAGAAAATGGCATTAAAATGTGGTATTGTGGGACTCCCTAATGTGGGAAAGTCCACATTGTTTAATTGTCTGTCGAGTGCAAAGGCTCAGGCAGCAAACTTTCCTTTCTGCACCATCGAACCGAATGTAGGTGTCATCACCGTTCCTGATGAGCGCCTGACGAAACTCGCAGAGATTGTGCATCCAGGTCGTATCGTGCCCGCTACTTGTGAGATTGTAGATATTGCAGGCCTTGTGAAAGGCGCCTCAAAGGGTGAAGGTTTGGGAAACAAGTTCCTTGGAAATATCCGTGAGACGGATGCGATCATCCATGTACTCCGTTGTTTCGAAGACGAGAATATCACCCACGTAGATGGCACCATCGACCCCATCCGCGACAAGGAAATCATTGATACAGAGTTGCAACTGAAGGACCTTGAGACCATCGAGAGTCGCCTGGCCAAGACAGAGAAGGCTGCTGCTGCAGGTAATAAGGAAAAGAGGTATTGGAGCAAGGTAAGAACGCCCGTATCGTGGAGTTCGAGTCGAAAGACGAACAGGATTGTGCCCGTAACCTCTTCCTGCTGACTTCAAAGCCTGTGCTCTATGTCTGCAATGTGGGTGAGGCTGATGCCAAAAGTGGTAACGACTTCACTAAGAAAGTAGAGGCTTTGGCTAAGGAAGAAGGTGCAGAGGCGATGATTATCGCTGCTAAGACAGAAGAGGATATTGCAGAACTCGAGAGTTATGAGGACAAGCAGATGTTCTTGGAGGAACTCGGCCTTGAGGAGAGTGGTGTAAACCGTCTGATCAAGAAGGCCTATGCTCTGCTGAACCTGGAGACCTTTATCACTGCTGGAGAGATGGAAGTCAAGGCCTGGACCTATAAGAAAGGTTGGAAGGCGCCTCAGTGTGCAGGTGTTATCCACACCGACTTCGAGAAGGGCTTTATCCGTGC
>ONNY01000137.1 GCA_900319305.1 uncultured Prevotella sp.
GCCTCTGCGCTGATGCTCTTGCCTGTAGCCTGCCTGCTCACATCAGTGGTCGATCTGGGCTACTGGATCTATGTCTCCACCATCAGAGGCTATTGGTTCTCACAGTCAGTCGGTTATCTGCTGATGCTGTTGCTCCTGTGGGCAGCCCTCTGTACGCCACGTAAATGGCATCTGGTCTGGTATCTGCTAGGCTTCTGTCTCTATCCAGTGCTCGGCTGGTTCGCCCTGCTCTTTGTGCTGTGCCTGGCGGTTGCCGAGAAGCCCACCTGGCGGGAGTTCTTTGCGATTGTCCTGTTGATCTTTACTGCCGGCATCTGGCATACGCAGTTATATTCCAACTTGAAGGCTGATGATGTTGTGCTGGCTGGTCTGCCCCGCTTTATCACGCCGAGTGACGTGCTGGGTATCGTCTCCGTGCTCATCCCGCTGTGTAGTCGTTATCTGGCCAAGTGGTTTGTGCCGGTGCTGTGCGCTGTGACAGGCATCGTCTTTACCTGGTCGCAGATGTTCTACGACCAAAACTATATCGATGAGATGCGCATGGTGCGCTACGCTGAGGACGACAACTGGAAGGAGGTGCTTCAGATGGCGGAAGAGAATAAGAAGCCGACCACCACGATGGTCATGCTCAAGAATGTAGCCTTGATGAACGAGGGCGGACTGCTCGACCGTTCGTTTAAAATAGGAAATATTTGTTATCCGATCAACAATCCCGATACGATTCACGTTTCCTTTTTGGATATCACCTCACCGCTGGTCTATTACAACTATGGTATGATCAATGAAGCCATCCGCCTAAATTTCGAAATGGCCATACAGGGCGGCTTCTCACCCTTCTATCTGAAGATGCTTTCACGCTGTGCCCTGGCCAAGGGAGACAAGGAACTTCAGGAACGCTATACTACGTTGTTGCACCATATGCCGTTCTATGACGATTGGCAGCCGACGCCAGTCACAGCAAACGTAAAGTCACTGCAGGGTTGCTTCCCCGACGAAATTACCGGTGTCGAGAACAGCGATCGCTATCTCGTCAACAGCATCAGTCTCTGGTACGACTCCGACAGCAAGGTTGCCTCGGAACAGGCTTTACTCTATGCCATGATACGCAGCGACTCCAAACGTTTCTGGCCCGCACTGCGTAATTATGTGAAATTGCACATGAACGAAGAATTTCCTATTCATGCGCAGGAAGCCTATATCCTGTTCATGGACAAGGCCCCGGAAGAAAAGCGCATGATGCTCCCGGTCGAGCAGTCTGTCTATGATCGCTACAAGAAGTTATGGAAGACGCTTGAAAGTATCGCAAAGCCCGGAATGACTATAGTAGAAGTGGGTGAGCTGATGCGTGAGGAATATGGAGACACCTATTGGTATTATAACATCTTCGGAAGAATGTCCTATTAATAAATAATGATAATTGAAAAAGAAAACAATGAAAAGATATATCCACTCATATACCCTGCTTCTGACTGTAGCTATTTGGCTGCTAGTTTCCTGTTCCAGCCATCCCGACGTTCCTTCCTCTTCCAAGGCCGCCAAATGTCTGCCTGCCATCTTCCCTGATTATTGTAATGTCACCGTTCCCTGTAATATCGCACCGCTGAACTTCATGCTGCCTGCGTGGCACGTCTCACCACGCCCGACGGTAAGCAGCAGACCTATGGCGACGGCGTGAAGGTGCAGGTCCCCCTGCAGGAGTGGCGCGACATGCTTGCTGCTGCAAAGGGCAAGTGCATCAAGGTGGAAGTCTGGGGAAAGAAGCAAAACGATGAATGGCTGTCGTTCAATCCCTTCGAGATCCGCGTTGCCCCGGAGCCCATCGACGACTATGTGTCGTACCGTCTGATCGAACCGTCGTATGTAGCATGGACCTTTATGGAGATTGCCCAGCGCAACCTCACTTCGTTTGAGGAGACGCAGATCTTCAACAACGAGATCACCATGAACGACAGAGAGAAAGGCCAGTGCATCAACTGCCACAGCTATCAGAACTACAAGACGGACAACATGCTCTTCCACGTGCGTCTGTCCAACAGCGGTACCGTCATCGTGAACGACGGTAAGGTATCGAGGGTCAACCTGAAGCGCGACTATACCATCTCTTCGGGTGTCTATCCTTCCTGGCATCCCACTGAGAAACTGATTGCCTTCTCGACCGACATTACACGACAGGGATTCCATACGTTGAACCCTAACAAACTTGAGGTTTACGATGAGGCCAGTGACCTGATCCTCTACGATGTGAAAACCGACTCGGTGCAGGTCGTCAGCAACGACTCCACCCTGCTGGAGGTCTATCCCACCTGGTCGCCCGACGGCAAGTACCTCTATTACTGCAAGTCAGTGCCCCTGCCTGAGGAGATGCGTGACAAGGATATCAGAACCACCTATCCGAAAATACAGTATAACCTCTACCGCCGCGCATTCGATGTGAAGACACATGGCTTCGGCGAGGAGGAGCTGGTGTTTGACGCCGCCTCCATCAACAAGAGCGTCACTTTGCCTCGTATCAGTCCCGACGGGCACTATATCCTCTTTGCCATAGGGCAGTACGGCTGTTTCCATATCAGGCACAACGACGGCGATATTGCCTGTATGCCGCTTGACCAGGGGCTCCCCCTGACACAGGCCATCGACCTCTCGAAGGTAAACTACGAGGGCCGTCCTGACAGTTACCCCTCATGGTCGAGCAACGGACACTGGATGATGGTTGCCAGCCGCCGTGAGGACGGTAACTTCTGCCGCGTCTATTTCTCCTACTTCCACGACGGGAAGGCAGAGAAGGCGTTTCTGATGCCGCAGGAAGATCCAGAGTTGAATACCTTCCTGCTGAAGAGTTACAACCGTCCGGAGTTTATGGTTGAACCTGTTAAGATCAGTGTTGAGGAGTTTAGTAAGGTGTTTGATAAGTAGTAATTGATTCAGATGAAGTTCATACGTCCCCTGTGCACGCTCGTTTTTGGCTTGGCAGTCCTCCTTTTCTTCGGACTGGCCTACCCGCACCACCTGCACTATCAGGAGCAGTTCCAGCTGTTCCTCTTCGACAGTACTTACGTGTGGGAGATTGTCAGGGTGCCGGGTGGCGTGGCTGACTTGCTGGGGCGTTTCTCCACGCAGTTTTTCCTCTATGCCTGGGTAGGGGCGCTGATTATCGCGGTCTTGCTTTCGGCGGTGCAACTATTGGTCCTTCTTGCCCTTCGGCAGGTCCTTCGACAAGCTCAGGAACCGTCTCAGGGACAGGCTCAGGGACCGTGGATTGGACTGAGCTTTGTGCCTTCATTTTTGCTCTGGCTCTTCCTGCTTGATGAGAATGCCTTGATGGGCGGTTTCTGGGCGGTCCTGCTCACACAGCTGGCAGTCTGGAGCTATGCGCTACTGCCGAAAGGCTGGATAGGGCGCATCGTCATTCTCGTCACTATACCTATATTATATTGGATGGTGGGGCCGTCATGGACTGGCAGCCATTACTATCGCTACCCGACGGTAACGCCCTGGCTGCTCTATGCTGCATGGCTGTCGGCACTTGTCATTCCGCTTCTGGCTCGTGTTTCCCGAAAGTGGATCAGCTCTTCGAAGAACTTTGTCGTGACTGCTTGCTCTTTTGCCCTTGTTGCTGTCATCATGGGCACGCTTGTCTGGAAGAACGCCAACTTCAGGGCGGAGAAAGTGATGCAGTATGACTTCATGGCCCGCCACCAGCAGTGGAACCGTATCCTGGAGACAGCCAACAGGGAGAAACCCAACAACCAGATCGGTGTGACGGTGCAGAATCTCGCCCTGGCGATGCACGGTGTGCTGCTGGATCAGTTGTTCAACTACAACCAGAACGGCATCGCAGGTCTGCTGCCCGATGTCAAGGAAGACGCCACCAGTCCCTTGCCCACCGCAGAGGCCTTCTACCAGCTGGGCATGATCAACGTCGCTCAGCGTACGGTGTTTGAGGCGCAGGAGGCGATCCTCGACTTCCAGAAAAGCGGCCGCTGCTACAAGCGGCTGGCACAGACCAACCTCATCAACGGCCAGTACGAGGTGGCGCGTAAGTATCTCTCCGCCCTGCAGAAGACCCTCTTCTACCGTGACTGGGCCAATGAGACGCTATCGTTGCTGGGCGACGAGGCGGCGATTGCCAAGCATCCCGAATACGGACGCCTGCGAAAGATGGCCTACGATGAGGACTTGACCTTCGGTCGAGCCTCCTCACGCTCGGCCACTTCAAGCGAGCTTGATGGCTCTCGCTTAACCGGAGACTTCTACTTCAGCGACCACGTGACGCCCGAGATGCTGCAGAGCCTCTATCTCAGGAACAGGGACAACGGCCTGGCCTATCAGTACCTGGTGGCATACTACCTGCTGACGGGCGATCAGGAAGGCTATAATAACTTCATTTCCTCTATCAAGCAATGAGAAAGTTATTCACTATACATTATACACTATGCATTTGCGCTGTGTTGCTGCTGATGGCTTGCACCGAGACCGTCACCGATGCCAAACAGGAGGCAGAACAGCCTCGGATTTATCCCGACTATGCCGGCGTCACCGTTCCCGTGAACATCGCCCCGCTGTGCTTTAACATGGCAGACGAGACGGCACTGCGCATCGATGCCGTCGTTACCGGCAGCCACGGCGGTAGCCTGCATGCCCAGGGCGAGGAGTCGGCGGACTTCGATATTGACGAATGGCATACGTTGCTTGCTCAGAACCGCGGGGATTCGCTCTCCGTCGTCGTCTCGGCGAAATATGAGGACGGCTGGCATACCTACAAACCGTTCTCCATCTATGTCAGTCCCGACAGCATCGACTACGGCCTCTGCTACCGTCTGATTGAGCCCGGCTACGAGGTGTGGAGTAAGATGGGCATCTACGAGCGTGACCTGTCCAGCTTCGAGGAGCGTCCGCTGATCGAGAACACTCAGTTTGAGGGCTGCGTCAACTGCCACAGTTTCAACCGCGCCGATCCTAAGGACATGAGCCTGCATATCAGAGGACCGCATGGTGCCACGCTGCTGAGGAAGGACTATGGGCCCGTGACCGCCTATAACACGAAGACAGATCGGACGCTTGGTCTCTGCGTCTATCCCTACTGGCACCCGTCGGGGCGCTATATTGCCTATTCCACCAACAAGACGAACCAGCTGTTCCACAGTGCTGGTAAGAACCGTGTTGAGGTGTTTGATACCGCCTCCGACCTGCAGGTGTATGATGTCGAAAAGAATGAGTTACTGCTGTCGCCCCTCCTCAAGCAGGACTCCGTGTATGAGACCTATCCCGTCTTCTCCGCCGATGGGCGCTCGCTGTATTTCTGTTCTTCGACAGGTCCTTCGGCAGGCTCAGGAACCGTCTCAGTGACAGGCTTAGGAACCGGCTCAGGGACTGTGGAGAGTGGGCTAAATTCGCTCCGTTATAACCTCTGCCGTATCGACTTCGATCCGGAGACGGGCCGTTTCGGCGAGCGTGTAGATACGATTGTCAATGCTGCGTCACAGCAGAAGTCCGTCTCCTTCCCCCGTCCTTCCTATGATGGGCGGTTCCTTTGTTACACACTGTCGGACTACGGGCAGTTCAGCATCTGGCATCATGAGGCAGATCTCTGGCTGCTTGACCTTACCACGGGGCAGAGTCGTCTGATGGACGGGGCCAACTCCGAGGATACGGAGTCGTTCCATAACTGGAGTACCAATTCCCGTTGGCTTGTGGTGAGTTCCCGCCGTGACGACGGTCTCTTTACACGTCCCTATTTCTGTCATGTCGATACTGATGGAAAGGTGACCAAGGCCTTCATGTTGCCGCAGCGCAACCCGCGCCAGTTCTACCGCGGACGGTTCATGTCGTTCAACGTGCCCGACTTCATTACCGCTCCGACACGCTTCGACAGCCATCAGGCCGCCAAAGCCATCAACGATGCGTAAAGGACTTCAGCGTGCGCTAAGGATTCTCTCTAATTCGTCGATTTCGGCATCGGTCGTAGCCCAACTGGTGACGAATCGGCAGATGGTGTGATGATGGTCGGTTTGCCCGAAGTGGGTAAACTGTACCTGACGCCCCAGACGCTCTGCCTGTTCATTGTCCATAATCACGAACTGCTGGTTGGAGGGGGAATCGACCAAGAACTCAAAACCCTCACGGATAGTGCTTTCATGCGCATGGCTGTCTTGATGGCTTGTTCGGAAAGCTTATAATACAATAAGGTATCTCCCTCCTTGCTAAACAGTGCCTCAAACTGCAGTCCGATGAGGGCTCCCTTGGCAATCACGGCTCCGTGCTGTTTCTGGATAGAGAAGAAGTGCTTGTGCGCATTATGATGGGTGAAGACCACTGCCTCTCCACAGAGGGCTCCGATCTTCGTGCCGCCGATATAGAAGACGTCGCAGTGGCGGGCGAGATAGGGCAGGGTGATATCATTGCCTTCTGCCATGAGTCCATAACCGAGTCGTGCCCCGTCGATATACAACGGGATCTCGTAACGTTGGCAGATCTGATAGATATCGTTGAGCTCACGGGCTGAATAGAGGGTTCCCAGTTCTGTGGGGAATGTGATATATACCAGTCCCGGATGGACGGCATGGTCCTTGTTGCCATCGTGCATATAGTCGTCGAGATATTTATCGAGTACGGCTGCCTCCAGTTTGCCATCGGTATCGGGGAGGGTGATGATCTTATGCTCGGTGAACTCCACGGCACCTGCCTCATGGACATTGATATGACCGCTGCCCACGCAGATAACACCCTCATACTGATAGAGCATGGAGTCGATGGTGGTGGCATTGGTCTGGGTACCACCGGTGAGGAAGAAAATCTGGGCATCTGGCAGGCCGCAAGCCTCACGGATGCGGTCCTTGGCTCGCTCGCTAAAGGCGTCGAAACCATAGGGCGTGGGTTTGGCACTGTTGTATCTGACCAGATTGTCGAGCACCTGCTGACAAGCTCCGTTATTATAGTCACATTCGAATGAAATCATGATCGTTTTGTCTTATTTTGGCTGCAAAGATAATCATTTTCAGCCATTTTACTTGCAAACATCGGACATATTTTGTATTTTTGCAGTCAGATTTCGTTTTAATTGATGGACAGTAGATTGAGATATAGT
>ONNY01000098.1 GCA_900319305.1 uncultured Prevotella sp.
TATGATGCGCCCTTCTACATCATCCTGAATCTCGCCTGGGGCGGTGACTGGGGTGGACAAAAGGGCGTCGATATGGATGCTCTCCCCGCAGAGATGCTTGTAGATTACGTACGTGTCTATCAAAAAAACACCAGCGGCATCCGTCCCATCGCAGCAGAACACAAAAGCAACTATCTCTGCGACCTTCAGGGGCGCCGGGTGATCAATCCGGGCAAAGGCATTTATATTCAGGATGGTCGCAAAATCGTCATCCATTAAAAATAAAATAATGATTTAGAATGTTGAATAATAAGATGTATAGAGGATTCTGGATAGCATTGTCCATGATCCACTGCCCATTATCTGTGAGCTTCGCACAGACGCCTGTCTATCTCGATGAGACGAAGCCTGTTGAACAGCGTATCGATGATGCCTTGGCACGGATGACACTCGATGAGAAGATCGCTGTCATCCATGCACAGTCGAAATTCTCCAGTCCTGGTGTCAAACGACTGGGATTCCCTGACCTCTGGACCGACGACGGACCTCATGGCGTGCGTCCGGATGTGCTGTGGGATGAGTGGGTGCAGGCAGGTCAGACCAACGACTCCTGTGTGGCCTTTCCGGCGCTGACCTGTCTGGCAGCCACTTGGAATCCTGCGCTCTCCCGTCTCTATGGTGAGAGTCTGGCAGAAGAGGCACTCTACCGTGGTAAGCATGTCATATTGGGCCCTGGTGTGAACATCAACCGCACACCGTTTAATGGCCGCAACTTTGAGTATATGGGTGAAGACCCCTGGCTCGCCTCCAGAATGGTGGTGCCTTATATCCAGGGTCTTCAGTCGAAGGGTGTTGCTGCCTGTGTGAAGCACTATGCCCTGAACAACGATGAGGAATACCGGCATCAGGTGAACGTCATCGTCAGCGACCGCGCCCTGCATGAGATCTATCTCCCGGCCTTCAAGGCTGCCATCCAAGAGGGTGGGGCATGGGCCGTCATGGGCTCTTATAACCTTTATCAGAACCAGCACAACTGCCATAATGCAACACTACTCAATAAGATACTGAAACAGGATTGGGGCTTCGATGGTGTGGTGATCTCCGACTGGGGGGGCTGCCATAACACGGAGGAAGCCATCCAGAACGGACTCGATCTGGAGTTCGGCTCATGGACGGATGGTCTGACGATGGGCGTGACGAATGCCTACGACAATTACTATATGGCCTTGCCCTATAAGCGACTGATTCGGGAATTCAAGTATTCCACCAAGGAACTCGATGAGAAGGTGCGTCGTGTGCTGCGTCTGTTCTATCGCACCACGATGAATCGTCAGCGCCCCTTCGGTTTCCTCTGTTCTGAGTCTCACTATGAGGCAGCCCTGAAGATTGCACAGCAGGGTATCGTCTTGCTGAAGAATGATCGTAAGATCCTTCCTGTGAAGAAGGCCAGGCGTATCCTCGTGGTCGGCGAGAATGCCATTAAGATGATGACGGTTGGCGGAGGCTCATCTTCATTGAAGGTTCAGAAAGAGATCCTGCCGCTCGATGGCATCAAGGCACGTTTTGCCGAGGCAGAGGTTGACTTCGCCAGAGGCTATGTCGGCGATACCATTCAGAGTTATGATGGGGTCACCGTAGGGCGCAGTCTGTATGACTTGCGCAGTGCGGAGGAACTCACGGCAGAGGCTGTCGCTAAGGCGAAGGATGCCGATGTCGTCATCTTCATCGGTGGATTGAACAAGAGCAATTATCAGGACTGCGAGGGCCACGACCGCCAGACTTATGGCTTGCCCTATGGTCAGGATCAACTGATAGAGGCTCTGGTCAAGGCAAATCCCAATCTGGTCTATGTGAACATCTCTGGCAATGCCGTCGCTATGCCTTGGGCTGACAAGGTGCCTGCCATCGTGCAGGGCTGGTTTATTGGCTCTGAGGCAGGTGAGGCACTGGCCAGTGTACTCGCTGGTGATGTGAATCCCTCTGGTAAACTGCCATTTACCTGGTATGCCCGTTTGGAGGATTGCGGCGCACATGCCACAGGCAGCTATCCTGGTACCTGGCGCGAGGCTCATCAGATCATCGACGAGACTTACAAGGAGGATATCTTTGTGGGATATCGCTGGACTGACAAACAGCAGATTAAACCCCTCTTCCCCTTCGGCTATGGGCTGAGTTACACCACATTCCAGGTGAGCAACCTCCGTGCTGACAAAAAGGAGATGACGGCTGATGATCAGCTCACGATCACTGCCGATGTCAAGAACGTCGGTTCTTTGGCTGGTGCCGAGGTCTTGCAACTGTATATCAGCGATACGCAGTCGTCACTGCCAAGACCCGTCAAGGAACTGAAGGGATTCAAGAAAGTATATTTGGAGCCGGGAGAGACACAGCAGGTCAGTTTCATCATCGACCGCTCAGCCCTCAGTTTTTACGATGAGAAGACGGGCGCCTGGACTGCAGAGCCAGGTGAGTTCGTGGCAATGGTCAACAACTCCTCTGCTCCAACCAAAAATCATATTCGGTTCATACTTAGTTCCAAAACTATGCAGTAAAATTAGACTTTGAAATTCATACGTTCTGCAAGTTTTGTCAAAACCCTCGAACCACGTGATGTGATTCGAGGGCTATTTTTGTTCGTAATAATTGTTAAGGTTTGGCATCAATTCCTTGGTAATTGGGGAATAATTTGTATCTTTGCTAAAAAATAACAATCTAAGATGGTAGAACTGAAAAACGAACAACTCTCCGTCGTTGTATCGGAGAAGGGAGCAGAACTTCAGAGCATCAAGGATGCTCATGGTAAGGAATACCCATTCGCCCATCCTTTTCCCCATTGTGTGTAGTGTCAACGATGAGACCTATCGTGTGGATGGTAAGGAATATCACTTGCCTCGTCATGGGTTCGCCCGCGATGCAACGTTTAAACTCATTGCCCAGAGTCAGCGTAAGGTGACCTTCGTGCTTGAATCTTCAGAAGCGACGAAGAAAGTCTATCCCTATGACTTCACTCTTAGTGTCAGCTATGTGCTCGATGCCAATAAGATCAGTGTTATCTGGCATGTCCACAACACCGATACCCGTGAGATCCACTTCCAGATAGGCGGTCATCCGGCGTTCAACATCCCGGACATGAAGCCGGGTGAGTGTCAGAGCGGTCGCATCCGTCTTGACAACGAAGAGCCGATGGACGCGCTTCACAGTTATCTCGATGGTTCGCATGAGATGGACGAGGTGCCTTTCGTGGAGGCGGAGAACGGACTGATGGAGTTCTCCAACAACACCTGGCGCAATGACTCCATCAAGATTCACAAGTGTCAGTTGCATCGTGCAGAACTGTTGAATAAGGCTGGTGAGCCAGAGGTGACAGTCACCTTCCGTACCCCGGTGATTGCTTTCTGGAGTCCCTACGACAAACAGGCGCCCTTTGTCTGCATCGAACCTTGGTATGGTATCGGTGATCCGCGTGGTTTCAAGGGAGAGTTCAAGGATAAGCCGCTGATGAACCATCTGTTCATGTCGAAGTATGAGATAAAGATAAAATAATAATGGATCGGCAATTGCCAATCCTTTCTCATTCTGAGCCTTAAAAAGGATTGGCTTTCGCCTATCCAATTTGATGAACCAAAAAAGGATTGGCTTTCGCCTATCCTTAAAGTCTCTTTTGAGCCTCTTGTCGGATTCGAACCAACGACCCCGAGATTACAAATCACGTGCTCTGGCCAACTGAGCTAAAGAGGCGGGTGAGCGAGCTTATTGTATCGCGCCGCTACAACCAAGTACCCTTGCTGCGTTCCCACCCTGGGGGATTCCGAGGGAGCTGGCCGTACAGGACTCGCTCATGTTCTTGAAAATCGGCTGCAAAGGTACAACAAAAATGTGAGAAGAGAGAAGTGAAAAGTGAAAAGTTTGCTGATTTTAACGATTTTTTGAGGCAAACCACTCTATATATGCGGGAAAATGCTTAATTTTGCACCTTGAATTAGATAAGTGTTAAAATGATTACATCGATTGAATATATTCAACTGAAGGCATTTGCCCGCCAGGATGGAGCGCTGCTCGCCCTGCTGTGGGTGTTTACGTCCGTCTTATATATAATAGGTATGACCAACCAGATGATCGGTCTGGCGGCTACCATGCTGATCTGCTATACACCATTCTTTGTGGGCGGCAGACTGCGTAACTTCCGTGACTATGGTCGTGAGGGCTTGATCTCGTTCCGTCGCGGTTATGCCTATACCGTCTTAGTGTTTTTCTATGCAGGTGTGCTTTTCGCCATCGCGATGTATCTCTATCTCACGTTTATGGACAATGGTTATCTGATGAGTCAGATGTCGAAGGTACTGACCTCCGACGAGGCGCAGCAGGCGATGCAGCAGTATGGGATGACGGAGATGATGAACGAGAGCCTGAGGCAGATGGCGCAGATCCGCCCCATCGACTACGCGCTGGATATGCTGACGGTGAACATCACGTTGGGTTTCATCCTGGGTGTTCCCATCAGCCTGATCATGCAGCGCACTGTGTTAAAAAGTAATGAATAAAATGGATATATCAGTAGTTATTCCTCTTTATAATGAGGATGAATCGATTCCAGAACTGTATGCGTGGATAGCGCGTGTGATGAAGGAGCATCACTTCACTTACGAAGTGATCTTCATCAATGACGGCTCTACCGACCGTTCGTGGGAGATTATCAGCGAGTTGCACAAGCAGCAGCCTGAGGTGGTGAAGGGCATCAAGTTCCGTCGTAACTATGGCAAGAGTCCGGCCCTCTATTGCGGTTTCGAACAGGCACAGGGTGATGTGGTGATCACGATGGATGCCGACCTGCAGGATTCGCCTGATGAGATCCCTGATCTTTACCGGATGATCAAGGAAGAGGGCTATGACCTGGTGTCAGGCTACAAGCAGAAACGTTACGATCCGATCTCCAAGACCATCCCCACGAAACTCTTCAATGCCACAGCCCGCAAGATCAGCGGCATCAAGAATCTGCACGACTTCAACTGCGGCTTGAAGGCCTATCGTAAGGCGGTGGTGAAGAATATCGAGGTCTATGGTGAGATGCATCGCTATATCCCTTATCTGGCCAAGAATGCCGGTTTCGACAAGATCGGTGAGAAGGTGGTGCAGCATCAGGCCCGTAAGTATGGCTCGTCGAAGTTCATGGGCTTGAACCGTTTTGTCAACGGCTATCTCGACCTGCTGACCCTCTGGTTCCTCTCTACGTTTGGCAAGAAGCCGATGCACGTGTTCGGCTTCTTAGGCACCATCATGTTCTTCATCGGTTTTGTGGCGGCCTTCTGGATCGGCGCCGATAAGCTTTGGTGTCTGGCGCATCACATTCCGCAGCGTCTGGTGACGGACTCTCCATATTTCTATATCGCTCTGACGATGATGATGATCGGCACCCAACTGTTCCTGACGGGCTTCCTGGGCGACCTCATCAGTCGTTCGTCGAGTGGACGTAATGATTATCAGATAGAAGAGACGATATGAGAAAGTGGCTCCTGTTCCTTGGCGTGGCGCTTGTCGCCTCCTGCTCGTCCATTGACTGTCCTGTCAAGAACGTGGTAGCAACCAACTATGATATCCTAAGCAGTGATGGACTTCCGTTTGAACTGTTGGATACGCTGACCATCTATTCAAAGACGAAGGAGGGCAAAGATACGATCCTCTTAAACAGGGGGATCGAAATCGAAAGCTTCAGTCTGCCGATCAGCAAATCCCATCCGGAGGATGTACTCTATTTCCACTTCTTCAACCTTAACTACGATGAGACGGATACGGTGTGGATCCAGAAAGAAGACTATCCTCACTTCGAGTCTCTCGAGTGTAAGGCGGAATACTTCCATAAACTGACGGGTGTCCGCCATACGAAGAACGGCATCGATTCATTGGTCATCAAATACTCAAACGTGGATTATGACGATACGAAGATTCATTTCTACCTCTATCCGGACAGCGAGCGTTATTAGTCTGCTCCTGCTGCTGACGGCTGCGCCTGCTTCCGCCCAGACGAAGTTCTTCTCCATGCAGAAAGACTCCATCCCGGTGTTTCGTGGTTTTGCCGTATCGTTCGATCTGGTGGGTGCCGGTATGGCGATGTTCGGAGATCGTGGACAGTATGAAGGGGCGCTTCGTGTGAATCTCCACGACGAGTGGTTCCCTGTCGTCGAACTTGGCTATGGTAAGGCCAATAGTGAAGATGAGGTCACGAAGGTCAACTATAAGACCTCTGCTCCCTATTTCAAGGTGGGTATCGACAGAAACCTGCTGAAGGACAAGCATGGTCCCAACCGTCTTTATGTCGGTCTGCGCTATGCCTATACTTCCTATAAGGTGGATATCACCCGCCCGGGTCTCACCGATCCCGTCTGGCATTGGGATGCCCTCTATGAGATCAAGGATGCGTCCTGTAAGATGCATTGGACAGAGGTGAATGTGGGTCTTGATGCCAAGATCTGGGGCCCGCTCCATCTGGGGTGGAGTGTGCGCTATAAACTCCGCATCTCCCATAAGGAAGGCGATTTCGGCAAGACGTGGTATGTGCCAGGCTTCGGCACCAACGATAACAGCAATATCGACGGCACCTTTAATGTCATCATAGATATCTGATATGGATACCCCTCAGAAGAAACGGCTCCTTTGGCAACTGCCTTTTCTCGTGTTGCTGATTGTGGGAACGGTGCTGATCATCCGTCAGCAACATACGATGCCCTATCAGCAGAATACTGATCTCATCTTCGGAACGACCTATCATGTCACCTACCAGTGCGACTCGGATATGAGTGCCTCTATCAAGGCCGAACTGATGAAGGTGGACCGTTCCCTCTCACCTTTCAATAAATCCTCCGTCATCACCGCCATCAACAACAACCAGTCAGTTGAGCCTGATCAGATGTTCCTCGATGTCTTCCAGCAGGCAATGACGATCTCACAGGAGACGAAGGGTGCTTTTGATATCACGGTGGCGCCTCTGGTCAATGCCTGGGGTTTCGGCTTTAAGCACGGTGAGATACCATCCCGTCATCAGGTGGACAGTCTGATGGCCATCGTGGGTTATCAGAAGGTGTCGCTTGTCGATGGGAAGATCCGGAAAGCCGATCCCCGGATGATGCTCGACTGCTCGGCGATTGCCAAGGGCTATGGCACGGATGTGGTGGCCAACTTCCTGCGTAAACGAGGCGTCGAGAACTTCATGGTGGAGATTGGTGGTGAGATTGTCACGCAGGGAGTTAATCCCAAACGCCTGCCTTGGCGCATTGGGGTGACGAAGCCGACGGAGGATCCGCTGAACGTCGAGCACGAGTTGCAGACCACGCTGAATGTCACCGACATCGCGATGGCCACCAGCGGTAACTATCGTAATTTCTATTACAAGGGCAACAAACGCTATGCCCATACCATCGATCCGCATACGGGCTATCCTGTGCAGCATAACATCCTCTCTGCCACCGTCCTGGCAAAGACCTGTATGGTGGCGGATGCCTATGCCACCTCCTTCATGGTGATGGGACTCGATGGGGCCAAGGAGGTGCTCCAGCGCCATCCGGAACTGATGGCCTATCTGATCTATGACGACGGACAAGGGGGGAATGCCATCTGGTTCTCGCCCTCCCTGAAAGACCGGATTGCCAAATAAGAAACACCGCCTATGCCAGTATTGAAAATCTATGACCAACTGCTGCAGTTCCCCCTCTTCCAGGGAATGAGCCACGATGATTTGGAGATTGTGGCGGGTCATATCCGCTTCGGCTTTTTAAAGGTCTCTGCCGGCAAGCGGATCGTCACGGCGGGCGATCCCTGCAACCAACTCTATTTTGTGATCAGCGGCATGGTGAAGGTGGAGCATTTCGCTGACGACGGCCGTTTCTCCGTGATGGAACACATGAGTGCCCCGTACGTTATCCAGCAGGAGGCGATCTTCGGTTATTACCAACGTTACACCAGAAGCGTCACGGCTCAGACGGATGTCAGTCTGCTCACGATCGATAAGGAGGAGATGTTACGGCTGCTGGAAGACTTCCTGGTGTTCCGTCTGAATCTCGTCAACCACTATGCCACCCAGACCCAGAAACTCTCCCAGCAACTGTGGCGCGGTGCACCTCAGACCCTGCGGGAACGACTGGTCCGTTTCCTGGTCGCCCACTGCAGTTATCCTGCAGGCACCAAGACCTTCTTCATCCTGATGGAACGACTGGCACAGGAACTGAACGACAGTCGCCTGAACGTGTCGCGTGTCCTGAATCAGTTGCAATACGAAGGGCTCGTCGAACTGCATCGGGGTAGGATCATAATAATTCACTTCAATTTTGAAGAAAATTACAAAAGATTTGTAATCCCATTACACATTGTTTGTAATGTTGTTACAACAGCCATGTAATATTGTTACAAAAGTCTTGTAATTTTGGAGAGCTTCCCAAATAATATGAAAATCAAGTAAAATTATTGTTTAACACTCTAAAATTTGGTGGATTGGAAAAGAAATCGTAATTTTGCAGGCTGAACGTGTTAGTATTTTAGTTATGAGCAAGCAACAAGAGAGAAAGAATCCTTTTTTTCTGCCTTATGATACGCCCCATGATGTGGCGCCCTTCGACCGTATCCGCCTTGAAGATTTCGAGGAGGCGATGCTGGAGGGTATCCGCCGGGATGACGAGCAGATCGAGAAGATCATCAACAACCCCGAAAAACCCACCTTCGACAATACCATCATCAGTGTGGACGACGAGAAAGACGGCGATCACTACTACGACCTGCTGGGTCGTGTCTCTACGGTGTTCTTCAACCTGCTTTCTGCAGAGACGAACGACGAGATGGATGCCCTGGCGCAGAAGATGAGTCCGATCCTGACGAAACATGCGAATGACATCCGTCTGAACGAACAACTGTTCAAACGTATCCAATATGTGCACCGCCATCACCGCAAACTGACGCCTGAGGAGAAGATGCTGCTCGACAACTGCTACGACGGGTTTGTGCGGAGCGGTGCGCTGCTCGATGCCGCCGGCAAGGAGCGTCTGCGCCAACTCACCGAAGAGGCCTCGATGCTCAGTCTGCAGTTCTCCCAGAATCTGTTGAAGGAGAACAAGGCGTTTACGCTCCATCTTACTGACGAGGCCCAACTCGACGGACTGCCTGATACCGCCCGTGAGGCTGCTGCCCTGACGGCGAAGGAGATGAATCTGGAAGGGTGGGTGTTCACCCTCGACTACCCCAGTTACTTCCCGTTCATGACCTATAGCACCCAGCGCGACCTGCGCCGCCAGCTGTATATGGCGAAGAACACGGAGTGTATCCACGATAATACGGAAAACAATATCGGGATCTGCAAGCGACTCATCAACCTGCGCCGTGAACTGGCTCAGTTGCTGGGACACAAGACCTATGCCGACTACGTGCTGAAGCGCCGTATGGCCGGCAACGTGCGTCGTGTGTATCAACTGCTCAACGAGCTCGTGAAAGCCTATAAGCCCACCGCCAAGAAGGAGGTGAAGGAGATAGCAGACATGGCTCGTAAGTTGGAGGGCAAGGACTTTAAGTTAGAGCCTTGGGATCTCAGCTTCTATGCCCACAAACTCAAGCTGAAGCGTTATAACATTGATGCCGAGATGCTGCGACCCTACTTCGAACTGTCGAAGGTGATCGAGGGCGTGTTCGGACTTGCCAACCGCCTCTATGGCATCACCTTCAAGGAGAACAAGGACATCCCCGTCTATCATCCGGATGTAAAGGCCTACGAGGTCTTCGATAAGGACGGCTCTTATCTCGCTGTGTTCTATGCCGACTTCCATCCGCGCAAAGGTAAGCAGGGTGGGGCCTGGATGACGGAATATCAGGGTCAGTGGATCGACCGCAAGGGCGAGAACCATCGCCCGCATGTCAGTGTGGTGATGAACCTCACGAAGCCGACGGAGGAGAAGCCCGCCCTGTTGACATTAGGTGAGGTAGAAACCTTCCTCCATGAGTTCGGACACTCCCTGCACGGGATGTTCGCCAACACGCGTTTCGAGAGCCTGAGCGGCACGAACGTGTGGTGGGACTTTGTAGAACTGCCCTCGCAGTTCATGGAGAATTTCGCCATCGAGAAGGAGTTCCTGCGTACGTTTGCCTTCCATTACCAGACGGGGGAGCCATTGCCCGACGTATTGATCCGTCGCATCGTGCGGAGCCGTAACTTCAATGTGGCCTTTGCCTGCATGCGACAGGTGAGCTACGGGCTGCTCGACATGGCCTATTACACCAAGAAGGAGGCGTTTACGGACGATATCCTCGCGTTTGAGAAGAAAGCCTGGGCAAAGGCGATGGTGATGCCCCAGTTGCCCGATACCTGTATGACGGTGCAGTTCTCCCACATCATGGCGGGCGGCTATGCGGCAGGCTATTACAGCTACAAGTGGGCCGAGGTGCTTGATGCCGATGCCTTCAGCGTGTTTAAGAAACATGGTATCTTCAATCAGCAGGTCGCCCAGAGTTTCCGCGACAACATCCTCTCGAAGGGTGGTACTGAGAACCCCATGACATTATATCAACGTTTTCGTGGTGGCGAACCCACCATCGATGCCTTATTAAAACGAAATGGAATCAAACGATAAACAACAGAAACTGGATATGCGCTATCTGAAGATGGCGCGCATCTGGGCAGAGAACTCCTACTGCGTGCGCCGTCAGGTCGGTGCGCTGGTGGTCAAGGACAAGATGATCATCAGCGACGGCTATAACGGTACGCCCAGCGGGTTTGAGAATGTGTGTGAGGACGACAACAACGTCACCAAACCCTATGTGCTGCATGCCGAGGCTAATGCGATCACGAAACTCGCCCGTAGCAACAACAACAGCGACGGTGCCACCATCTATATCACGGCCTCGCCCTGTATCGAGTGTGCCAAACTCATCATCCAGGCCGGCATCCGTCGGGTGGTCTATGGCGAACAGTATCGGCTCACCGATGGCATCGACCTACTGCGCCGTGCAGGCATCGAGGTGGTCTTTATGGATATCAATTCTACCAAATAACATCATGCAATGAGCACGAATAGGAACTTACGCTTCACACCGCTCTGGATGGCCATCTGTGTGGTCATCGGTATCCTGATCGGTTCTTTCTATGCCAACCACTTCTCAGGCAACCGGTTGAATATCATCAACTCCAGCGGTAACAAGCTCAACAACCTGCTTCATATCATCGACGATCAGTATGTCGATACCGTGAACATCAACGACCTGGTGGAGAAGGCGATGCCTCAGATCCTGGCAGAGCTCGATCCCCATTCCGTCTATATCACAGCCCGCGACGGCGAGATTGCCAACGATGATCTGAGGGGCTCGTTCTCAGGTATCGGTATCGAGTTTACCATCCGTCAGGACACGATCCGCGTGCAGAATGTCATCGGCAACGGCCCTGCTGAGCGGGCAGGTGTACTGGCTGGTGACAAGATCGTAGAGGTGGACGACTCCGTGTTTGTCGGCAAGAAGGTCACCAATGCGGAGGCGATGCATCGCCTGAAGGGCCCTAAGGACACGAAGGTGAAGCTGGGCATCATCCGCTATGGTGAGCAGAAGATCCGCCATATCACGGTGACGCGTGGCGAGATCCCCACCAAGAGTGTCACTGCCAGCTATATGCTCGACGATGAGACTGGCTATATCCGGATCAAGAACTTCGGTGAGAATACCTATCCTGAACTGCTCATTGCCCTGGCAAAGCTCTCGCAGCGCGGCTTCTCCAGTCTGGCAATCGACCTGCGTGGCAATACGGGCGGCTATCTGGAGTCGGCTGTCCAGATCGCGAATGAGTTCTTGTCGAAGGGACAGCTGATCGTCTATACCGAAGGTCGTCGCTATCCCCGACAGGACTACAAGGCCGACGGGCGCGGCTCTTACCAGCATATCCCGCTGGTGGTGCTCGTCGATGAGAGCTCTGCCTCTGCTGCCGAGATTCTCGCAGGCGCCATCCAGGATAATGACCGTGGTACGATCATCGGGCGCCGTTCTTTCGGAAAGGGTCTGGTTCAGAAGCCGATGGAGTTCTCCGACCACTCGATGATCCGCCTTACCATCGCCCGTTATTACACACCGTCAGGCCGTTGTATCCAGAAACCGTATGCCGACGGTGAGGACTATGAGGGCGACTGGATGAAACGCTATAAGCACGGTGAGTTCTTCTCCGAGGACAGCATCAAGCATACAGGTCCTGCCTATCACACCAACAATGGTCGTACGGTCTATGGCGGCGGTGGTATCACGCCCGATATCTTCGTCCCCGAGGACACGCTGGGCATGACCTCCTACTATAAGGAAGCCACGATGTCAGGTCTGATCCTGCAGTTTGCCTATACCTATACCGATGAGAACCGTGCCAAACTCAGTACGATGGAGGATGTGTGGGAACTGGAGCGTTACCTGAAGAGTCAGAACACCCTGGAGAAGTTCGTGAACTATGCCGATAAGAACGGTCTCAAGCGCCGTAACCTGATGATCCAGAAATCGCGTAAGCTCCTGGAGCGTTTCGTGAATAGCCGTATCATCTATAACATCCTCAATGAACAGGCCTGGACGGAGTATCTCAATCAGGATGATCCCGCCATCATCGAGACCTTGAAACTCTTTAAGAACGGCGATGCCTTCCCTCAGAAACCGGCATCCACTACGTCTAACCATGCGTAAGGACGAACTCCGACTATATATCCTACAACAGAAGCGACAGTTCTCCCCAGCACAACTGGAGGAACTGTCGCTTCCTGTCCTTGAGCGCCTGCGTCCGCTGCTCCGTGAGGCCAAGGTAATCCTGGCCTATTATGCCTTGCCTGATGAGGTGGATACCCGCCGGTTGCTTGATGAACTCGTGGCGGAGGGGAAGACGGTGCTGTTGCCGAAGGTGCTTGATGATACCTCGATGGAACTGCGGCGCTATACGGGACCGCAGGATCTTTCCGAGGGTGCCTATCATATCATGGAACCCGCGGGAACTCCCTTTACCGACCTGAAGCAGATTGATGTAGCCCTCATCCCCGGAATCGCCTTTGATGCACAAGGGCATCGCCTGGGGCGGGGCAAAGGCTACTACGACCGGTTCCTGACGGCTTTTACAGGTAGGACTATCGGCGTCTGCTTCGACTTCCAGAAGGTGGCCGAAGTGCCTGTCGATGCCCATGATGTGGCTGTGAATAGGGTGGTTTAGCAGAAACGGATATCAGCAATCACCTGACTGCCGACGGCGGCGTTCAACTTCTTCACGATCTCTGGTCTCATCAACGAGAGGTCGGCCCGTAGGGCGGGATTCGTCAGCCGTACGTTCAAGGTCTGGTTCCTGATATACAGGTCTTGGGTGTAGCCTGCGATCATCTCACCCATCACTTCTGGCCAGGCTGCTATCAGCCGCTTCTGTTGAAGCGGTGTCTCCAGCCCCTGTGACCTGAGATTCTTCAGGATCAGTTCGCCGATGCTCTTGACTTCTTTCCTAAACATGTATGTTGCCGTTTTCTACCTGGAAGATCCGATAGTCGTGCGAGGTTCTGCTGAGAATCTGGTCGAGATGCTCCCGATTGGTGTCTGTAATGAATATTTGTCCGAACTCGTCGCTGGCCACGAGTTTCACGATCTGCTCCACGCGGTCGGCATCGAGCTTGTCGAAGATATCATCGAGCAGGAGCAGGGGCGTGGTCTGGTTATTCGTCCGTTTCAGGAAGTCAAACTGTGCCAGTTTCAGGGCGATGACAAAGGTCTTGTGCTGTCCCTGACTGCCTTCGCGCTTCAGCGGATGCCCGCCCAGACTGAACACCAGGTCGTCGCGATGCACGCCATGCAGCGAGTAACCCATGATACGGTCTTTGGCGCGGTCGCGCTGGATCACCTCCATTCCCGATTGCCCGAGATCGTCTCGTAATACCGTTGGAACACGGGTGTCAGCGCTTTCACGAACGCATTGCGACAGGCAAAAATGCGCTCCCCCTCGATCGCCATCTGCTCTTCCCAGAGACTCAGCACCTCCAGGTCGGGCTCCTCTTCCAGTTTCAGCATCGTGTTACGCTGCAATAGGGCCTTGTTATAGCGGTTCATCGCATCGATATAACTGCGGTCGTATTGCGAGATCACCACATCCATCAGTTTTCTGCGCTCCTCACTGCCGCCTTCGATCAGGAAGATCAGACCGATATGCTCCGACAGTCGTTTGTATTCTTTCTTGTTGCGCTTGAAGTGCTTTTTGGTGCCACGCTTCATGCCGCAAGAGATACAAAGATCCTCCTGATACGTGCCCTCGATCAGGAAGAACCCCTCGTCGTGCGTGATCACCTGGGAGTCGATGGGGTTACTCGCCGAGTGACAAAACGAGAGGAAGTAGATGGCATCCAGCACATTGGTCTTGCCGACACCATTCTGACCAATCAGACAGTTGATCTTCGGTGACAACTCCAGATTGGCAACTCGGATGTTCTTATAATTAATTAGCGATAGTTTCTCGAGAATCATGGCTGCAAAGATACGAATAAGGGAGCAAAAAACCAAAAGAAACAAAAAAAAATATGTACTTATGTTCTTATGTCTAAAATTTGTTGTAACTTTGCACCCGATTTTCGAAAATTAATACATAATTATAATGGCAAATACATCAAATCAACAGCAGGCTGCACCTACCATGGAGCAGACACTGAATCAGAGTGAGGCCTTCTTCCTGAAGTACAAGAAGGCTATTATCACCGTCGTGGTGGCTATCATCGTCATCATCGTCGGTGCAGTTCTTTACAAGACTTACATCGCCGAGCCCAACGAGCAGAAGGCTTCTACAGCTATCGCCAAGGGGCAGGCTTATTTCGCACAGGGGCTCTTCCAGCAGGCACTGGAGGGCGACAGCACTGGTTTCAAGGGCTTTGCCAAGCTCGCCGACGAGTACAGCTCAACAGCTGCCGGTAACTTGTCAAACCTCTACGCAGGTCTCTGCAATGCCCAGTTGGGTAAGTGGGACGCTGCCGTGAAGTTCCTCGAGGCTTATGACGGTGCTGACGACGCCATGATCTCTCCCGCAGCAGAAGCAGCGCTGGGTAACGCTTATGCTCACCTCAAACAGCTCGACAAGGCTGTCACCCATCTGAAGAAGGCAGCAGAGAAGGCTGACAACAACTCCCTGTCTCCCACCTTCCTGATTCAGGCCGGTGAGATCCTTGAGAGTCAGGGTAAGAACGATGAGGCACTGAAACTGTATCAGACCGTGAAGGAGAAGTACTTCAACTCCATGCAGTATCAGACCATCGATGCCTATATCGAGCGCGTATCTGCAAAATAAGTTATGGCTACAAAGAATCTCTCTGACTACGACATCGCGAAAGTGCCCGATGCATCGAACATGATCTTCGGTGTGGTCGTGGCAGAATGGAATCCCGAGATTACGGGTGCGCTGCTCGATGGTTGTGTGTCAACCCTCGAAAAGCACGGTGCCCTGCCTGAGAATATCCATGTGAAGACTGTTCCTGGTTCGTTTGAACTGATCTACGGTGCCCACCAGATGACGCTCAACGACGGCTATGATGCTGTGATCATCCTGGGGTCGGTGATTCGTGGTGAGACCCCGCATTTCGACTATATCTGTCAGGGTGTCACTGAGGGCGTTGCCCGTCTGAATGCCACCAGTAACATCCCCGTGATCTACGGATTGTTGACAACCAACGATCTGCAGCAGGCGAAGGATCGTGCTGGCGGTCGCTTAGGTAATAAAGGCGATGAGTGTGCAGTCGTCGCCATCAAAATGGCAAAGTTCTAAA
>ONNY01000099.1 GCA_900319305.1 uncultured Prevotella sp.
ACCTGAATGAATGGTACTACGACTGGGATGACTGGGACTTCAAGCATCGTCACCAGAGTCACCTCATCGGCCTCTATCCTGGTAATCATCTGACAGACCTCACACTCCAGAAGGCAGCCATTCGCTCTTTGGAGATCAAAGGCGATGAGACGACGGGGTGGAGTACGGGCTGGCGCATCAACCTCTGGGCACGACTGAGAAATGGGGAGAAAGCCTATCAGATATACCGTAAACTGTTGACTGCCGTCGCACCCGAGGGAAGCAGAATGCCCAATTACAGCAAGGGAGGCGGTACTTACCCCAATCTCTTTGATGCCCACCCTCCTTTCCAGATTGATGGCAATTTCGGCGGAACGGCTGGTGTCTGTGAAATGTTGATGCAGAGTGGCGACAACAAAATTGAGCTGTTGCCAGCCCTCCCAGAACAGTGGAAAGACGGTAGTGTGAGTGGTCTCTGTGCCCGTGGAGGCTTCGAGGTGAACTTCAAGTGGAAAGATGGAAAGGTACGTGACTGTAGCATCAAGGCCAAGACCAATAGTTCCGTCACCTTATTATATAATGGTCAGCAAAAGACCGTCAAACTGAAAGCAGGTAAAACTCAAAATATCAAAACGTGGTAAACTCAAATATTAAGGAAACAGATATCAACAGGGCAAAGAACTGGAGCGGCGCTGTCTATCTTGAAGACGACCTGGTCCTCACGGAACGCATCAACGAGGTGCCCGTGCCTACAGAACCCCTCAACATGAACTTCATCATAATCGGATTGTGTACAAAAGGTGAAGTCATGTATCAGTTGGATACCATCAAGCAGGTCATCAAGCCTGGCGATATCCTGGTGGTCAGCGATCGGCATATCGTAGATAGTTATCAACACTCCGAGGTTATGGAAGGTTTGTGCATGGTCATGTCAGTCAACTTCTTCCGAGAGATTATCAAGAATGTCAGCGATATCAGTTCGCTCTTCCTGTTCTCACGTCTTCATCCAGTGATGAGTCTGGAAGAGGAAGAGATCCAGACCTTCAAGGAATATTTCCAGGTGATCAAGGAGAAGATCGGCGACAAGCGGAATCACTTCCAGAAAGACCTCATTAAATCGCTGTTGTTAGCGATGTTCTACGACCTGAGCAACATCATCTATCGCGTACAAAATGACGTCAAACCCAAATCGAGGAAAGAGATTATTTTCACAAGGTTCATCAAACTTGTGGAGAAGCACTTCAGGCACGAACGCCGTGTAAGTTGGTACGCCAAGGAACTCGACATCACGCCGAAATATCTCTCGGAGTCTGTGAAATCCGTCAGTCATCGCACTCCCAACGAATGGATCGATTACTATATCACACTGGAACTACGGGTACAACTCAAGAACAGTATTAAGAATATCAAGGAGATTGCCGAAGAACTGCACTTCCCCAATCAGAGTTTCCTGGGGAAATTCTTCAGGGAACACGTGGGTATGAGTCCGTCAAAATACAGGAAGTCATAAATAGTTCTGGCGCTTCAATTCCTCAACCATCTCTAACAGTTCCTGATACCATGTTTCTCCAAAACGGCGTATCAGTGGCTCACGGAGGAACTGGTACAATCGCAGATCCTCCTGGATGCCTTTCGCCACTGCCATCTTGCAGACAGCCCAACGGTTATAGTTCAGACCTACGAGATTCTCACCCAACTTTTTCTCACGGATGGGATAAAGTGCACAACTCACTGGTTTACAGAAACGCGTCTTGCCATTTCTGAAAGCCTTCTCCAACGCGCAGAGACAACAGTTGCGGATAGGCAGATGCGTCTGCCAGTCTTCGATATCTCCGTAATAGGTAAACACACAATCTTTTCCGTTCACGATACTCGTCACGAGATCGGCCTCCGAATCCACATACGCTACACCCTGCTTGTCGATAACCGCTTGTGCCGACGCAGAGAGGTCATCCCACACGACATCCAGACAATCCTCAATCTCTGCCACCTCTTCCAGCGTGACAGGGGCACCTGCATCACCTTCTACACAACACTCACCCTTGCACACACTAAGATCACAACAAAACTTCTCCGTCAGGATATCCGACGAGAGCAGCACATCGCCAACTTGAATAATTGGAGGAAGTTGTTTTACCATACGATCGGAGTCATGCCGTTTTGTTCGAGATAAGCATTACAACGGGAGAACTGATGCTGGCCGAACCAACCACCACGATTAGCACTCAGTGGCGAGGGGTGTACACTCTCAAGGACCAGATTGCGAGTCTTGTCGATCATATAAGCTTTACCTCTGGCATAACCGCCCCAGAGCATATAGACTATATGTTCGCGATGTGTAGCCAATGCCTGGATCGCTGCATCAGTGAATTTCTGCCAACCAAGTGTACTATGACTGTTCGCCTGATGCGCCCGCACTGTCAGCGAGGCATTCAACAGCAGCACGCCCTGTTCTGCCCAGCGCGTCAGATTGCCGGAAACAGGAATCGGCGTACCAAGATCTGCCTGGATTTCCTTGAATATATTTTGCAATGAGGGTGGAAACTGCACACCATCCTGCACAGAGAAACTCAGTCCGTGGGCCTGGCCTGGTTCATGATACGGATCCTGTCCGATAATCACCACCTTCACCTTATCAAACGGACACTGGTTAAAGGCATTGAATATCAATTTGCCTGGCGGATAGCAGGTGGTCTGCATATACTCCTGCCGCACAGCCGATGTCAACTGCGTGAAATAAGGCTTCGCAAACTCATCATTCAAATATGACTTCCAGCTCTCTTCTATCTGTACACTCATATAAAAACTATTTTGGCTGCGAAGTTACTCATTTTCTCCCGAATAATCACACTTTTTCCGGGAAAAGTAATCCTCGCAGCCAAAAACAGCCCAGGTATTTATGCTTTCAGCTTCTCAGGTACGATAGGCATAGCACCATTCTGGGTGCAGACGAAGGCACTGACCTGAACAGCCGTCTTATGGGCTTCCTGAACGGGTTTGCCATTAATGATGCAAGCGCAGAATGAGCCTGTAAATGAATCGCCAGCGCCTACCGTATCAGCCACTTCCACCTTCGGTGTGTCTTGGAAGGAGGTCAGGCCATCATCAGTAAACACATACGAGCCATTAGTGCCACAGGTCAGCACGAGCATCTTCAGATGATAGTCCTGAACGATCTTCTCACAGGTCTGACGCATATCCAAGCCATCGTAGCCAAACATGCGGTTCACCACCACCAGCTCCTCATCGTTGATCTTCAGGATGTTGCAAATGCAGAACGAATCCTCCAGCACTTCCTTGCTGTAGAACTGCTGACGCAGATTGATGTCGCAAATACGCAGACAGTCTTCTGGTGTGGTATCAAGGAACTTACGGATATTCTCACGACTGACGACATTACGTTGCGCAAGAGAACCGAAGCACACGGCACGGGCATTTCTGGCAATCTCCTCCATCTCCGGTGTAAATGGAATATTATCCCACGCCACATTCTCCTTAATCTCATACGTCGGGATACCATCACCTGTCAGAGTCACCTGCACCGTACCTGTAGGATAAGGTACACGGGGCATCAGTGCTCCTTTAATGCGTCAATAGTCTCATCAGCCAAGGCGTCTTCACCCAATGCGCTGATAGCGATAGTGTTGTCACAACCCAGGAACTGACCTGCATGATAAGCGAAGTTTGCAGGTGCGCCACCAAGTTTTCTTCCTTCGGGAAGTACATCCCACAATGCCTCTCCGAGGCCTACGATATATCTTTTCATAATACTTTAAGTTTATTATTTGACGTTCTTAATATAAGTGAATAAATAGATGACACCGATAGCCATGACAACAACGGCACCGGCCTGTCCGATAGCGTCACTGGCGAATCCCATGAGCAGCGGGAATATGGTACCTCCGAAAAGTCCCATAATCATCAGGCCGCTGACCTCGTTCTGCTTCTCTGGCATTGAGGTGAGTGCCTGCGCAAAACAGATGGAGAAGATGTTGGAGTTGCCATAACCCACCAGAGCAATCGCTGTGTAGAGCATCCATCTCTCCGTGCCCACAAAGAGACCGCACATTGAGAGTGCCATCATGATGACGCTGATCACAAAGAAGAGACGGTTAGGCAGCACACGGAGGAAGAACGAACCCGTCAGACAGCCGATGGTACGGAAAATGAAATAGAGACTGGTGGCAAAGGCCGCATCATTCAGCGTCAGTCCCAAGCGCTCCATCAGTATCTTCGGAGCAGTGGTGTTCGTACCCACATCGATACCCACATGACACATGATACCAAAGAACGAGAGCAAGACAATAGGCGTACCCAGCAGTTTGATGCAGTCGGCGAAAGTGGAGGCCTTACCATCGGTATGCTCCTCTTCAATGGGGGTAACAGCCAGCAAGGCTGCAGCGATAATACCTACCACAAAGTAAACGGCAAAGAGTACACGCCAGTCGTAGCCAAACGAGGGAATCACCTGTGTGGCACCCCACATGGCCAGATAAGGCGCCAGGAAAGAGGCAATAGCCTTGATAAACTGTCCGAAGGTAAGTGTGGAAGCCAGATTTCCGCCACCCATCACCGTTGACACCAATGGATTAAGTGAAGTCTGCATCAGCGCATTACCAATACCTAACAGCGAGAAGGCTATTAACATCACAGGGAAGTTTTCACCAAACAGAGGCAGCAGCAGCGACACAATTGTCACCACAAGCGAGAGAAGCACAGTGTTCTTACGTCCAATCTTGTTCATCAGCATACCCGTTGGCACACTGAAGATAAGGAACCAGAAGAACACAAGCGAGGGGAAGATGTTGGCGACAGAGTCTGTCAACTGCAGGTCTTCCTTCACATAGTTGGATGCAATGCCCACCAAATCGACAAAGCCCATGGCGAAGAAGCAGAACATCACAGGGATCAGGGCAAATTTCTTCATATCTTCAAATTTTCAATTTTTCAAACCTTCAATTTTTCAATCCTTCAATCCTTCAATTCTTAATCGAATAGATCGTTGCCTTGCCGCCCTTCACCTTAATATTATTATAGGGCTCTGAGGGGAACACAAGATTAGTCATCGCCATCTTGCCTTCAACGTCGAAGGCCTCAATGCTACAGCGGTCAACAAAGATGCGCAGTTGCTTCATTGAGCCATATGTAGGCGCTGTTGTCACACAGGGGAATGCCTCACTGAAGCTGACATCGCCGCTCTTTGTACGATCCATGATAAACGTCTGCTTTGAAGCATCATACTTCATCGTGACCTGTTCGCCCTTGGCATTTGACAGCACAATCTCCGCACCGCCTTTCACGTCAACCACAATCTCACAGGCCTCTGTAGGCTGCTTCAGCTTTGCGCCACGAGCTGCCAGCATTTCCTTCGAAGGCACCACGCTGACATAAGTTTCCTCGCCGAATTCAAACAGGCCAAGGTCACGGGCGATAGAGTTGGCGCTACGGAACTGCTTGGTGGGAACCTGGTTGGCATACTGCCAGTTCGACATCCAGGCCATGACCACACGACGGTTCTCTGGTGCATTGTAGAACGACACTGTAGCATAGTGGTCTTTACCATAGTCAAGCCACTTAGTGACCTTTGGCATCGACTCACAAGTAAACTTGTGTCCGTCAAATTGACCCACGAAATACTGGGTAGCACTTCCTCCGAAGGGGCCACCAGGGTTGATATTGCAGATTAACACCCACTTGTCATCGAGCTTAAACAGATCGGGGCACTCCCAGACACCACTATGATTGCCGTACTCCTGACCAAACGACGACTCATACTTCCAGTCCTTCAAGTCAGCAGAAGAATAAATCTGCATCTCCTGTCCCACAGCCAAAATCATGATCCAGCGCTTGGTGCTCTCATACCAGAATACGTTAGGGTCGCGGAAATCGGGCTTATCCGACGTAATGACGGGATTGCCCTCATATTTCACAAATGTGAGACCATTGTCTTTTGAGACAGCCATCGACTGTGTCTGATGATGACCTGCTGAGGTGTAGAATGCCACCACATCGCTGCCGTTTGTAATACATGATCCGCTGAAGATACTTCCCAGCCAGTCGGGCTCGAAAGTCAGGGGCTGTGCCTCCCAATGCACCAGATCCTTCGATACAGAATGTCCCCAGTGCATATTCTCCCACTGTGACCCATAAGGATTATACTGATAATAAAGGTGCCACACCCCGTCTTTGTAGAACATACCGTTAGGGTCGTTCATCCAGCCGTATTGAGGTGTATGGTGATAGACAGGACGGAAGTGTTCGCGGTTGGCAGTATCAAAGTCATCAGAGAACTTAATCTCCTTCCAGCAGGTGAACTCGCTTACAGCTCCCTTTTGACGGCGGTCACCATGAAACTCGATATCAAACAGCTTGGCTCCTTTCAGCTCGTAGGGTACAAAATAGTCCACACGATCAACAGCCAGTTTAACATTCATACGCTGCACCATGTTGTTACTGCCGTCGAGCACGGCTATTGCCGCGATCTCCTCCGTCTCCTGTACAGGCAGTAGAATGTACTTACTTTTTTCATTCATCCGCAACATGGCGTGTTTGTCACCAAGTACCATCGGTGTCACCTGTGCAATGGCTGTGATTGTCACCAGCATCGCCCCCATCATCGTTGTCACTAACTTTTTCATTTTGCTATTCATTTGTTGTTTTTGAATTATGCCGCAAAGATATGACAAACCCTATTAGTATTCTAGAATTTATGCTTCAAAAACATAGAAAAATCGTTCATTGCAACAATTTTACACACAATGAACGATTTTTCTATGCATTCCAGAGGCATTATTTCGCCTCGCCACTACCATAGATATAGCCGAAGGCTCCGCTCTGATAGTCGAAGATCTCCCCGTCCTTGAAGAAACGCCTCAGTTCAATCTCGGCATTCGAGGTGGAATCACTGGCGTGGACAATGTTCTGCTGATTACTCATCGAGTAGTCGCCACGAATGGTTCCTGGAGCTGCCTCACGCCCGTTAGTAGAGCCAGTCATGGTACGTACCACCTGAACGGCATCCACACCCTCAAGGGCGAGAGCAACTACTGGTGATGCCTGCATGGAAGCAGCCAAAGAAGGGAAGAAGGGTTTGTCAACGAGGTGTGCATAATGCTCGCGCAGGATCTCATCACTGAGCTGCATCATCTTCATACCGGCCACGCGGAGTCCACGACGCTCAAAACGGTTCAGAATCTCGCCAATCAGCTGGCGCTGTACACAGCTGGGCTTCAGTAATACAAGAGTTTTTTCCATAATGATATTTTCTACTTTGGTTTATTATTTCATTTGTCTGCAAAAATACCGAAAAATATTGAATTACACAAATTATTTGATGACTTTTTGGTTGTCTGGGTGATTTTATTCGGTTGTTTGCGTTTATCAGGAAAAATGTGTCTCTGCAACGTGAAAAGTTATGTTCACAGGCGGTAAACATAAGTTCAATGGCGATAGACATATATTCAAGGACGGTAAACATAAGTTCAAGGGCTGAGAACATAAGTTTACAGAGTAGAAAAAAATAAAGCGCGACTCATCACGAGCCGCGCTTTTCTCTTACTTATTACTAACCATTAACTAACAAGAACCAAAACATAAGTATGAATCATGTTCTTGATGCAAAGGTACGACATATTTTCCATACCGTCGATAAGATATGTTTCAATGAATATAAAAAATCGTTCATTGCAACAAATCTACATGCAATGAACGATTTTTCAGATAGTTAAATTAGCGGACTTAGATCGAGAGCAGATATTCTATGCTGTTCTTCGCGAGCTTAAGAACGTTCTCCTGGCAAGAGTTGTTCTTGGGAGTTGCACTCTTATCGGGGGTGCCGTCGGCGTTCTTCATAGAGAACTCGCAACCGCCGTTACCGATGCAGAGCACTGTACCGCAGCCCTTCTGGAATCCATCAGGAGCCTTAGGAGCACCCTTGGCTTCCCAGACGTTCAGCTGAGATACCCAACTTGCCTGAGAGTCCCATGTGCCGAGCGGATAGATACCAAACTCTTCTGTCACAACATTGTAACACTCCTCTGTCGTATTATCCAAGCCAGTCAGCTTGTTTGGAATGTCGAAGAACAGACAGTTGTGATCCTCTGTCCAACCTGCGCCCTTGAAGGCGATGGCCTTGAAGCAGGTGTCGTTCAACTTCTCCGTCGGGATGTTAGCATAGATCGGATGTGTGCTGAAGTCCTTGGAGAACTTACCTGTGTTGAGACATACGCCCATCTTCCATACGTCGTTGTTAGGACCGCCGACACCACAGCCAAAGGCATTGTTGACACCACGAAGGGTTGCCGTTGCCAAACGGTTGATCGTCCCAATGTAAGGTACGGCATGCTGCCAGAGCAACAGGTTACCACCGTTCTTCACATACTGTTCAACACATGGAGCCGCATTTCTGGCTACGTCAGAGAAGTTCCAAATATCATCGTTATTGCCAGTCTCGAGGTCGCGCAGCCAGAAGAGCATACGGTAGTCCTCAATGTCCTCAACGGTACTGATGTTGCCGAAATAGACGTACTCACCCTTCGGATAGTTCTCTTTGAACCACAGCCATGCGCTGGCCTCATCGTCATCACCATTGGCAAGAAGCTCCTCTGGTGTGGCATATTCCGACAGGAAGCCGGGAATCTTACCACCGATCTTTGTCGATCCATAAATAGGCAGAGCCTTACCATCTTCGTTCTGTGCGATAAGAGTAGCATCCCAGCTCTCCTTCAGCACAACATCCTCAAGAAGATAGGAAGTGCCGTTGACTGTCGTCTCGACCTTTCTGCTGCCATCACCGTTCACAAGCTTCAAGATGTATGACGTAGCATCAGCACTGGCCTTCCAAGTCACCTCCAGGTTGTGATTTTCTTCGTCGATGTCAATCTGCTGGAACTTCAGGTCTGTTGGAGCCGTAGCGCCAGGACGTGTGAAAGATGTCATCACACCTTTAGAGAGTGCATCGGCGTTAGCATACTTGAAGAGGAACTCATAGAACTCATTTGTCTCAAGATTCTTCAGTGTAAACGAATTGCCTTCACATGGAGTCAGACCCTGCATCTGTGTACCATTCTTAAAGACTGCAACCTGCATGGTGGCATTCTGATTACTTGGTGTCCACGTAAGGGTATAATCGTAATTATTATCGCCATCGGCAGACCCAGGAAGATCCCTATCTTGGCAAGAGGCAAGCAAAAGGATGCCTAACAAGCCTGTACCTATTTTATTAAATATCTTAGTCATAACTTTAATCTTTAAACTATTAACTATCAACTATTGATTAGTAACCCTTATTCTGATGATAGAGTCCCTGTACGTAGTTCATCTGGTTAGATGCTATGGGGAAGTACTCGTTCTTGCCAGCGGTAAAGAAAGCATCCTTGTAGTAAAGGGCAAATGTCTGGCCATCGTACTCATCAGTCTTCTCAGACTCGAAATACTTGTTCAGTGTAGAAGAAAGCAAGCCCCAACGACGGAGATCGAAGAAACGGTGACCCTCCATAGCAAGCTCTACACGACGTTCCCAGCGCAGTGCCTTGCGGGCATCATCCTGAGAAGCGAAATTACCATAGAGCGCGATGTCACACTGATCTTTGGCATAATTGATGAGTGATGTTGCACTGATGTCGCGTTTTGCACGGCTGCGGATATCGTTGATAATCTGCAGGGCCTCACCGTTGAAATCGCCTTTCTCAATAAGAGCCTCAGCGCGCATCAGCATCACATCGGTATAGCGAAGTACATAGTCGTTCACGCCGAATGCCTGCCAAGGGTTGTCGCCATCTTCACCCTTTGAGCGCTGCGGAACCTCCTTCATCGAGCAATAGTAACCATAGGTGTTAGGTGTACGGCTGTTGGCCTTTGTCAACGTGTACTGAGCCTCATACTTATAAGGATAGGTAGGCATACCTACGGTGTGGAACAGACGGGGATCGTATTTATACTTCGAGTCAGCACCATTAACGACAATCGCATTGTGGTCAGCATCGAAATCGTCCATAGGCAGACCATTGCGGGTCTTGAAAGCATTCACCAAGTTCTGTGATATTCGACCAGTTGGCACGACCATATTTCGTTCCGTCGTCAGCTCTGTTAGAGTGCTGTACGGCAAAGATGCTCTCTTTAGAGTTAGCAAAGTCCTGCAAGAAGATATGTCCGTAAGTGTCGAGATAACCGTAGGGTGAGTTCTTCACAACCTCAGTATATTCGATCACCTTCTGGATCTTCGCCTGGTCAACGTGGTTGTAACCAGTTGTAGCCTCATAACCATCACCATAGGCCCAGTTCAGGTAACACTTGGCGAGATAGGCAGCTGCAGCCACCTTGTGAGCACGTCCGGTTGTGCCGGGAGCAGCCTCAGGCAGGTGCTCGTAGGCATACTGGAAATCATCGATAATCTGCTGCATGATCTGATCATGGCTGCTCTGTGGGCATGCCTCAATATCTGCGTTGCTCATACCTTCAGTAATGAAAGGTACTTCGTACCACATCTGCTGAAGCTTATAATATAATAGAAGTGTGCACGCAGGAACTTCACTTCTCCCAACAATTTTGCATCGGGGGTCTCCATCTTATTGATAGCCTCGATAGCGCGGTTGCAACGAGAGATAGCACTGTAGAGCTGATACCACAACTCGTCAAATTCACCACGGTCTGGCTGCAAGGTAGTGAAAATCTCCATGGGGTGATAACCTGTGTCATTTTCACCAGAACCGCCTTTCAGGCAGTCGTCGGCACTCATATCACCATATGGCCAGAGGTTAAACGGATAGGAATACCAGTCGTCACCCAATTTGGCATAAGCCGCGGTGACAAGTTTGTCGGGGCTGGAAAATGCTGTCTCTTCGTCCAGCGTGCCCTGTGGCTTTACATCATCAACAGTACATGAAACTGCAAAAGCAGAAAGTAGCAAAGCCGAGATATATAATTTAATCTTTTTCATTGTCGTAAGCGTTTATCTTTTAACTTTTATCTTTTAACTCCTTAGAATCCAACCTGTATTCCGAAAGTGAAGGAAGCAGTGTGAGGATAAGCCCATGCAGTATTCTCTGGATCTGAGCAGGTCAGAGAACTTGACTTAATGAGCAGGAGATTGTCACCAGAGACGTAAACACGAGCCTTTGACAGCAACAGTTTCTTATAGATTGATGCAGGCAGTGTATAACCAAGCTGCAGTGTGCGCATCTTAGCATAAGAACCGTTCTCTACAAAGTAAGAAGACATACGGCCTTCATCAGCACCATTCGATGTGGTCAGGGCAGGAATACTAGAGCCATTGTTAGC
>ONNY01000045.1 GCA_900319305.1 uncultured Prevotella sp.
GTAAATTTTATCATTAGTCTGTCTCAGAACGACTATCCAAGATTCTTTTCAGAAAGGTTGCTTGCGCGACCTTTCAAGAATTGAAACGGTTTGTTTCTTCTAACCCAAGTACTTCGAAAAGTACTCGCTTCTTGTACTACTTCTGTCTATGTAAATCTTTCAAAGAACTCTCTTCAGCTCTCGATTTCTCGAAAGCGGGTGCAAAGGTACGACTATTTTCGGAACTACCAAAACTTTTCCACTCTTTTTTTCGTTTTTAGCCCGATATTTTTTCGCCTCTTGATGCAGGTCAAAAAGAGAATAGGTCTACACCTTATTATATATTATAAAAGCGTGATGAGATTCTGATTGTATCTGAGCTCTGCCGAAAGACCGGCAACAGGCTTCGCTTAGTTAATTTCTGATAAAACGATGGCTATTGGCAAAAAAATACGTACCTTTGCACCTTATTAAATATAAGAGATAAAAAGACATGCAAAATATAAGAGACAATAAGACATGGCAACGATATTACATATAGAGACCAGTACGGACGTTTGTTCGGTAGCCGTTTCGGAGGACGGACAGGTGATCTTCGACCAAGAAGATCACAGCGGGCCTAACCATGCCGAGCGACTGGGAACGATGGTTGACGAAGCCCTTTCGTTTACAGACAACCATGCCATCCCCTTCGATGCCGTCGCCGTGAGTTGCGGACCCGGTTCCTATACTGGCCTGCGCATCGGCGTATCGATGGCCAAGGGTGTGTGCTATGGACGAAACTTGAAGCTGATTGCCGTACCGACCCTGGAGTTGTTGTGCGTACCCATCCTGCTTCGGGAGATTCCTGAGGAGGACGCCCTGCTCTGTCCGATGCTCGATGCCAGGAGAATGGAAGTGTACGCCGGCATCTACGACCGGGGACTGAAACCCATCAGGCCCATCCAGGCCGACATCGTAGATGGCGACACCTACAAAGCGTATCTGGATGAACACCCCGTTTATTTCTTCGGCAACGGTGCCAAAAAATGTCAGGAAGCCATCAGTCATCCGAACGCCCACTTCATTGAGGACATCCACCCCATCGCCAAGTGGATGCAGCCATTGGCTGAAAAGCGGTTCCTGAATTTGTGCCATTCTACCTGAAGGACTTTGTGGCGAAACTTCCGAAGAAGCTGCTTTAAAGGTAAAAAGGTCAAAAAGTAAAAAGGTAAAAAAATAAATATGGATATAAAAGGATTAGATTACAACACACAGCGTGAGAAGCTGATTATGCCCGAGTATGGACGGGAGATTCAGAAGATGGTGGATTATGCCTGTGAGCTGCCCACCAAGGAAGAACGTCTGCAGTGCGCCCAAGCCATTATCCGACAGATGGAGACCAAGAACCCCCAGCTGAAAGAGAATGCTGATTTCGAACAGACCCTCTGGGATCATCTGTATCTGATGAGCCACAGAGAACTGGAGATCGACTGGCCCTACGACGTATCAGAGGCAGACAAGATTCTCAGCAAGCCCGACCCCATCAAGCCTCCGAAGGAACAGATCAGACTGCGCCACTACGGAAAGTTGATCTGTCAACTCTTCGAAAAGCTCAAGACCATGCCTGCTGGTGAGGAGCGCGACGCACTGACCTACTACACCGCCAACCAGATGAAGCGTGACCTGATGACCTGGGGACACGGTTCGATGGATGACGAGAAGGTGGCCGACGATCTGGCACACTTTACCGACGGAGTCATCCAGCTGGACCTGAACGCCTTTAAGTTCAGTAAGATCTCGGCTGTTGACGACAATAAGAAGAACAAGAAGAAAAAATAACCAAGAATGGCATCATTCATCATCGAGGGCGGACATCTGCTTAAAGGCACCATCACCCCGCAGGGCGCAAAGAACGAGGCACTGCAGGTGATCTGTGCAACCCTGCTGACCCATGAGGCAGTGACGATCCAGAACATCCCCGACATCCGGGACGTGAACAACCTCATCCAGTTGCTGTGTGACATCGGCGTGAAAGTGTCACGCGGTGATACAGGTATCTACACCTTCCAGGCAGACAGTCTGAATCTCGCCTACCTGGAGAGCGATGAGTTTGTGAAGAAATGTTCCGAACTGCGTGGCAGTGTGATGATGATCGGTCCGTTGCTCGCCCGTATGGGGAGGGCGGTGATTGCCAAACCCGGAGGTGATAAGATCGGGCGTCGCCGACTGGACACCCACTTCCTCGGTTTCGAAAAACTCGGTGCTAAGTTCAACCGCATCGAGGGGCGTGAGGTCTATGAGATCGCTGCCCAGAAACTGAAGGGTAACTATATGTTGCTCGACGAGGCCTCGGTGACGGGTACTGCCAATATCGTGATGGCTGCCGTCTTTGCCAAAGGCACCACCACCATCTATAATGCCGCCTGTGAGCCTTACCTCCAACAATTGTGTCAGATGCTGAACCAGATGGGGGCCAAGATCAGCGGTATCGGTTCGAACCTCCTGACGATTGAAGGTGTGAAAACGCTGCAAGGTACGACCCATCGTATTCTGCCGGATATGATTGAGGTGGGTTCATTTATCGGCATGGCCGCCATGTGTGGCGACGGCATCCGCATCAAGGACGTCTCGCTGAAGAACCTCGGTATCATCCCAGATGCCTTCAGGAAGTTAGGTGTCAGGATCAAGGTGGAAGGCGACGACCTCGTGATCCCCCGTCAGAAGCACTACGAGATACAGTCGTTTATCGACGGGACGATCATGACGCTGGCAGATGCCCCCTGGCCAGGACTGACGCCTGACCTGTTATCAGTGCTCATCGTGGTGGCCACTCAGGCCAGAGGCAGCGTGCTGTTCCACCAGAAGATGTTTGAGAGTCGCTTGTTCTTCGTGGACAAACTCATCGACATGGGTGCACAGATTATCCTGTGTGATCCCCACAGGGCTGTCGTCGTGGGACATGATCGGAAAATCACCCTGCGCGGCGGTAGGATGACGAGTCCTGATATCCGTGCCGGTATCGCTCTGCTGATTGCCGCCATGAGTGCCACAGGTACGAGTCGTATCGACAACATCGAACAGATAGACAGAGGTTATAAAAATCACAAGAGGATGATCAGACGCGAAGAAGTCTATAAGATCGGCAGACTGGGCAAGACGCACGGCGTAAGGGGGGAGATCTCCTTCCTGCTCGACGACGATGTGTTTGACCGTACGGATGCCGACTATCTCATTCTCGACATCGACGGCATCCTGGTGCCTTTCTTCATTGAGGAGTACCGTTTCAAGACCGATAGCAACGCCCTGATGAAGTTTGACGGCATCGACACTCAGGAACGCGCCAGGGAATTGACGGGATGCGACGTGTATTTCCCCCGTTCGTTGGCTGATGAAGATGAGATGAACGTCTCCTGGGCTGAACTCGTGGGGTACAGTCTCATCGACAGCAACAGCGGAAAGACCGTCGGCGAGATTGCCGCCATCGACGACAGCACCATCAACATCCTGTTTGAACTGACAGACGGGAAACTGATCCCTGCCTCAGAAGAATTGATACAACAGATCGAGACGAAACGACATCAAATAGAAATCAATCTGCCGGAAGGCATCTTAGAATTATGAAGAAAAAACAAATAGCCATACTCGGTTCTACCGGGTCTATCGGAACACAAGCCCTCGAAGTGATTGAGGAGCATGCAGACTTATATGAAGTCTATTGTCTGACAGCCAATAATAAGGTTCAGTTGCTGGCAGAGCAGGCCCACAAGTTCAAGCCCGCCGCCATCGTGATTGCCAACGAACAGCGTTACGATGAGTTGAAGTCGCTGATGAGCGACCTGCCCGACATCAAAGTGTATGCCGGTGCCAAGGCACTCGACGAGATTGTGGAGGCAGGTCCTATCGACATGGTGCTTACTGCCATGGTCGGTTTCTCCGGTCTGAACCCCACCATCCATGCCATCAAGGCAGGTAAGACGATTTGTCTCGCCAACAAGGAGACACTAGTGGTTGCCGGTGAACTGATCCTGGCACTCGCCCAGCAGTATCACACCCCCATCCTGCCTGTCGATAGTGAGCACTCTGCCATCTTCCAGAGTCTCGTCGGTGAGGATCAGAACCCCATCGAGAAGATCCTGTTGACGGCCTCTGGTGGTCCGTTCCGTCTGAAGACGATGGAGGAGATAGCCCATGTGACCAAGGCTGACGCCCTGCGCCACCCGACATGGGATATGGGTGCAAAGATCACCATCGACTCTGCTTCGATGATGAACAAGGGTTTCGAGGTCATCGAGGCCAAATGGCTCTTCGGCGTAGAAGCTAACAAGATTCTGGTGCTGGTTCACCCGCAGTCGATTGTGCACAGTGCTGTCCAGTTCCAGGATGGTAGTGTGAAGGCACAGTTGGGTGTACCCGACATGCGTCTGCCTATTCAGTATGCTTTCTCATTCCCCCAACGTCTGCATCTGAGTGGCGAGCGTCTCGACCTGTTCAAGGCCCAGCATCTGGAGTTCTTTGAGCCCGACCTGAACAAGTTCCGTTGCTTGGCCCTCGCCTTCGAGGCCATCAACAAGGGCGGCAACATGCCTTGTATTGTGAATGCGGCCAATGAGATCGTGAACCGTGGTTTCCTGGAGGATAAGTGCGGTTTCCTGCAGATGGGCGACATCATCGCAGAGACCATGCAGCGTGCCACCTTCGACAAGGAGCCATCGTACGATACCTATATTGCGACTGATGCCGAGGCCCGCCGGATCGCGACCGAACTGATGTCTGGCCCTCTAAGTTAGGGGGCGACAGGGGTCTGAACAAGCGCAGATCCCAATTTCTATCATAATGTATAACAATAAAGTCTGATTAACGCTTGTTCAGACCCCCAGCCCCCTAACTTAGGGGGCTCAGAATATGGACATATTTATAATTCGATTATTACAATTCATGCTGGCCATTGGCCTGCTCGTGCTGCTCCATGAGGGCGGGCACTTCTTCTTCTCGAAACTCTTCGGTGTGCGCGTCGAAAAGTTCTATCTGTTCTTCGACCCCAGCATCGGTAAATGGGACGGCAGTCTCTTCAAATGGAAACCCAAGAAAAGCGATACCCAGTATGGTGTCGGTTGGTTACCCCTTGGCGGTTACTGTAAGATTGCCGGTATGATCGACGAGAGTTTCGACACCGAACAGATGAAACAAGCCGAACAACCGTGGGAGTTTCGTGCAAAACCCGCCTGGCAGCGTCTGCTGATCATGATCGGCGGTGTGCTGGTGAACTTCCTGCTGGCGCTGTTTATCTACTCGATGATCCTCTTCTACTGGGGTGACACCTATATCCCCGTGAAGGACATGACCATGGGTATGAAGTTCAATACCGAGGCCAAGCAATACGGTTTCAAGGATGGTGATATCCTCGTTGGTACAGACCAGGGCACCTTCAAGGACTTCTCTGCCGACCTCTTCAGGGATCTCTCCGAAGCCAAGCGTGTGGATATCATCCGCGACGGAAAGGCGATGAGTCTGCAGCTGCCGGGTGACATCAATCTGCTCGGTATGCTGAAGGCAGAGCCTCCTTTTGTCAGTCCTTACATCCCTGCCGAGATCGACAGTGTGATGGACGCCTCTCCAGCCGCTAAGATCGGTCTGAAGAAAGGTGATAAGATCGTGGCACTTAACGGCAAACCCATCGACTCCTACAATGAGTTTACCAATCAGATCGGTATCCTGAGCGACATGATGACAGGTGCCAAGACGACGGCAGACAGTATGAAACTGCGTACCGTCACGATGGTGATTGCCCGTGAGAGTAAGACGGACACGCTGACCACGATGCTGACATCCGACCTGAAGGTAGGTTTCTTCGTGAAGAGTCTGGCAGGCATGTATCAGCCTGTCACAAAGGAATACGGTTTCTTTGAGAGTTTCCCTGCCGGTATCAAATACGGTTGGAATGTGCTCGCCGGTTATGTGGGTGACATGAAATATGTCTTCACTGCCGACGGTGCCAAGTCACTCGGCGGTTTCGGTGCCATCGGCAGTCTGTTCCCCCCGATGTGGGACTGGTACATGTTCTGGAAGATGACCGCCTTCCTCTCTATCATCCTTGCCTTCATGAACATCCTGCCCATCCCCGCCCTCGACGGTGGTCATGTGCTGTTCCTGTTCTATGAGATGATCACCCGCCGCAAACCCTCAGAGACCTTTATGATCCGCGCCGAGTATGTAGGCTTCGGTATTCTGATTCTATTGATGGTCGTGGCGAATCTGAATGATATCCTGAGGTGGTTGGGGTATCTATGACCCTTCGACAGGCTCAGGGACCGTATAGAGCGCTATGGTAGAAGTGATGATGACACTCTTTGCCCTGGTGGTTGTCGGCTACATCGCCGGCAAACTAGGGTATCTTGGCGGTGACTTCGACAGACAACTGTCACGTCTCGTCATCAACATCACGTGTCCTGCCCTCATCCTTTCCTCAGCCATGAATGGTACGCTGCCTGACAGGCGGTATATCCTGCCCCTGTTAGGGATCAGCGTCATCACCTATCTCATACTGACTGGCGCTGCCCTCTTCCTGCCTCGTTATATGACCACGAGGCAGGAAGATGAGGGTGCCGTTGGTTTTGCCATGATGTTCGGTAATGTTGGTTTTATGGGGTATCCCGTCGTCGCCTCAATCTTCGGTCATCAGGCCGTCTTCTATGCCGCCGTCCTTAATGTGGTCAACACCTTCGCTGTCTTTACAATTGGCACCATACTCATCACAGGAAAAAGCGATGTGGAAGGTAAGCATTTTCAGAAAAAGGTACTCTACTCCACTCCAATGTTCGCCGCCTATCTCACGATGCTTATCGTCGCTTTGGAGATCGATAACATCCCGACCGTGATCAGTCAGCCCCTGACGATGCTGGGTAACATCACCGTACCAGCCGCCCTGCTCATCATCGGTTCCTCGATGTCACAGCTCTCACTCCGTATGATGCTGGGCAACCGCACCGTCTATCTCACCACCATCATGCGCCTGTTGATCGTCCCCCTGTCGATGTACTATCTGTGCCGTGCCATCGGCTTCTCTGAGACCGTCGTCAACATCAACACCGTTGTCATCGCCATGCCTGTAGCCACCTACGGCACCATTCTCTGTCTGCGTCATGAGAAAGACGCCACGCTGATGACAGAGGTGACCTTTATCACCACACTCTTCTCGATGCTGACCATCCCCTTGTTGGTGATGTTCTTCTTATAAGCAAGAGATAAACCGCTCCGATGATCACATACATCATCCACACCTGTAACGGTGTGGGATGCAGTCCTTCGATGCTGGCCCCCGGGAGCATCGCTATCCATGAGAGCAACTGGTTCAGAGCATCCACTATATATATTAATAGGTACGCGAGGGAGGGTATCAACAGGACCAGTAGTGAGAGATACAGGATCAAAGTGGCAGCAGGTACCACGATGAGGTTTGCCAACAGGAAATAGCAGGAGAACCGTCCGAAGTAATAGGCGATCAACGGGGCCACACCGATCTGAGCTGCACAGGAGACCGCCAGCATCGTCCACAGCCATTTGAAGAGGCGATGATCGAACAGAAAGGGCTGAGACCACACACTTTCAAACAAGGGGTAGAACAACAGGATCGCCAACACTGCCATAAACGACAGTTGGAAACCGACATCAAACAGAGACATCGGATTGAGCAACAGCATCACGATGGCAGCAAAGGCCAGTGTGTTCACCGACAGTTTATCCCGATGGCCAAGTGACAGCAGTGCATAGATGGAGACCATCACTGCCGAGCGCACTACACTGGCAGACATACCCACTAAGAACACAAACAGCCAGATACAGACGATGATCACTACCTGAGAGAGCACCTGCCACCGTCGACGACTAAGTAGCAACGACAACAGCGTATAGATGATACCCAGATGAAGACCGCTCAGTGCCAGGATATGCGAAGCCCCTGATATAGCATAGGTATCCCTCAGTTCCTTGGTTAGTTGTGATTTATCCCCGAGTGTCATCGCCGCTACCACGGCATAGACACAGCCATCCACCCCACTCTCAGAGAGCCGGTCCAACAACTTCGACCGTTGTTCTAAGAAGTAGATCTTTGAACGGTCCAAACGAGAGGGTTGCGGTGATTCTTGCTGTGCCCGTTGCATCAACAATGCGCCTAACACCACGAAACACAAGCCGATGACTGCCGACTGCAGGTTCTCATACCGCCGGAGGCAGAACGCTAAAAGCACTACGGCAACTAATAAAGGGAATAGCGTAAACGGGATGACGAGATAACTTGCAAATAGCATACCTGCCATCAGACTGACGGCAATCTTCACCAATGGGGCCTTTTCGGAAACTTTGTTTCTCATACGATTCACGATTAACTGGTTGCAAAGATACAACTTTTTGTGGGAAAAGCAAAGAAAAATCGATTTTCTTTGGTTTTTCTCTCAGTTTGCACTATCTTTGAGGCAGCGCCTCGAAGATAGGCTGCATCTCGGAAATGCAAAATAAATGGTAATTTCTTTTGCATTTCGCTCGATTTGCACTATCTTTGCAGGCGATATGGAAGTGATAAGTATGCCCGTTTGGGCTTGGATTTTATTCTATGTATTAGTGTTGGTGATGCTGGTGATCGACCTGAAATCGTTCGGCAGGAAAGGTCAGCATGAGGTGAGTGTCTCTGAAGCATTGAAGATGACCGCCGTCTGGATCGGTGTTTCCCTGATCTTCTGCGGTGGTATCTGGCTCTATGAAGGGGATGAAAAAGCAATGGAGTTTCTGGCAGGTTACCTGATCGAGAAATCCCTGTCGATGGATAATCTTTTCGTGTTTCTGATGCTCTTCTCCTTCTTCGGCGTCCAGCGGAAATATCAGCACGAAGTACTCTTCTGGGGTATCTTCGGTGCCTTGGTGCTACGCAGCATCTTCATCTTTGCCGGAACAGCCATCATCAACCAGTTCGAGTGGATACTCGGTGTGTTCGGTGTTTTCCTTATCTATACAGGTATCAAGATGTTCGGGCATCAGGATGACGAGCATGTGGATCCTTCGAAGAACATCTTCGTAAAACTCTTTAAGAAGTTCTTCCCGGTGACAGACCAGATGCACGACGACAAGTTTTTTATTACAGAAAACGGTAAGCGCCTGGCGACACCACTGTTTATCGCCCTCTTGGTGATCGAAACCACCGACGTGGCTTTTGCTGTAGACAGTATCCCTGCCGTCTTCTCCGTCAGTCGCGACCCATTCATAGTCTTGACGAGTAACGTGTTTGCCATTCTCGGCCTACGAGCCCTCTACTTCGCCTTGGCCGCCGTCGCCAAATACTTCACCTATCTGAAATACGGTCTGGGCATCATCCTCAGTTTCGTAGGTATCAAGATGCTGTTGGAGGTGATTTGGCACATTGAGGTGCCCACCCCGCTCTCCTTGGTTTTTATCTTCGGCATACTGGTTCTCTCAATGGGACTATCCTATATCATTTCAAAACATCAGAGTCATGGAGATTAGCAATTACACAAACGATGCCTTAGAACTGCTGAAGGAACTGATTGCCATCCCTTCCGTCAGCCGTGACGAGGGAAAGGCCGCCGACAAACTGGCTGAGTATCTGAATCGCTGGGATCTACCCTTCGGACGTGAAGGCAACAACCTCTGGGTGGGTTGTCAGGACTGGGATAACAACCGTCCTACGGTGATGTTGAATGCACATATCGACACGGTGAAGCCTGTTGCCTCCTGGACCCGTGATCCCTTCACCCCGACTCAGGAAGGCGATCTGCTCTATGGACTTGGCTCCAATGACTGTGGTGGAGGACTGGTGGCGCTGCTCCAGACCTATCGTATCATGCGCCATCGCCAACGCAACTATAACATCCTCTGGGTGGCATCTGCAGAAGAGGAGGTATCGGGTGCCGATGGTTTCAGTCGGGTGTTGCCGTTGTTGCCAAAGGTGGATGTCGCCATCGTCGGAGAGCCGACAGGCATGCAACCCGCCATTGCCGAGAAAGGTCTGATGGTAATCGACGGCTATGCCTATGGTAAGTCAGGACATGCCGCCAGAAACGAGGGCGTGAATGCCATCTATGAGGCCCTCGACGATCTGGTGTGGTTGCGTGATTATAAGTTCAGGAAAGAGAGTCCGGACCTACGAAGATGACGGTGACCGTCGTGGAGAGCGGCACCCAACATAATGTGGTACCCGACACCCTGCATTTCGTCCTCGATATCCGTACCAATGAGTTTTATCAGAATGAGTTCCTCTTTGAGTTCTTGAAGAAGAAGATGAAGAAGTGCGAACTCAAGCCCCGTTCGTTCCGTCTGCACTCCAGCAGCATCCCGCAGGAGCATCCGATCATCCGCAGATGTCTGGAGCGCGGCATGCAGCCCTTCGGTTCGCCCACGTTGAGCGACCAGGCTCTCATGCCCTTCCCCTCATTCAAGTTGGGACCCGGCGAATCAAGCCGTTCCCATTCTGCCGATGAGTTTATTAAGATCTCGGAGATCCAGCAGGCCATCGAGACCTACGTCTATCTATTAGAAGGGCTGGCTATCTAGACCACGTCGCAGTTGGAACTGCATCAAGCCCTCGGAGCCCAAGCGTCCGATAGTCTGACGTGTGCTCACCTTCTGTCCGCGACTGACACTCACCGAGGCGAGGTCGCAATAGACTGACAGGTAGTTACCATGACGGATGATCACCACCGTGGTACCCGCATAGCCAAAGACCGCACTCACCTCACCGTCGAAGATACAACGTACGGGTGAGCCTGGCTGTGCCTTGATATCGATACCTTTCTTATCGAGGGTGACATGACCTTTCACGTCGTCCACATGATTCATACCGAAACGGTGCACGATCTGGTAACTGCCTGAGATAGGCATGGGCAGACGACCGCGGTTGCTCTCGAAGTTTCCACTCAAACGCTGATCCTCAGAAGATACATAGACCTTCTCCACCGACTTCTTGGCAGCAGCCACCTCCTTCTCACGGGCAGCAGCTTCCGCCTTTGCCTTCCGCTCTGCAGCCAGACGAGCTTTCTCAGCCTCACGGGCAGCACGTTCAGCGGCCGCTTTCTCCTCGGCACTCTTCTTGGCAGCAGCCCTGGCCTCAGCCTTTGCCTTCTCCTCACGGGCCTTTGCCTCCGCAATCCTTCGGGCATTCTCACGGGCAGCAGCCTCAGCCTCAGCTTTCTTTCGAGCCAGTTCCTCTGCCCGTTTCTTAGCGGCCTCCGCCTCTGCCTTCCGTTTAGCCTCCGCCTCAGCACGGGCCTTGGCACGGGCAATCTCCTCGGCAATCAGTCGATCGATCTGGGCATTTAGTTCAGCATCACGTTTCTTCTGTTTGTCTATGATGCTGATGATGGTCTTCTGCTGTTTCTTCAACGAGTTCACCACCTTCTCCTGTTCCACCTGCTTGTTCTCCAGTGACTTCTTCTCTTGTTCACCACGATAGAGCAGATCGTTTTTCTGACGTTTCGAACTCTTCAGTTCCTCGAAAGCCTCTGCCACCTGTGCCTGCATCGACTCCACCGCCTCGCCCTGTGCCTTCTGATAGGCTGCATACTCACGGACGAAGCGCAGACGACGGTACATCTGGGAGAAATTCTTCGCACTGAAGATAAACATCATCTGACTCTGGATGCTTCGGTTGCGGTGCATATAACGCATCGACTTCTGGAAGCGCTGCTTACGCTCGTCGAGTTCATGCTCCAGCACCTTCAACTGAGCCTCGAGCACATGGATATTACCATCGAGTCGAGTGATATCCCCTCGGATGGTATCAATCGTACGACGCTTATCGGCGATCTCATTATTGATCACCATCAGGTTCTGCAGGCGCTTCTTCACATCCTGTTCGTTGGCCTTCAGACGACGCTCCTGTTCCTTAATCTGCTGACGCACCTGTGCCTGTTCGTTCTTTAGGCTGTTCACCGTGACGCCAGGTTTCTTCTGAGTCGAAGTCGTCTTCTTAGTAGTGGTTTTCTTGGTGCCTGTCTTTTTGGTTGTCGTCTTTTTAGTGACAGTCGTCTTCTGCCCGGCAGACTTTTTCCGAGTCTGCTGGGCTGGAGCTGCTGCCACCAGGCATGCCAAGATCCAGAATAGTATTAATCGTTTCACGTGTTATCTACCGTATTTATAAAATTAGAGAGACAGGAAACGACGCAGGATCTCATCAATAGACACCTCACGGTACTTATTGGAGATCAGTGTACGGGGCTCCCACTCCGTATCGGATCCAATATGGTTCAGTGTCATACCGAGTTTCACTTCCTTACCGCCGGTGTTCAACGTGATCATATGCTTATAAGGGAACATATTCTTGTTCAGCGGTTTGAAGTCCTCATAATCCCAGTTCAACTGAGAGGCACCGTTCACCTTATCCTTATACATGACATTGGCCATCTCGATAAAAGCCGTCTGTCTATCAACCAGCCAACTGTAGTCCAACTTCGAGGCCTCCAGACTGAGGATCATATCATGTCCGCTCTCCATCATGTTATACGGACCGGAGCCTTTCTCATTGGGCTTGTCAAAGTTCATATTCTCTGGTACGAAAAGCTCATTCCAGAACAACGACTGGATCGTGTTGAAGTCGATGCCGCTGTTACGGAGGAAGTCAACGGAAATCCAGGGCACCTTCAGGTACTGTTTGTTGATACGGTCCATGATGAGCACATACTCCTTCGTCAGTTCAATACGACCAGCCTCCACGAAACCGAAAGCCATCAACTGAAGACGGATCACATCATGGCGACGCATCCTCAGGTTACCAGTCAGTGTCAGTTTCTGCGGTCCTGACTCCACGGAGAACTTCACCTTCGACGTAAAGAACTTACCCGTCTGGGCATTCTCCTGAACGTTTGAGATCAAGTCGCCCTTCTTGAATGTAGTAAGATTGGTATCAGTTGTGGTAGTCTTGTGTGACTTACAAGACACCAGCACTAACGGCAAAGCCAATACGGCCACTTTTACAATACTGAGCAATTTCATTCCTTAAAGTATTTTTTTTGTTTGATTTTCTTTTGTAGCAGCTGATCCTCAGGTTTCTTCTGCTGAGCATCACGCCAGTAGGATAGCGCACGATCCATCTCCTTGTTGAGGGCATAGATATCGCCCGCATGTTCGATGATCACCTCGTTGCCAGGCGCATCCGTATCACCCATGTTCTGCAGGGCCTGGTCGATGTATATCTTCGCCTCGGAATACCGCTTCTGCATGAAGAGGATCCAGGCGTAGGTATCCAGATAAGTGGCGTTCTTCGGTTCTGCCTTCACGGTCTTGAAACTCATGGCCTCAGCCGTATCCAACCGTTCCCCCCGTTCGCTGAGGTAATAGGCGTAATTGTTCAGGCATCCGATATTATCATCCTTCCACACCAGACAGGAGTCGTAGGCGGCAAACGCCTCTTCCGCCAGTCCCTTCTGATGCAGGATGTCACCCATCACGGCATAGAAGTCGGACACGATATGCGGGTCACTCTCGTCGGTAATCACGCCGATGCCATTCTGGAAAGATGACAAAGCCTTGTCGAGACTGTCGCGCTTATAGTAGGCGATACCCTGATAATAATAGAACGCCATCTCATCAGGGTTATACTGACGGGCATCCTGACACAGGGCGATCACACGGTCCAGATCCTCATCCTCCCAGGCATAGCCCACCAGTTGCAGACGGGCAGCCGCCTGATCCGGTGCCATCCGCAACACCTGTTCCAATACCGGACGGATGCTGTCCTTCGGCATCTTCTTCGCACTCATATACGAGGCACAGTAGAAAGCCATCTCCACATCAGCCTGAGGCTGGGCGAGCATCTTACGGAACAATGTCAGCACCCTCGTACTGTCACCGTCGGCCTCACTGGAGGCTACCTCCTGTCGCAGCAGATGCACCTTCTCCTCAGGGGTCGCATTCTTATTCAGCAGCACCCGTTCTGCCAGGGAGTCAGCCACCGCCTTATTGCCCTGCGACTGATAATAGGTACGCAACGACATCAGCACACGGTTGTTGTCAGGTTCCTCCTTCAGTACTTGGTGATAGATGTTCAGTGCCTTCTTGGCCTGACCGTTCATCATCAGTGACTCTCCGTACATCGCCAGATAGTTCAGGTCGTTAGGATATTGTTTGGCGAGGGCTTCCATCTCAGCGACGACTGCTTTCCGGTCACCCTTGCGGGAATAGATCTCACCCTTGGCCAGGGAGAGTCGTTCGCTCTTCCCGTCAATCGCCTCCAAGCGGTTCAGTACACCGATCGCCTGATCATAGTCCTCTACCTGCTGATAGAGTTGGAACAACAACTCCAGCATATCCTCGCGATCCTTGTTACGGGCGTAGATGCCTTCGATCACAGGGATCGCACTGGCATAATCCTGTTGGCGGATATAGGTCTGCGCCAAGGTCTCCACATAGATTTCGTTATCCGGATCGAGGGCAGCAGCACGCTTCACGCATTCGATCGACTTCTCCGTATTCTTCAGGAGCGAGTAATACTGCCCGAGGAAGAAATACACCTCCGGGGCATCAGGATTCAGTTCCTGACAATGGCGCAACAGGTCGAAGGCTGCATCGTTGTTGCCCTTCTCCCGCTGGATCATCGCCTCCAGAAAGAACTGGTCATAGGTCTTTAGCTCCTGTGCCTGAACCGTCAGACCCAGTAGCATGACAACCATCAAAAACCATTTCCGCTGTATCATCTTACTTCACACCTGTATGACCATAGCCACCTTCGCCACGCTCTGTCTCGTCGAGCACCTCCACAGGCACGAACTGTCCCTGTTCATGACGGGCGATCACCATCTGGGCGATACGCTCGCCATCGTTGACGACAAACTCCTCCTGCGACAGATTGATCAGCAGCACACCCACCTCACCGCGATAGTCGGCATCGACCGTTCCCGGGGAGTTCAATACCGTGATACCCTTCTTCAGAGCCAGACCGCTACGCGGACGTACCTGGGCCTCATAACCTGCGGGCAGGGCGATGTGCAGACCCGTCGGAATCAGTCTGCGCTCCATGGGTTTCAACACGATCGGTTCCGACAGATTCGCACGCAGATCCATGCCTGCGCTCTGTGCTGTCGCATATGCTGGTAAGGGCTGATGACCCTTGTTGACTACCTTTATTTCTAACATCTTTTTAAAATTTCATTTTAATCAGGTGCAAAGGTACATTATTTTTTAGACATAAGAACAGAAGAACATATTTTTTTATGTTTCTTTTGTTCTTTTGTCCAAATTATCGTATATTTGCACCCAGAATATGATGAACTGGCAACAACTGATATCCAATAAGCGCCTCGGACAGGAGCATCGTCACCCGGAGCGCCATGATGACCGTACGGAGTTTAAACGCGACTATGACCGTCTGATTTTCTCGGCTCCTTTCCGTCGTCTGCAGAACAAAACGCAGGTGTTTCCCCTCCCGGGCAGCATCTTCGTACACAACCGTCTCACCCACTCTTTAGAGGTAGCGAGTGTGGGCATGTCGTTAGGGAACGACGTGGCCCAGCAACTTATCAAGCGACATCCCGAACTGAAGGATACGCTCTTTCAGGAAATCGGACAGATTGTGGCGACGGCCTGTCTGGCTCACGACCTGGGCAACCCACCTTTCGGCCATAGTGGTGAGAAGGCGATGCAGGCCTATTTCCTAGAGGGTGCTGGTACGGAACTGCAGCGCGAGGTATCGCCTATCTTCTGGAACGACCTCACCCACTTCGAGGGCAATGCCAATGCCTTCCGTCTGCTGACGCATCAGTTTAAGGGTCGTCGCTCTGGCGGATTCGTGATGACCTATTCCACCCTGGCAAGTATCGTGAAATATCCTTACTCCTCATCCGCTGCAGGAAAGAAGGGGAAGTTCGGTTTCTTCGACTCGGAGAAAGACGCCTACCGCAAGATCGCCCAGGAGTTAGGCATCCCCTGTCTCTCGGAGGCAGGCGAACCGCTCAAATATGCCCGTCATCCGCTGGTGTATCTCGTCGAGGCTGCCGATGATATCTGCTATGAGATCATGGACCTCGAAGATGCCCACAAACTGAAGATCATTTCCCACGAGGAGACCATGCAACTGCTCCTCGGCTTCTTTGATGCCGAGAGTCAGCAGCACATCCTCCAGCGCATCAAGGAGGAAGGTGTGACGGATAACAACGAGAAGGTGGTCTATCTGCGGGCTTGTGTCATCGGCAAACTGGAGAACGAATGCGTCCGCGTGTTCATTGAACATGAAGAGGAGATCCTCAACGGCACGTTCAAGGGAAGTCTCATCAACCAGATCAATGCCTTGCAACAGGAGGCCTACAAGCGATGCTGCGACTTCTCCGTGATGCGCATCTACAAGAGTCGTCCTGTGCTCGATGTGGAACTGTCAGGTTATCAGATCATCCAGACGCTGATGCAGAAGTTTATCGGTGCCGCCGTCCATCCCGACCGTTTCTACTCGAAGCACCTTATCAGTCGGGTGTCGAGCCAGTATGACATCGATGCGCCCGACCTCGAAACACGTCTCATGGCGATCATCGACTATATCAGCGGCATGACCGACGTCTATGCCCTCGACATCTATCAGAAAATCAACGGTATCTCCCTGCCGATCGTATAGCAGCAACATGAAGAAAGTCTTTATTATACTCGTATCCTTGATGGTCGTTTTGGGCATTCATGCCCAGATGGTTGATCCTGTGCACTTCACCTCCAAGCTGAAACTGGGTGAGGGGGCAGAGGCTGAGATCATCTTCCACGCTACCATTGACGACGGCTGGCATGTGTATTCCACTGAACTGGGTGACGACGGCCCTATCGAGGCCACCTTTAACGTGGAGAAGATGGAGGGTGCCGAACTCGTGGGTAAGTTGACACCTGTGGGAAAGGTCATCAAGAAGATGGACAAGTTGTTCAACATGGAACTGAAGTACTTCGAGAAAGAGGCGACCTTCATTCAGAAGATCCGCTTCACGAAGCCCCAATACGACATCGACTGTTATCTGGAATATGGTGCCTGCAGTGATGCCAGTTGTCTGCCGCCCTCGGAGGTGGCGCTGAAGGAGAAAGGAGAAAACCCTTCGACAGGCTCAGGGACCGTAAGCGCGACAGGCTCAGGGACCGTAAGCGCGGCAGGCTCAGGGACCGTGAGCTCAGGGGCCGATGACAAGCCGAGCGGAGCATCCGAGCAAGAGGATACCATTTATGCTGGTTCAGACCCCCAGCCCCCTATCTTAGGGGGTTCGGGAACCGACCTCTGGGCACCTGTGACGGAAGAACTCCACGCACTGGGCTCGGGCGAGGAACTGGCGAAGCAGTCGTTGTTATGGCTCTTGCTGATGGGCTTCGTGGCTGGTTTGTTAGCAGTCTGCATGCCCTGCATCTGGCCGATCATCCCCATGACGGTGAGTTTCTTCCTGAAACGTTCGAAGGATAATACCAAGAAAGGTATCCGCGATGCCTTCACCTACGGACTGTCAATCATCGTCATCTACCTCGGTTTAGGACTACTTGTGACAGCGCTCTTTGGCAGTGATACGCTGAATGCGATGTCAACCAATGCCGTCTTCAACGTGTTCCTCTTCCTGTTGCTCGTGGTGTTCGCCCTCAGTTTCTTCGGCTGGTTTGAGATCAGACTGCCTGACAGTTGGGCCAACAAGGTAGATACCAAGGCTTCGGAGACCAGTGGTCTGTTGAGTATCTTCCTGATGGCGTTTACGCTGGTGCTCGTATCATTCTCCTGCACAGGTCCGATCATCGGCATGCTGTTGGTACAGACCACAACCACAGGCAACTGGCTCGCCCCAGCAGTGGGTATGTTCGGCTTTGCCCTGGCACTCGCCCTCCCCTTCACGCTGTTTGCCATGTTCCCCTCGTGGCTGAAGTCTGCCCCGAAGTCTGGTTCGTGGATGACCACCCTGAAGATCGTATTGGGATTCATCGAACTGGCCTTCTCACTGAAGTTCCTCTCCGTAGCCGACCTCGCCTACGGCTGGCATATCCTCGACCGTGAGGTATTCCTCTCGCTCTGGATCGTCATCTTCGCCCTGTTGGGTGCTTACCTCGTGGGCTGGCTGAAGTTCCAGGTGGATGAGATCGGTGGTGAACTGCACAAGCCGATGCCTGTGCTCTGTATCATGGGTGGACTGGTGTCGCTGGCTTTCGCCGTGTATATGGTACCAGGTCTCTGGGGGGCTCCCTGTAAGGCGGTGAGTGCCTTTGCGCCCCCGATGAGCACACAGGACTTCAACCTCAATCAGAAGGTGGTGGAGGCTGAGTATCTCGACTACGAGTCGGGTATCGCAGCAGCACGTGCCCAGCATAAACCAGTCTTCATCGACTTCACGGGCTTCGGTTGTGTGAACTGTCGTAAGATGGAGGCGTCAGTATGGGCAGATGCCCGGGTGGCAGATAAGTTGAACAATGATTATGTGCTCATCTCACTCTATGTCGATGACAAGACCCCGCTGAAGGAGCCGATGGTGGTGACGGATGCCCAAGGGAATCAGAAGACGCTGCGCACCGTGGGTGCAAAATGGAGTTATCTGCAGAGTCATAAGTTCGGTGCCAATGCCCAGCCGTTCTATGTGGCACTCGATCCCACCACTGGCAAGCCCCTTACAGGCAGTCGTGGTTTCAATGAGGATGTACAGGCCTATATGGACTTCCTGAACCAAGGAATAAGAAATTTCAAAAAGTAAAAAAGTAAAAAGATAAAAAGGTAAAAAAGTAAAAGATATGGAACAGACAAAATGTTTGATTATCGGCAGCGGACCTGCGGGTTATACGGCTGCCATCTATGCCGGACGTGCGAACCTCAGCCCCATTGAGTACTGCGGTCTGCAGCCTGGCGGACAACTCACCCAGACCACTGAGGTGGAGAATTTCCCCGGCTATCCGCAGGGTGTGGATGCCAACCAGATGATGATGGAGATCCGCGAACAGGCCGAGCGCTTCGGTGCTGACATTCGCGACGGTGAGATCGTGAAGGTGGATTTCTCGAAGGCACCCTATGTCTGCACGACAGACAGCGGCCTGGAGATTGCTGCTGACACGGTGATCATCGCAACAGGTTCTTCGGCCAAGTATCTCGGACTCGACGACGAGCGGAAATACAACGGACAGGGAGTGAGTGCCTGTGCCACCTGCGACGGTTTCTTCTATCGTAAGAAGACGGTGGCAGTGGTTGGCGGTGGAGATACCGCCTGTGAGGATGCCCTCTATCTGGCCGGACTTGCCAAAAAAGTATATCTGATTGTGAGAAAGCCCTATCTGCGTGCCTCACAGGTGATGCAGCAGCGCGTGATGGAACGGGAGAACATCGAGATCTTGTTTGAGCACAACACACTGGGTCTCTTCGGAGAGAACGGTGTAGAGGGTGCCCATCTGGTGAAACGCAAGGGCGAGCCCGACGAGGAACTGGTGGATATCCAGATCGACGGTTTCTTCCTCGCCATCGGTCATACGCCAAACACCGCCATCTTCAAGGAGTGGCTCGATACCGATGAGGTGGGTTATCTGAAGAACATCAACGGCACACCCGCGACGAAGATCCCCGGTGTGTTTGTAGCCGGCGACTGTGCCGACCCCGTCTTCCGTCAGGCTATCGTGGCAGCCGGCAGCGGATGCCAGGCCGCCATCTTGGCAGAACGTTATCTGTTAGGTCGTTAACATGAAGAAACTGTATATTGAAACGTATGGCTGCCAGATGAATGTGGCAGACTCTGAGGTGGTGGCCTCCGTCATGCAGATGGCAGGCTATGAGCCTACTGAGGAACTCAGTGAGGCAGATGCCGTGTTCCTCAACACCTGTAGTGTGAGAGATAATGCAGAACAGAAGATCTATCACCGTCTGGATGCCCTCGATGCCGAGCGCCGCAAGGGTCACCAGATGATCTTAGGCGTGCTGGGCTGTATGGCAGAACGGGCCCAGCAGGATTTATTAGACAACCACCATTGCGACCTCGTGGCAGGTCCTGACGCTTACCTCTCACTGCCCGACCTCGTGGCACAGGCTGAACTGGGCCATAAGGCGATGAACATTGAACTGTCCACCACAGAGACCTATCGCGACGTGGTGCCCCAGCGCATCGGGATCGGGCATAAGATCGGCGGTTTTGTGAGCATCATGCGAGGCTGTAACAACTTCTGTCATTACTGCATCGTGCCCTATACCAGAGGCCGTGAGCGCAGCCGTGACCTGGAGAGCATCCTCACCGAGGTGCGCGATCTGCGCGACAAGGGCTATAAGGAGGTAACGCTGCTGGGGCAGAATGTGAATAGTTATCGTCTGGAGAACCTAGGCAGCCTAGAAAGCCTAGATTTCCCAGCCTTACTGCGAAAGGTGGCAGAAGAGGCGCCTACGATGCGCATCCGCTTTACGACCTCCCATCCGAAGGACATGAGCGACGAGACGTTGCGCGTGATTGCCGAGATGCCGAATGTGTGCAAGCATATCCATCTGCCCGTACAGAGTGGCTCAGACCGGATCCTGAAACTGATGAACCGCAAATACACCCGTGAGTGGTATCTGGATCGTGTGGCAGCCATCCGCCGCATCATCCCCGACTGCGGACTCTCTACCGATATCTTCGTGGGCTACCACTCTGAGACGGAGGAGGATCACCAGTTGTCGCTCTCGCTGATGCGTGAGGTGGGCTACGATTCCGCCTTTATGTTCAAATACTCAGAACGCCCGGGCACCTATGCCTCGAAGCACCTGCCCGACGATGTGCCTGAGGAAGAGAAGATCCGTCGCCTGAACGAACTGATCCAGTTGCAGACGGAGATGAGTGCCATCCAGAACAAGAAGGATGAGGGCAAGGAATTTGATGTGCTTGTAGAGGGCTTCTCGAAGCGCAGTCGCGAACAACTCTGCGGACGGACCGAACAGAACAAGATGGTGGTCTTCGATAAGGGCTCTCACCACATCGGCGAGACCGTTAAAGTCAAGATCACAGGCTCGACTAGCGCCACACTGCTTGGGGAGAGTACAAGCCCCCTAAGTTAGGGGGGATGGGGGTCTGAACAGGCGCAGACACCTCAGAACAATAACACATAATAAGGTCTGATTTCGGGGGGTTCGTAGATATGAAGGAATTTTTGAATGTCCTGCGGCGATTTGTGCCGCCTTACAAGAAATACCTGGTGCTGTCGGTGGTGTTCAACATCCTCTCGGCAGTGCTCAACATCTTCTCGTTTGCAGCTCTCATCCCCATCCTGCAGATCCTCTTCCAGACGAGCGACGCAGAGACGGCCACCAGTGTGATGGCGTGGGATTGGGGCAACATCCAGGCGGTGCTGATGAACAACATGAACTACTACGTGAACGGTCTGATCGCCGAGTGGGGACAGACCACCACGCTGCTTTTCATCGGTCTGTTCCTCGCCGTGATGACATTCCTGAAGACAGGTGCCTATTTCCTCTCGGCAGCGACGATCATCCCCATCCGTACGGGTGTGGTGCGCGATATCCGCAACCAGCTCTACCAGAAGATCACTGCCCTGCCCCTGGGATTCTTCTCCGAGGAGCGCAAGGGTGACATCATCGCCCGTATGAGTGGTGATGTGCAGGAGATCGAGAACTCGATCATGGCGTCGCTGGAGATGTTGTTCAAGAACCCGATCCTGATCGTGAGCTACTTCGCCGCCCTGATCTTCATCTCGTGGGAACTGACCCTCTTCACCCTCATCATCGTGCCCGTCATGGGATGGTTCATGGGTTGGGTAGGTCGTAAGTTGAAGGCCCAGAGCATCAAGGCCCAAGGTCTGTGGAGCGATACGATGAGTCAGGTGGAGGAGACGCTCGGTGGTCTGCGTATCATCAAGGCCTTCTGTGCAGAGGGTAAGATGAATCGTCGTTTCGACCGCATCAACTCCGCCTATCGCAACGACATCATGCGGGTGAACATCCGTCAGTCTTCCGCCCACCCGATGTCGGAGTTCTTGGGCACCATCATGATTGTCATCGTGCTGTGGTTCGGTGGTATCCTCGTGATCAACAACCACACCCTCTCTGGTCCGATCTTCATCTACTATATGGTGATGCTCTACTCGATCATCAACCCGCTGAAGGACTTCTCGAAGGCAGGCTACAACATCCCCAAGGGACTCGCCTCAATGGAACGTGTGGATAAGATCCTGATGGCCGAGAACACCATCAAGGAGACCTCAAATCCCAAGCACATCGCCAGTTTCGAGCACCAGATCGAGTTCCGTCATGTCAGTTTCAGGTATGGAGAACAATGGGTGTTGCGCGACATCAACCTCGTGATCCCCAAGGGCAAGACCATCGCTCTCGTAGGACAGTCGGGGTCGGGTAAATCCACCCTCGTCGATCTCATCCCCCGTTACTACGACGTGCAGGAGGGAGAAGTGCTGATCGACGGCATCAACGTGAAGGATCTCGGCATCTTCGACCTGCGCCAACTCATCGGCAATGTGAATCAGGAGGCGATCCTCTTCAACGACTCCTTCCGCAACAACATCTCCTTCGGTGTGGACAATGCCACGCAGCAGCAGATTGAGGAGGCAGCGAAGATTGCCAATGCCTACGACTTCATCATGCAGTCGGAGCAGGGCTTCGATACGAACATCGGCGATCGTGGCGGACGACTCTCAGGCGGACAGCGTCAGCGCGTCAGCATCGCCCGTGCCATCCTGAAGAATCCCCCGATCCTCATCCTCGACGAAGCCACCTCTGCCCTCGACACCGAGAGCGAGCGCCTGGTACAGGATGCCTTGGAGCGTCTGATGAAGACCCGTACCACCGTGGCCATCGCCCATCGTCTGAGTACGATCAAGAATGCCGATGAGATCTGTGTGCTCCACGACGGACAGATCGTGGAACGCGGCACCCACGAGGGTCTCCTCGCCCAAGACGGCTATTACAAGAAGTTACACGAAATGCAGGCATGAGACAGAGGCTGATCTATTTGATGAAGGTATTTATGCTGACGGTGGTGATCTTTATCGCCGCCAAGTTGGTGTTTATGCTCGTCAACTATGAGGGCCATGCCTTTGGTGTCAGCGACGTGGTGGCTGTGATTGCTCATGGTCTGTCGCTCGACCTCTCCACCAGTCTCTATTTTCTCATCCTGCCATTCCTCATCACCCTGGTCTCCCTGTGGTGGGACGAACGTCTGTTGCACACCATCCTGCGGATCTACTATGGTGTCATCGCCACGATGCTGATGCTCGCCTTCGTGGCCGATACCAGTCTCTACCCCTTCTGGGGCTTCAAGCTCGATGCCAGTTGTCTGCAATATCTGGAGGCGCCTGCAGAAGTCAGGGCGAGTGTGTCAGGCTTCTATATGGCCATCCGCCTCATCCTGCTGTTCCTCGGCTCCTATGCCCTCTACCGTCTCTACAAGGCGATTCCCTTCTGGGCTAAGAATCCCAGCCGCCGTGAGGCAGCCACCGCCACCAACATCCTGTTCATCCCCTTGATCGTCATCGGCATCCGCGGTGGTCTCGACGAATCCACGACCAACATCGGCCAGGTGTACTTCTCGCAGAACCAGTTCCTGAACCACTCGGCAGTCAATCCCGTGTTCAGTTTCATGTCGTCGTTTGAGAAGACCGCCAGCAACATCGTGGACTACGACTTCTTCAGCCAGAACGAGTGCGACGCACTGATGAAAGACCTCTATCCCACCACCTCTGTTCATACGGATACGCTGCTCACCACCTCGCGCCCGGATATCGTGATCGTGCTGATGGAGAGTGCCGGCGACATCTTCGAGAAGGCGATGCCCCGACTGCGCCGCCTGAAGAAGGAAGGTATCGACTTCACCGCCTGCTATGGCAACACCTGGCGCACCGATCGCGGCACCGTCTGCACCTATAGCGGCTACCCCTCCTTCCCCACCTCCTCCGTCATGAAGATGCCTCAGAAGACCAACCACCTGCCAGGCATCGCGGCCACCCTGCGCGAAGTCGGCTACCAGACCTATTACCTCTATGGTGGTGACATCAACTTCACCAACATGCGCAGTTTCCTCGTCACGACGGGATGGGAACGACTCCAGTGGAAGGCCGACTACACCAACGAGGAACAGAACTCAGCCAAGTGGGGTGTGAGAGACGATATCACCTTCAACACCCTCTATGAGCAGATCGCCGCCATCGACACTTCCGCCACCCATACGCGCCACCTCTTCGGCTTCTCCACCCTCAGTTCGCATGAGCCCTGGGATGTGCCCTTGAAAAAACTCGACCAGTCGATCCCCAACGCCTTCTACTACCTCGATGCCTGCATTGGCGACTTCATCGACCGACTGAAGCAGTTGCCGCAGTGGGACAACCTGCTCATCATCTTCCTGCCCGACCACAGCATCGACTACGGCCCCTATACCGAAGCCTTGCAGGTGCGCAATAAGATCCCGATGGTATGGGCAGGCGGTGCTGTGAAAGCACCTCGGAAGATCACGCAACTCTGCAACCAGACCGATCTGGCTGCCACCCTGTTGGCACAACTCAGACTGCCCCACGACCAGTTCCGCTGGAGCCGTGATGTGCTGAGTGCCTCCTACCGCTACCCCTTCGCCGTTCACAACTACAACAACGGCTTCTCACTTGCCGACTCCACAGGCTTCATCGCCTACGACCTCGAATCCCAGCGCCTCGTCACCAACGAGAGCAGTCAGCCCGAACGGCTGGAGCGCATGGGTAAGGCGATTCTCCAGGCAACGACAGCCGACCTGAAAGCCATAGGAAACAAATAAGCGACAAAGATGAACAAACGCAGTTTTCTACTCCTGACCCCGCTCGCAACCACCATCTACAACCTGATGCTGGCTTATGTGGTCTATTTCCTGGCCCGCGTGCTCTATCTGGTACTCAACTACTCCTACTTCGCCGTTGACATGACCTACGGCCACCTGTTGGAACTGTTCCTGGGCGGACTCGTGTTCGATACCTCAGCCATCCTCGTCACCAACATCCCCTATATCGTGCTCATGCTCCTGCCCTGGCATGGGAAGGAGACGCGCCTCTATCAGCAGATCTGTAAATGGGTGTACCTCTGCATCAACGGGCTGGCATTGTTCGTCAACCTCTGCGATGCGGTCTATTTCCGCTTCACGATGCGCCGCACCACAACCACCATCTTCAGTGAGTTCTCCAATGAGGGCAACTTGGGTTCCATCTTCCTCAAGGAGGTGGTGAACCACTTCTACCTGGTCTTCGTCTTCGGTGCCATTATCTGGGCCCTCTATAAGTGCTATCGCTCCACGCGCCTCCGCCAGCGCCATTATGTCTGGTGGCAGTATGATGTCGCCATGCTCCTGTCGCTCCTCTTCGTGGCCCCCTTCACAGTGGCAGGCATCCGAGGCGGCTTCACCACGGCCGTGCGCCCCATCACCATCTCGAATGCCAACCAGTATGCCGACCATCCCATCGAGGCAGCCCTGGTGCTCAATACGCCCTTCTCCCTCTATCGCACCATCGGCAAGGATGTCTTCGTGGTGCCCGACTACTTCAGCCCCGAGGATCTGGAAGTGATCTACAGTCCGATCCACGAGCCCGACATCGTGACCAACGACAGTCTGGACAGTGATACCACCTTCGTCAGGAAGAATGTCGTCGTGCTGATCGTCGAGAGTTTCGGACGCGAGTATATCGGTGCTTTGAACAAATCCCTCGAAGATGGCAGGTACAAGGGCTATACCCCCTTCGTCGATTCCCTCATCGCCCACAGCGTCACCTTCGCCCATTCCTTCTGCAATGGCCGTAAGAGCATCGACGGCATGCCCTCCATCCTCTCCAGCATCCCGATGTTCGTAGAGCCGTTCTTCCTGACGCCCGCCTCCATGAACCATGTCAGCGGCATCGCCCGCCTGTTGGCCGACGAGGGGTATGAGACCGCCTTCTTCCACGGTGCCCAGCGCGGTTCGATGGGCTTCCAGGCTTTTGCCAACGCCACGGGCTTCAAGGACTACTACGGACGCGAGGACTTCGATGCCGACTCACGCTTCGGCAACGACGACGACTTCGACGGCACCTGGGCCATCTGGGACGAGCCGTTCCTGCAATACTACGCCGCCAAGATGTCGGAGATGAAAGAGCCCTTCATGACAGCCGTCTTCACTGCCAGCAGCCACCATCCCTATGTGGTGCCCGAGAAATACAAGGACGTCTATCCCGAAGAGGGACTTATCATCCACAAGTGCATCCGCTATACCGACATGGCCATCCGTAAGTTCTTCGAGCGGGCCAGTCACGAGCCATGGTTCAAGAACACCATCTTCGTGCTCACCAGCGATCACACCAACCTCTCCGACCATGCCTACTACCAGACCGACCTGGGCGGCTTCTGTTCACCTATTATTATATATGAGCCGGGCAACGATTCGCGCATGCCTGAGATTCAGGACAAGATCGCCCAGCAGATCGACATCCTGCCCACGGTGATGGGTATGCTCCACTATCCGAAGCCCTACTTCGCCTTCGGTATCGACCTCTTCAACACGGAACCCGAAGACACCTGGGCCGTCAATTACCTCAATGGCATCTATCAGTATGTGAAGAAAGAGCATGTGCTTCAGTTCGATGGTGAGAAGACCATCGGCGTCTATTCCCTCTCCGACTCACTCATGCAGAAGAACCTGAACGGACAACTGCCCGATCAGCCTTGGATGGAACAGCAACTGAAGGCCATCATCCAGCAATACATGTCGCGAATGGTAGAGGATCGGCTGCAGCCTTAACCCTTCGGCAGGCTCAGGGACCGTTAATAAATATGGCGGAAAAGTTCGTTGAAACTCTTGAAGTTTTCCTTTTTCAGGGGGGCTTTCGGGTCTTCGATCCAGTAGAGCGGCACCTCACGATACATGGCAGCCACCAGGGAGAACGTGCTCGGCGCGCCGATCAGCCAGTCGCAGAGTGACAGCAGACACATATCCTCAGCCGGGTTGCCATCGGGAAACTCCACCTTACACAACTCCTCCGTCAGTTCCCGACGGAAATAATCCTTGTTCAACTGCGGATCATTCCCACACACGAAGAAGTTGATTTTCGTATCAGGCATCAGCGTCTTAAACTGCTTCAGCACCCCCACATACTGGGCATCGTCGTAATAGAAACGACCTCCTAAATGCGTCTTATAATCGCCCCTTCTCACGTGGACGCCCACTCTCACGGCATTGCCCTCACCGATCCTCAGGCGCGAGGTACCCAGTATCTCCGTATTGAAGGCAAAGAGTTCTCTGATCTCCGGCTTGTACTTCTCAAAGAGGTCATACCAGCGCGCATACCAGCCCGTCACCACGATCATCCGCCTGTCGAGCATCATCAGCTCCTCATGGCTGTAGTCGGCACCAAGGATACTTATAGGCAAAACGCATCGACATCGTCGTGCGCCCATGCGCCCGCCCCCAGGCATACACATGCCCATACTGCAGCATATTGTTAGCCATGCGCCCCTTATCATGTACGAAAATCATATGCTCAACTTTTTAGGCTATACTCTGAAAACCGTGTACAAAGATAATCAATATTTTTAATGGTAACAAAATAATGTGATACTTTTTTGGATAATTAAGAAAAAACGCTTACCTTTGCAGCAATGTATTATATCGTTTTTGCCATTTGGTATCTGTTTTCACTGCTCCCCCTGTGGGTACACTATCTTATTTCAGATGTTCTCTATTTGTTCATCTATAAGATAGTAGGTTACCGTACGGCAGTTGTCCGCAAGAATCTTTCATCTTCTTTCCCTAACAAATCAGAAGAAGAATTGCGCGACATTGAACATCGTTTTTATCGTTGGTTTTGCGATTATTTGGTAGAGACTGTCAAAATGTTCTCCATATCGGAGAAGCAGATTATGCACCGTATGCGCTTTGAGGGTATTGAACAAATTAACAACGATTTAAAAAAGCAACGCAGTATCACCGTCTATTTGGGACACTATTGCAACTGGGAGTGGGTCTGTTCCTTAGGGCTTCATATTACTGAGGGTACAGCGGCTCAGCTCTACCACCCACTGGAAAGCAAGCTCTTCGACCGTCTGTTTCTCTATTCCCGCGAACGTTTCAAGGCACATTCCATCGAAATGAAAGAAGCCTTTAAGGTACTCGCCGACTGGCAGAAAGAAGGACGCTATTCTGTCACAGGCTACATTTCCGATCAGGTACCTGGTTTCAGCAGCATGCATTATTGGCCCTGGTTCCTCAATCACGACACGCCCACCTACACAGGTGCTGAGCGCATTGCCCGTATCCTCGATACCTCCGTTTATTACTTCGATATTGAACGCCCTCGCCGCGGTTACTATGTCGTGAAGGTCGTGAAGATATGCGACAACACGAAGGAACTGCCCAAGTTCGCTATCACAGAGCAATATTACCGTCTGCTTGAAACCTCTATCATACGCCACCCGGAATTTTGGCTATGGAGCCACAACCGCTGGAAGCGTACGCGTGAGCAATTTATCGAGTATTTCCCTGATGAGACTGAGCGGAAACGCATTCTGAGCAAACTATAAACAAATGTGAAATGACAAAGATTGGTATATTATACATTGGTATCGGCCGTTACGCCTGCTTCTGGCCTGAGTTTTACAATAGCTGTGAGACCAACCTGGTGCCAGAAGCCGAGAAGCATTATTACGTATTCACGGATCAGACAACCATCACACCCAGCGACCGTGTGGAGGTGTTTCACCAGGATGACATGGGATGGCCCTGCAATTCCCTGCTGCGTTTCAAGATGTTCTGCCGAATTAAGGATCGCCTCAGTGTCAACGATTACCTATTCTTCTTCAATGCCAACGCAAAGATAGTCACTCCTGTTACTGCCCAAGAGATCCTGCCTATGGATGAAGACTTCTCTGCCCTCTGTATCGAGACTGATCCTGAAAAAATGTCTCATGAGCGTCGCCCAGAGTCAGCTGCCTGTGTCCCCCTTGGAAGTACAAAGTATTACTATTCCGGTGCCCTTAATGGTGGCAAGGTACAACCCTACCTTATCCTTCTTGAAAGTTGCAACACCATTGTAGATACAGATCTCCGTAACGGCATCATGCCTATTTGGCATGATGAGTCGGTCATTAATAAATTCCTTTCAGACAAGCGCGTCAAGGTCATGACCCGTGTGATGGGTAAACCTGCCAACTGGAAAGAGCCACGCAACGCTAAAATCATTCTCCGTCGGAAAGAAGATGTTTTGGGGCGCAGTTGGTTACGTCACTATAAGGGACGTGAGCATACAAACACATGGCTACGTAAGATATTACGTAAGATTGGACTGGTGAACTGACCTTCATCTCGCCTGTAGGCGTTCCTCCAACAATTTGGCTACTACCACAAACTGATAATAGCCCTCCAGCATGGCATGAATAAATCCAGGCATTCCGTCACGAAAGCCCTGTTTCAATATATATGATTTAAAGCATCGATAGAACGGACGGCACAACAGTGCCAAGACCCCATAGTTTTTCTTCCGTCTGCGAGGCACCTCATTCTCAGAATAGATATTCGCTTTCCTCACGATATCGGCCACAGTATCATTCGCAAGATGTTCAAAAGCCAATTCCTTGTTTTTAGCAGGGATTTTCTCCACGCGACCATCAACCACAGGCGTACAATGAATAATAGGAGGCCAATGAGTCTTGTCTTTACGGAAGAATCGTAGGATATGATCAGGATAATGACAACGCATGAAACGACCCATAAAATAATTCTTTCGCGGGATATAGAGGCCGTCGGGACAGCCATTCTCTTTTATTCGTTGATAAAGATACTGCTTCAGTTCTGGAGTTACAATCTCATCAGCATCCACAACCAGCACCCAGTCAAAACGAGCCTCATGGATAGCAAACTCTCTGGCTGGCTCCACAATATTATATGTTTTCCGCTCAAAAGTCACAATCCTACAACCGTACTTTTTTGCTATATCAAGGGTCTTGTCGGTACTCTCCATGTCACAGATTAGGACCTCATCAAAGTCCTTCACTCCATCTAACACCCGTTCCAGATCACGTTCTGCATTATAGGTATTGATAACTACCGATATCTTGTTTTCGTCATTCATCGGTGCAAAGATACGAAAATAATCTTAAATCATAATTCTTATTTCTTATTTTATTTGTATCTTTGCACACAAATCATTGAAAAAAACTAAGATGAAAGATAAAATCAATGCTTTTCTGGCCCATCCACTACTACGCGACCATCGCGTATTGATGGGGTTATGGTTCGTGCTGGCAGTTGTCAGTGCCATCACAAAACTGAAACCAGAGCGCTGTAACAACTTCCTTATTTTTAAGGGGACTTTCTGGCATGCTTATAATGGTACTTCACTTTATGAAGCCTACCCCGCAGAGTATTTCGACATCAACCACTATGGCCCGTTTTTCTCGTTGGTGATCGCCCCCTTTGCCGTCGTGCCCCATTTCATAGGATTATTAGCATGGACGATCGCCCTCACAGCCTTCCTCTATGTGGCCATCCGATGGTCACAGTTCTCCCAGCGGCAACAGATATTCCTGCTTTGGTTTTGTGCCCACGAACTGCTCACAGCTCTCTTTATGCAACAGTTCAACATCGCCATTGCCGCAATCATCGTACTCACCTACTACTGTATCGAGCGCGAGAAGGACTTCTGGGCAGCCTTCTTTATTATGTTAGGAACCTTTGTTAAGCTCTACGGTATTGTGGGATTAGCATTTTTCTTCTTCTCAAAACATAAAGGTAAGTTCATCGGTTCGCTGATTTTATGGGCTGTTATTATGTTTGTAGCACCGATGGTGTTCCATGGCCCTGACTATACCATCAGTCAATATCAGGAGTGGTTCACCTGCCTTATTGGTAAAAATGACGAGAACCTAGCCTCCATCGCCCAGAACATATCCCTGTTAGGCTTGGTGCATCGCACCACAGGATTGGCCTTCAGTGATCTCTGGCTTATTGTGCCAGGCTTGGTGTTATTTGCTCTGCCTTATTTACGATTCTCACAATACCAGAACATGGCTTTCCGTCAGACGCTGTTAGCCTCCGTGCTGATGTTCGTGGTGTTGTTCTCTACAGGCAGCGAGTCCAATGGTTATATCACCCCCTTTGTTGGTGTGGTCATTTGGTACACCGCAGCCCCGTGGCAGCGAACGGGATGGGATATTGCCCTGATGATTTTCGTGTTCGTCCTATCGAGTCTTTCGCCTAGTGATCTCTTTCCCGCCTACCTAAGAAAAGAGTGGGTTCAGCCTTATGCGCTGAAAGCACTCCCTGTTACCTTGGTATGGTTCAAACTCTGCTACGAGATCATCACGAAGGACTACAAGCCCATCGCGCAAAAAGCATAAAGCAAAAAAGGGGGCAATGATTTGCCCCTTTTTTTATATTTGGAGGAACCCAACTTTTCGTCGGTTATCCTTCGGACGAACAGCAAAATGGATCCAATACCGCCCTGCCCCATTTCTTTCGATATATAATTCATCATAATCCTGTTTCGTACCGTCTGAGATATCCAAGAGAATGGAGGCATAACGGATCGCCTGTTCAAATCCTGCCACTCGGATATCCACTGCGCATCCCGTCAGGTGGTTGCTGGTAGCACTTCCCCCAGCCCTCTTATTCACCTCGGGAGAACGATAACCACTATTTATAATTAACGGTGCTTCTTGCGTCCCGTTCTTGGACAAGCCAAGCGGCAAAGCCGAGCGGGTAGCAAGCGACCTTTGGTCGAGCGCGGCAGACTCAGCAACCGTACTTTTATATAGGATGTTGTAAGAATATCGCAGATCCTCGAGCCAATTCTCACAGAGATTCTTCAGGTTTTCGATTGCTACCCGACTCGGGATGTTTTCGTCCTCTGTCTTATAACTCGTCTTCGTCAACTCCCCGAGCGTGAAGTGCTCGGAGAGTTTCATGTTCTTATTCATACTTACTTCTGTCATATTAAAAATCCTTCATGTTATGGTGTTATGTTATGCCATCAAATCATCATCG